>NZ_JBSXNU010000052.1:0-184818 GCF_056857815.1 Qipengyuania sp. B-5 | reverse complement strand
AAGAGAAAGGATCAAGCGAAAGACACTCGAACATCGGCGCTTGCAACACTGCAAGCTCGCCGCCTAAACATCAATCCGAGACGAGGCCCACACTCCGCTGATCTACGCCACGAGTTGTGCCAAATGTTCTGACGACGGACACTTCAAATCTGAGACTGGCAGAAACTGACGTCCTTCAACTGAGCTTCAAACGCAATCCGATACTTACCTTGAAACAGGCAGATCGCGCTTTGCGCCTGCAGCTCGGTGAGTGCCACAGATGCGCCAAATTCCTCGGCTTGGAGTGGTCGGGGAGCGGTGTCCCTCTTGCAGTCGTCCTTAAAATCCGAAAGGAGCTAGTCTCTCCAAGGGAGATAGTGAGCGCGTTTCCGGAATTTAGCGGTCATCGCAGTGTTTCGCAGCGACTTGAGCAGTTCGGCATCACGCCAGCGCTGCAATTACCACATGGCCGTCTCTTCAGGCGCTCGGTCGTTGAAGGGGCTCTGGGCCCAATCCCAATAGAGCCCTTGGCGATGCCGAAAAATCTTTGACACGTTTTCGGCTTAAAGTCCTTCCCGATTGACTCATTTACGGTTTAACAGACCAATTACTGGTTGAGAGGGATCTGATAAAATGGCTGAATTCCGTGCCACCATATTTAAACAATCGGTTTAATCCAGAGCCGCAAAGAGGGGCAGTCATGGACGGCAAGACACCGAACCGGCTCGAGCAGGGCGGCTTCCTGCTGTTTCTTGCGCTGGTTTCCTTCGCTCTGCTGGTGGTCGTCCTGCCTTTCTTCCAGCCGCTGCTCTGGGCGGTACTGGCCGCGGTCCTGTTCCAGCCACTTTATCTCTGGTTTCTCGTCAAACGCCGGGGGCACGAGACACAGTCGGCTTTGCTGACGCTTATCGTCATTCTCCTGGCTGTGGTGCTGCCGGCCATGTGGATCGGTTCGGCGGTCGTGGACGAGGCGGCGCAGGTCTTCCTCGCATTCAGGGATGGCGAGATCGATGTCGCCATGTATTTCAGCCAGGTGTTCAGCGCCCTGCCGGCCAATATTCAGGCCTCACTCGACAGTGCCGGCTTCGGGAATCTGGGCGAGGTTCAGGAACGTGCCACTGCATTTGTTCAGGCGAGTCTCGGCATGATCGCCCAGCAGGCCTTGGCGATAGGCGGCAGCGTGTTCGGCTTCGTACTGGGCTTCGCCATAGCGCTTTATGTCGGTTTCTTCCTTTTGCGTGATGGGCGGGCGGTTGCGGAGCATGTGCTTGCAGCTTTGCCGTTCGAGCGCTCCATTGCGGATCGGCTTGCCGAACGGTTCCTCGTGCTGGTGCGAGCCACGATCAAAGGTTCGGTCGTGGTGGGATTGGTGCAGGGTGCGTTAGGCGCCATCACCTTCTGGATCGTCGGAATACCTTCGGTGCTGTTGCTCGGCGTGATCATGGCTATCGCATCCCTCCTGCCTGCCGTCGGTCCCGCCATCGTGTGGGTGCCCGCTGCGATCTACCTTCTGGCGACCGGAGCAATCTGGGAGGGCATCGTAGTCATTATCTCTGGCGTCGCGGTGATCGGAATGATCGACAATGTCCTGCGGCCCATTCTGGTAGGCCGCGATACGGGTATTCCCGACTGGCTGATCCTGATCACGACGCTGGGCGGTATCGCATTGTTCGGCCTGTCCGGAATCGTCATCGGGCCGCTGGTGGCAGGATTGTTTCTCGCCTCGTGGAGTATCCTTGGCGAACAGCGTCAAACAGTCACGGCCTGATCGGGCTTTCAGCCCAGCTGCGGATTTAGCGTAGTTATGTAGTTGAGCCAGCTTTTGGGTTTGCGCAGCAGCTTGTCGGGGTAGTTGACCTTCAATCCCATGATCTTGGCGATCTCGCCAACGAAATGAATGCAGTTGCGCGTTTCGAGATCGTAATATTTTCCAGGTGCGTTGCGCCAGGCCTCGACCAGAGCGCTGACCTTGCGATATTGCTCGTCGGTCATCGGTAGGGTGAAATGGCGGTTCGTCTTGCGCAACCACTTTTCCTCTTCGACCAGGATCATGTGTTCGACCGGCCCGTTCAGCACCGCCAGCGAAGCTCTTTTGGCTGAAAAGCCGAAGTTCTCCTTGACCGGTGTGCCATCCTCCAGAGTGCCTTCCATCGACACAAAGGTATGGGGATAGCGGCCCGCCAGCACCGATCCGTTGAAGGAATGGAAAGTAATGTCGACCGCTGCTGCGGCAAACGATGACCATCCCAGCGCGAGCAGCAGTAACGCCGTGCGAAAAATGCGAACCATGGGCGGCCTTAAAGCAGCCATGCCATGGATTCGCAATGACTTGGGTTATCCGCTTGCCAGCAGCGTCGCATTGCCGCCCGCTGCCGTGGTATCGATGCACACCACGCGTTCGGTTGCGAAGCGGGTCACATAGTTCGGCCCACCAGCCTTCGGGCCGGTCCCGGACAGACCCTCGCCTCCGAACGGCTGGCTTTCCACCACGGCACCGATCTGGTTGCGATTGACGTAGAAATTGCCGACCCTGGCACGTGCCTCGACATAGGCGCGCATGTCGTCGTTGCGGCTGTGCAGGCCCAGCGTCAGGCCGTAGCCGGTGGCATTGATTTCTTCGATCACGCGGTCGATTTCAGAGGCGCGATATTTCACCACATGGAGGATCGGCCCGAAATTTTCGCGCTTGAGATCGAGGATCGAATCAAGCTCGATGATCGTCGGCGCGACATAGCAGCCCTTGGAAGCACCGCGATGCAGCCTGCGGCGCCAGACCTGAGCGCCGCCGGTCTTGCGGCGTGCGACATGGCGTTCGAGAGCTGCCTTCGCATCGGGATCGATTACCGGTCCGACATCGGTGGCGAGATTTTCCGGGTTGCCCAGGGTCAATGCCTCGAATCCACCGCGGATCATCGTCAGCATTTCGTCATAGACATCTTCCTGAATATGCAACACGCGCAGCGCCGAACAGCGCTGGCCTGCACTCTGGAACGCAGAAGCTACGACATCGCGCGTGACTTGTTCCGGCAGTGCGGTCGAGTCGACGATCATTGCGTTCTGCCCGCCGGTTTCGGCGATCAGGGTGGCGATCGGTCCGTCGCGCGAAGCAAGGCCGCGATTGATCGCCTGGGCGGTCTGGGTCGAACCGGTGAAGGCTACTCCGGCGATGCGGGGATCCGAAGTGATGAATTCGCCGACATCCCCGGCGCCGGGCAGGATCTGGAAAGCTTCTTCCGGAATGCCCGCCTTGTGGCACAAGTCGACTGCCAGTGCGGCAATCAGCGGGGTCTGTTCGGCAGGCTTGGCAACGACCGTATTACCGGCGGCCAACGCTGCGGCAGGCGTACCGATGAAGATCGCCAGTGGGAAATTCCACGGCGAAATGCAGGCGAATACGCCGCGGCCGTTCAGCGTCAGGCGGTTTTCTTCCCCGGTCGGGCCCGGCAGGGGCGTCGGGGTGGTGAACAAGCGCCGTGCCTCGGTGGCATAGTAGCGGAGGAAATCCACCGCTTCGCGCAATTCGAGCACGGCATCCTGCAATGTCTTGCCGGCCTCTCGCTGGCAGAGAGAGAGGAACTCGTCGGTATGTTCCTCGAAGAGGTCTGCCGCCGCTTCCAGCAGCAAGGCGCGCTTTTCGCCGCCAAGCGCGTTCCAGCCCGGCTGGATCGCTACGGCGCGCGTGATCGCTTCCTCGACCTCGAAGTCGAGCGCGTCGCGGCGTGTGCCGACCTCGGCGGAAAGATCATGCGGCTTGTTGATCGGCGCGACTTCGCCCTCGGCAGAAGACATGAAGGTCGGCTCTGCGCGCCAATGCTTGCTGTCCAGTTTCTTCAGCCGTTCAATCAGCGGCTCGCGGACCAGCGGATCGGACAGATCGATCCCTGCGGAATTGCGGCGGTTGGGGAAGATATCGCTCGGCAGCGGGATTCCCGGATTGCGATAGGGTTTGAGCCCTCGCATATCCTTGATCGGGCAGGTTACCAGCTCTTCTACCGGGATTTCCGCATCCGCCATGCGATTGACGAAGCTGGAATTTGCGCCGTTCTCGAGAAGGCGGCGTACCAGATATGCAAGCAGGTCCTTGTGCGTCCCCGTTGGCGCATAGATACGCACGTTGGTCTTCCGGTTGCCCTCTTCCTGAGCGAGCGCCCCGTATATGTCCTCGCCCATGCCGTGGAGACGCTGGAATTCGAATTCCTTGCTTCCGGCTAAGGCTTTGACCGCGCCAATCGTATAGGCGTTGTGCGTGGCGAATGCCGGGTAGATGACATCGTCGCTGGCAAGCAGCTTTTCGGCACAGGCGAGATAGCTGACATCGGTACCCAATTTGCGTGTGAATACGGGGAAATCCGTGAAACCGCCCACCTGGCTGAGTTTGATCTCGGTATCCCAATAAGCGCCCTTCACCAGCCGGACGAAGAACTTGCGGTCGTATTTGCGTGCCAGCCGCGCGACCCAGTCGCACATGGGAAGTCCACGCTTCTGATAGGCCTGGATCGCAAGTCCAAAGCCTTCCCAGCGGCTGCCGTCAGCTCGCTTGAACAGGCTGTCGTCGCGTACCAGGGCCTCAATGATGTCCATCGACAATTCGAGCCTGTCGGCTTCCTCGGCGTCGATGGTGAAATGGATATTCGCATCGCGCGCCTTGGTGGCGAGGTGGCGCACGATCGGCAGCATGTCCGCTACCGCCTCATCGGCGTGCAGGAAACTGTATTTCGGATGCAGAGCAGACAGTTTCACCGAGATACCCGGCGAGGTCGAAACCTTGCCCGATGCCTCGCGCACCAGCCGGTCGATGGCCTTCTCGTAATTGGCAGCATAACGGTCGGCATCGGCATAGGTCATCGCCGCCTCGCCAAGCATATCGAAGCTGTGGGTAAGCTCCTTGGCACGCTCGGGCGCGGCCCGCTTCAGGGATTCATCGATCGTGCGGCCATAGACGAACTGACCACCAAGGATACGCATCGCCTGCAGGGTAGCCCTGCGGATTACTGGCTCGCCCAGGCGGTTGACCGCTCGTTTGAGCGTCGAGCCCATGCCCTTTTGCGCCTCTTCCGGCCGTTCGAGTACTTCGCCGGTCAGCATCAGCGAGAAAGTCGCCGCGTTGACGAAGGTGGATGAACTTTCGCCCATATGTTCGGACCAGTCGATATCGCCGATCTTGTCGCGGATCAGTGCATCGGCTGTGGCCGCATCCGGTACGCGAAGCAGCGCCTCGGCAAGGCACATCAGCGCCACGCCTTCTTCTGTCGCAAGGCCATACTGGTGCAGGAAGGCATCTATACCGCTCGCCTTGCGGCGCCGCGCGCCTTCGATCAGCTTGGATGCCAAAGCTGCCGCTTCGGAATGTTTCGCCTCGGCCTGGGCGGCCTGTTCCATGCGCTGCGCGACGCAGGCGTTCTCCTCTGCGCGATAGTCCTCGCGCAAAATCTGGCGGGAGATAGGGGAAAGGCGGGCAGGATCGTGCAGGGCCATGCGACTCCGGTGAATCAGGGGTGGTCTGACGAGGCCACTTGGACCTGTCGCGATGCCCTTTCAAGCTTTGTTGCAAGCCGTTGTTCCGAGAGAACTAATCAATCCCGCTGAGCGAACCAACGCGCAACGGAATCCGTAGCTTGTTCAGACAGATGCATACCCAGCTTGCTGCGCCGCCACAGTACGTCGTCAGCCGTCCGGGCGAATTCATGCGCCACGAGATATTCCAGTTCCGCCTCGTAGAGATCGCCGCCGAAATGTTCACCCAAGCCTTCGAGAGCGGTCGCCGTACCCACCACCTTATCGATCCGGGTTCCGTAGGCACGCCCGAGACGGAGCAGCATTTCGGGCGGTATCCATATGTGCCGCTCCCCGGCATCCCACAAAAAGCGCGCGAAATCGGCATCTGCAATATCGCCGCCCGGCAAAGGCGCATCGACGGTCCATGCCTCGCCCGGAATATCCATATGCTGCGAGAGCTTGGCCAGCGCATGTTCGGCAAGCTTGCGATAGGTCGTGATCTTGCCGCCATAGACAGACAGGATCGGCGCGCCGCCCGTAGCTTCGACTTCGAAGACATAGTCGCGCGTGACCGTCGAATTGCTCGCCGCCTTGTCCTCATAGAGCGGGCGAACGCCGGCATAGGTATGGACGATATCCTCTTCGGTGACGCCGCTTCGCAGATATTGCGTTACCGCCTCGCGCAGATAGGCGCGTTCGTCGGAAGTGATCTGGACATCGTCCAGATCGCCCTCATAGAGCAGGTCCGTCGTCCCGATCAGCGTATAATCGCGCTCGTAAGGTATAGCGAAGACGATGCGCTTGTCGTCCTGCTGGAAGATATAGGCATGATCGCCCGGATAGGCGCGCGGGACGATGATGTGGCTGCCCTTGACGAGCCGCAAGTGCGCAGGTGTTCCCTGTCCGAGAGCCGCTTTTGCCACCTTGTCGACCCACGGACCCGCGGCGTTCACCACTGCCTTGGCAACGATCGTCCGCTCGCCGTTTCCGTCGCGCACAGTGGCCAACCAGTTGGCTTGGCTCCGGACGAGATTCGTGCACTCGGTACGTGTCGATATCCTTGCCCCGCGTGCTTTGGCATCCATCGCGGTAAGGACGACCAGCCGCGCATCCTCTACCCAGCAATCCGAATATTCGAAGCCCGCCACGAGCCTGTCCTGCAAGATCGCGCGATGCGGAGCGATGCGCAGATCCACCTTGCGCGATTTCGGCAGGCGCTTGCGGCCGCCGAGGCGGTCGTACAGTGCAAGGCCCGCCTGCAACATCCACCTCGGCCGCATCGAGGGTTCGTGCGGCAGAACGAAGCGCAGCGGCCAGATGATATGCGGCGCGTTCGCGAGCAGCACTTCGCGTTCGCGCAGGGATTCTCCAACCAGACGAAATTCGAACTGCTCCAGATAGCGCAGGCCGCCATGCACCAGCTTAGTGCTGGCGGAGGATGTGTGCGACGCAAGATCGTCTTTCTCGACTAGTTCGACCGTCAGTCCGCGCCCAGCTGCATCGCGGGCAATTCCCGCGCCGTTGATGCCGCCGCCGATGACGAGAAGATCAAGCGGCTCGTTCATCCCGTGCGGAACAGACGTCCGGCGACCGCATCGAGCTTGGCCATCAGTTCGCGGTCGTGCTTGTCGGGCGCGGTAATGACGCTGTCGTCGAGGGCACGATCGATCGGCGAAGGCGTCCGCTTTTTCGGCAGACCCTTGCAGAATTTCTCCACGGTCGCTGCGGCGAGATCGGCATTCTTGCCCATCTGTTCGATGATGTCGCTCACGTCGACCGCCGTTTCCCCATCACGCCAGCTGTCCCAGTCTGTCACCATAGCCAGCATGGCATAGGGCAGCTCCGCTTCCCGTGCGAGCTTGGCTTCGGGCATGCCGGTCATGCCGATTACTTCGGCGCCCCAGTGGCGATAGAGGCGGCTTTCGGCGCGGGTCGAAAACTGAGGCCCCTCCATCGCAAGATAGGTCGCACCCATCGTCACTTCGCCGCCTGCCTTCTCGACTGCCTTGGCGGCGTGCTTCGACAAACGTTCGCAAACCGGATCGCCCATGGACACATGCGCAACGAAGCCGCTGTCGAAGAAACTGGACGGACGACCCTTGGTATTGTCGATGAATTGGTCGACGCAGACGAACCGTCCCGGCGGCAGGTCTTCGGAAAGCGAGCCGACCGCGCTGATGGCAAGGATATCGGTGCAGCCTGCGCGTTTCAGAGCATCGATGTTTGCGCGTGCATCGACCCTGCCCGGGATTATCGGATGGCCGCGGCCATGACGCGGCAGGAAACGCACGCGGACATGTCCGATCTTGCCGCACAGGATCTTGTCCGATGGCTTGCCCCAGGGCGAGCCGACCTCGATCCACTGCTTCTCCTGCAAAGCCTCGATTGCGTAGAGGCCCGATCCCCCGAGGATGCCGATCGTCCAGTCGCTCATGTATTTGCCTTTCGCTTCCCCGTCGCAGTCATGTGCACAGCTTGTCACCACACGGTTGGCGGTCTCGGTTAATGGTCGGTGAGGGGTGGAGAATTGACGGCGACAAGTAAAGTGGCCGTTGCGCAAACCTATTCATGCTGCACTGCAACGTGGCAGGTTGACTCCGCGGGCACTTTCGCGCGCAGTCTCCGTATTGGAGAGAAAGGGGAGTTTCCACGTGCCTGACCTGCAACCGCTGACCTTTGCCACTCTTACCGATGCCTTGCGGCAGTTGCACAAGCGGACGCGGGAAACACCGCTGTTCAATCCGGTCTTCCAGCTGGCGCACGATCTGTCGCGGGTGCTCGAGGCTGGCGAAATATCGCTTGCGGATTTCTCCAGTCTTGTCGGTGAACTTGAGACAAGGTCTCTGGAGTCGCGAGCGGACCGGCTGCGCCGTCTCGTGACGCCCCAGAAAACCGGCGTTCGCTTGTCGGATTTCTGCTCCGGAACTGCCGGTTTTGAAGAATTCCGCAAGCGGTGGTCCCACCCGCAACTCCATGTGGTATTCACCGCGCACCCGACTTTCCTGCTCTCCCCGGCACAAAGCGAGATGGTTGCGCAAGCAGCGGGTGGCGGATACGAAGTAAGCCGCACGGAAACCAAACGCCCCGAAATCACTCTGGAATACGAGCATGGCCGTGCCATGTCAGCCTTGGCCCACGCACAGGAAGCCAGGGATGAGATCAATGCGAGCTTGCTGGAATGTGCGGCAGGACAATGGCCGGATCGCTGGCGCGAGCTGGAACCGTTACCTTTCCGCTTCGCCAGCTGGGTCGGATACGACATGGACGGCCGGACCGACATCAAATGGTACACCTCCATTGCATTCCGGCTCGCGGAAAAGGCGCAGCGGCTGGATCGCTATGCGGATCAGTTGGCCACGATCGACCCGAACCACCCACTGCTCGAACCATTGCGCGCTTCGCAGCAACGCACTGCCGAAAGCGCCGAGGAATTTGCCGGCGACCTGTCCGATCACGCCGACCTTTCGGCAGCGGCCAACAGCCTGACAGGCGGCGACGACAAGCTTCTGAGCCTGGTGTCGATCATTTCGCGGCTTGAGGAGGAAGCGCTCTCTGCCTCGCAGGAGAAGGCTGTCGCACTGAAAACGCTGGCAGCGGCCATGCGGGCCGACGGACTTGGCATGGGTCACATCCATTTCCGTGTGAACGCCAAGCAATTGCACAATGCAATCCGGTCCCGCATCCAGGGTGGAGCCGATCTCGATCTCGGGAGTCAGGGAGGATTGGCGGCCCTGCGGGACCTGGTGCGCAATGCCGAGCCGCTTACAGCCAATTTCGCGTCCCTCGCTGTCGAGAGTTCGACCGCGGTGCGCCAGTTCCTCGCTATGGCGCAGATACTCAAGCACATTGATTCCGATGCGCCGATTCGCATGCTCGTTGCCGAATGCGAACAGCCTGCCACCGTGCTCGCTGCACTCTATTTCGCCAAGCTGTTCGGGATCGAGGAAAAGGTCGATGTCTCGCCGTTGTTCGAGACGGAGACGGCGTTGGAACACGGCGGACGTTTCCTCGATGCGCTGCTCGGTGAAGAGGCTTTTCAGGACTACGCGCGCAAGCGCGGGCGCATTGCCATCCAGACAGGCTTCTCCGATGCCGGACGCTTCGTCGGCCAGATTCCGGCGAGCCTCGCTATCGAGCGCCTTCAGGGACGTCTTGCCGATGCCATGTCGGCCAACGGCCTGATCGATGTCGCCGCGCTGGTATTCAATACGCATGGCGAAGGTATGGGACGCGGGGCGCATCCCGCCAGTTTCAAGGATCGGCTCGAATGGCCGATGAGCCCGTGGGCAAGGCGGCGGTTCGCCCGTGCCGGCATCCAGCTCGAACCCGAAGCCAGTTTCCAGGGCGGAGACGGATACCTCTTCTTCGCGACACCCGAACTTGCGCGCGCGACGCTTTCGACCATCGCCGAGCTCGCCCCTGCCGATACCGATCCGGATGCGCCGACCGACCCTTTCTACCGCCGCACGGACCTGAGCCTCGATTTCTATCGCGCGATCAAGGATCACCAGCAGGACCACCTTGCCAGCCGTACATACAGCCGCGCCGTAACCGCTTTCGGGCTAGGTCTGCTGAACTCCACGGGAAGCCGTGTCTCGCGCCGCCAATCAGACCTGTCCGCCGATCGCGAAATGAGCTTGCGCCAGATCCGCGCCATCCCACACAACGCTATTCTCCAGCAGCTGGGCTATCCCGTGAATATCATCGCCGGTGTCGGAAGCGCGGCGGAAAGTAACTACGACGACATCGCCCAGCTGCTGAAGGAAAGCCCCCGGGGCCGGCAGATCATGCGTCTGGTGCGTGCGTCCAACGCGCTTGCCAGCATCAAGACCGTTGCCGCCTATGGTGAGCTGTTCAATTCGGCCTATTGGGCGAGCCGCCCCTATCGGGGAACCGAAGAGCACCTGTCGCAGGCGTGCGAATCCCTGGCCGAATACCTGATCCAGGATGATCGCAACGGCGTTTTCCGCCGCCTCGCTTCGCGGCTGCGGGTCGATGCACTCAAGCTTCACCGTCTTTTTGAACTGGTGCCTGACGAAGATCCTCATCCCGAGCGCGAACAAGTTCGACGTATGATCGGCGTTCTCCAGGCGCTACGTCTGGCATTGCTCCAGCATATGTTCCTGAAGGCGGTGTCGGTCCCGGCATTCAGTCGCGCCAACGATATCAGCAGGCGTGATGTGCTGGAGATGGTTTTCACCCTGCGCATCGATGAAGCACTGGCACAGATGCGCCGTGCATTCCCGGCCAGCTATCCGGTGACCCAGGACTTCGCGATGAACGAGCAGGCACAGTACCCGCGGTCAGGTGGAGACAGCTACGACGCGATCCGGCGAGATTTCATCGATCCGATCGAAGATGCCCACGCGCTCAACCTGCGGATTTCAACCGCCATTGCCAATTTGTTCGGGGCGCACGGCTGACGCGTCAGCGTCCGATCGTGATTGTGGCCAGAACGCCTGTGGCGCGGCGATCGCCCGCTATGCGCTGCCTGGCCTGAACGTCGAAATCGATGAAGCCGCGCCAGGCTGAGGTTTCGGTTTCGTCGAACCAGTGTCGCAGGGAAACCCCCGCGCCCCCGCCAAGCGCGCCCTCATCCTCGCGCCCGGTATCGAGGTCTGCGCGGACCACCAGATAGGGCGTGATTACACTCGAGCGGTCGCCCAGGGCAAACGCCCTGCCAAAGCGGCCTTCCGCAATTCCGAAGGCGACGTCATTCTCGAACAGGTAGGACAAGTCGCCGTAATAATGTGCATAGGTCCACTGGCCGCGCCCCACTTCGGGTTCCAGCCCTTCGCCCCCGGAAATCGCACTGCGAACCGACCAGTCGTCAATCGCGTCGCTGTCGAGCGCGATGAGCTTGCTGGCATCGAGATTGAAGTTGAGGTTTGAAAAAGGCTTGTAACGCGCACCTACCCAGCCCTGCGTGGCGTTGCCGATGGCGGCGTCATAATCAAGAAACTCGGAATGATAGATGCGGGCGAAGACGCTGAACGGCTTGCCGTTGCGCCAGCCGCCGATCCGCCGCGAAACTTCGGCCCCGAATTGCATGGCGCGCTCGTCGCCCAGCGGCGCTACGCTCAGGCCCGGAGGCCGCCCTGCCGTGCTGTAACTCCCCTGCGCGATGAAGGACCAATCACGCTCCAACTCACGGATTTCCCTGCGGATACCTTCGCGCTCGACAGGCGAAAGACGTAACTGCTCGCTTTCGTCCAGTGCGAGGCCCAGTTCGAAGAACCGCACGGCCCGCCCGTCAAGCCCACGTCGCTTGGCACTGTATCCGACATCCAACGCACTCTGCCGCGTGAAGTCATCATACAGCTCTTCATTGGCAAGTATCTCTTGTGCAGAAGCGTCGTCCCGGGCTGCGATTGCAACCATCGCCCAATCGAGCGAATTGCCGGCAGCCAGCGAAGGATTGGCGAGTGACTGCCGCAGTATCAGGCGTGCCTCGGCATGCATGCCCGCCTGGACGAGGTTCAGTGTCTGGGCGCGGCGAAAGTAGCTGCGTCGTACCGCTTCGGGTTCTTCCTCGGCAGCGCGGGCGAAGGCGCCTGCTGCCGATTGGTATTGGCCATTCTTCGCACGCGCTTCCGCCAACAGAGCCCACCAGACTGGATTGTCGGGATCCTGTGCCAATGCGGCTTCCGCCCCGACTTCCGCGTCCGAATAGCGTCCGGCTTCGAAATCGCGGAAAGGTTGGGCTGCCGGATCGTTCGTTTCTTGCGCGTTTGCAGTGGCAGAAACAGCGATTGCGAGCAGAATGCCTAGCGAAAGATTACGCATCGACGAGTTCCTTTCGTGCCTCTTCGCGCTTCGCTTCGACGAGTTTGTGCCTGAGAGCCGACATTTCGTCGAAAGCTTGCTGAGATATGGTTCTATTTGCGACGAGGTAATTGCCGATACTGCCGTGCCTTGCCACATCGTACCCTTCGAGTGCGCGGCGCAGTTCACGCCGCTTGAGGATTTTCTGCTCGATCAGGAGCTCGTGCAGTCGTGGCAGTGTGAAGACCGGGATATCCCAATGCGGTTGCTTTACGAACGCCCCGAGAAACCGCGTAATCTGGCTGTCCGGAACGATATATTGGCGAAAGGGCCTGCCCAAGCGAGTCCGCATCCACTCTTTCTCCGATGGAGGCAGAGGCCGCGACACGGCCAGCATCACATCGCCATTCTGCCCTCTGCCGAAGGGCAGCACGTGCAGACGTGACATGACTTCTTCGTCAAGCAAATCGAGGTTCTCGCGCACCATTTCGAGACTGATGGTAGCCGTCGGCAAGTTGGCCTGTGTTGCCACGGCCTCGACAAGCGTCTGTTCGTCGATCGCCCCGTGACACACGAGCAGGTCGCCGAGCATTCCGCCATTCAGCTTCTGATCGACAAGTGCCTTCTCGATCGCCGGTGGGGTCACCACCTCCCAAGACAACAGTATCTCTCCGATTCTTCGCTTCTCGGTGCCAAGCCATTCGTCAGTCGGGAAGCGATGCATGGTTTTGTCCCAGGCGATCGACTTGCCGCTGAACTTGCTGCCGATAAAAATTCTCATCGCCCGCATCGACGCCGCGAAGTTGATGAGGCTAAGCACGAATATCCGCGGCACCGACATGAAGGCATGGCCCCAGCCATATATCCTCTCGACGAAGAAGAGCCGCTGCAAAATCCGCGCGATCAGCGCGAACAGGTTGAACCACAGTACGACGAATTCGATCCAGTGGCCCGAGAACAGGGGAATGAAGTCGCCACCCGAGGATTTTGACCAGATATTCAGTCCCAGGTAGATAACCACCAGAGCATAGGCGAGGATGGCGAGGGTAGGTGTGAGGAGCGCCTTGCGGTCCCGGAAAAGGAAATAGTTGGCTATGGCCGACCCGCTCCACCCCAATTGCGACCATCCCTGCAACGCAATCCCGAGAATCCAGCGGGCCTTTTGGCGATAGCTGGTCTTGAAAGTGTTGGGAAAGTGTTCGCGCACGCAAAGCGGCATGGAAAATGTAACCATTCGCTCGGGCCCCATGCCGAAGAACGCGCCTCGACGCGTCCGGAACTCGACAGGGTAGAGCGCGATGATCGTGCCCATGTCCCGTTCGGCGAGCCGGTTCCCGATGTCGTAATCTTCGGTCAGGGTATCGGTGTTGAAGGCGTCGCCATCCTCCATCAGGGCCTTGATTGCACGGCGTGAAAAGCAGGTCCCGACCCCGGCAGATGGAACGGTTTTGGCCAGACGCTATCGCACGACCAGGTCCTTTGCGTGCCATTCGGCGAATTCGTCCATATAGGTTCCGGCGACAAGATCCCGGTAACGCTGTTCCAGGCTGACGACGGGCAACTGGATCATGTCCTTGGCGGGGAGCAGATAATTGAAGAGGTGAAGCTCCAGTGGATGCAGCACGTCTTCGCTATCGTGCAATACCAGCCCGGCGAACGGGACGCCCAGTTCTTCTTCAACCTGCAGAATGTCGGAAACGATATGGTTGAGGCAATCCGCCTTGCAGGTCGGGCCATCGTGCGGCACGCGCACGTGCCGCACCTGTTTGTACCTCCGGGTAACTTTTTCCGCCTCTGCGATGGTCTCGGCATCGTTGGCATAGGTGCCGATGAAGATCATGTAGTTGCGGTAGGCGAGCGTATTGACCGCACTTTCGACCATGCTTGCAATGACGTCGAACTCCTTCCACGCGGGAAGCATGATCGCGATGGGTTGCTCCGGCTTGTCGACCAGCAATTCAGCCGCAACCGCACCAGGACGAGATTGGCCGAAAATCCTGCGCTTGAGCTTCATCGCCCAGAACACAGCATCCACGAATAGATCGTCCAGCGACGAAAGCGCGATCAGGATTGCAACGACAAGCGCCGTCCATTGCAAAACTGCAACAAAGCTATCCATTGATTATCGACCCGAGCGCCCCGTTTAACCGGCGGTATGATAAGCGAAAGTTCGTAGAGCCGACAATGAAAATTGTGCCAACCGGCGGATTACAAGGAAATGCCGGGAAAAGGGCTGTTGGTGCGGTCGAGAAGACTCGAACTTCCACGGCCTTGCGGCCACAACGACCTCAACGTTGCGCGTCTACCAGTTCCGCCACGACCGCACACAGTCTGTATCGGGAACGAATCTCGCGAACGAGACCACCCGCACCCGCCGGTAGGAGCGCGCCCCTAGCAGCGCCTTTGCAGAGCGGCAAGCACCTATTTTCGGGATCGCGCCTAGAGCGGCGCCCAGCCTACATCGGCATAGACCGCGCCGCGTGGGACATCGGTGCGCGCCTCATCGATGGCAATCGACTCGCCTGGTGCCAATGTCGGTTGCGGCGGCTGTACCACCCAGCTGTATATCTGGTCCTCGCGCTCGTTGAGCATAACGATCAGCACCGGCGGCAGGCGGCGTGGTTCGCGCGCATTGTTGGTCACTTCGATCCGGGCGGTGAACATCCAGGTCTTGTTCTCGAGTTCGCGCCAACGCTGTGCGTCGGGTGGGAATGACAGCGAAAGATCGGGCTGCGCTTCCCCGAACAGTGGCTTTTCGACCGGCCACCAATCGGGCGTGCCATAACGCGACATGGCAAAGATCGCCCCCGCCGCAAGCAGCGCGAAAATAGCTGCGGCCCAGGTCCAAAGCTTGAGCGTGTTGCGACGAGGCCCAAAAGGCGGCGACCGGTCGAAGCGCGAAACCAGATCGTCTTCGTGCACTTCACCGTCGAAATCCGGTTCGCCCTGCGTTTCGTCCTTGGGTTTTTCGACAAAGGAAGGCGGCGGGGTCTCGTCGAAGTCCGGCGTCCGTTCGCGCGGCGCATGGGCTGCCCCTGCCAGCTCTGCTGCAGAGGCGACATCGCCTGTTTCTGTTGAAGCTTGCGGACCTGGGTATGCCGTTCCGTCGGGTTCGCGACTGGCTTCCGGCGAGACTTTGTTCGCGCCGGCAGAAGGCGTTGGGGGGCTTGCCGGCACGCGAGATGGCGAAACCGATGGCTCCGAAGTAGCGGCTTGCTCGCTTGCCCCGACACCTTCCGCGCTCGCACCTTCCTGGAACCACGAATGTTTGCATTTCGCGCAGCGCACCGTCCGGCCATCGACGCCGATAGCGTTGTCGGGCACGACATAGCGGGTGCTGCAGGCCGGACATGCAATAATCATGGTGGGTCGAGGCTCTATAGAGAGCGGCGAATCACGACAAGCGGCGTAGCTGTGTGCGAAAGGCCCAAGCGGCTTTTTTCCACATCGAAGGACGGTTATAGGCCCGAATTGTACAATGGCGGCTCAAATTCCCCTTCAGAACGACAGCGATTTTCGCTCCACGGGTCCGAGCGAGACTGAAATCGTGCATTTCGACAATGTCGGTCTGCGCTACGGTACCGACCGGGAAGTGCTTTCGAATATTTCCTTCACCCTGTTCTCAAGCCGCTTCTACTTTCTCACCGGGGCCAGCGGAGCCGGCAAGACTTCCCTGCTGAAACTGCTCTATCTGGCGCAGCGCCCTTCGCGTGGAGGCATCAGGATGTTCGGTCGCGACGTCATCACCTTGCCGCGCGATAAATTGCCAGCCTTCCGCCGACGCATGGGCGTGGTCTTTCAGGACTTTCGCCTTGTCGATCACCTTTCCGCCTTCGACAATGTAGCGCTTCCCCTACGGGTATCCGGAGTGCGCGAAGCCGATCTGCGCGAACCTGTGTCGGATATGCTCGAATGGGTGGGCCTGGCTCATCGCGCCGAGGCTCGACCGGCCACACTTTCTGGCGGCGAACAGCAGCGTGTCGCCATTGCGCGCGCAGTCATCGGTCGACCCGAAATCCTCATCGCCGACGAACCTACCGGTAATGTGGATCCCGAGATGGCAGTCAAGTTGATGCGCCTGTTCGAGGCGCTCAATCGCTTGGGCACGACAGTCGTCGTGGCGACGCATGACGTGCATCTGCTGCGAAAGGTTCCGGAAAGCCTGATCATGCGCCTGTCGAAAGGCATGCTGGCCGACCCCACGGGTGCATTACGCTATCCGCCGCGGCGTGAGGGCATACGGGGAGCAGCCGGGTGAAGCGGCCTCCGGCAATCGGCAGAACCGTCGATCGTGGTCTTGCGCCTTTTCGCGGCAGGCGGGCCGCGGGCCTTTTGCCACAGACGCGGCGTGGTGGGCCGATGCTATGGGTGATCGCGATCATGGTTATGCTGACCGTCGTCGCTGCAGCAGGTGCACTGGCGCTATCGAACATGGTGTCGGTTGCACGTGCCGACGTTTCCGGAAGTGCGACCTTGCAAATCGTCGAGCCCGACCCTCAGCAGCGGGCGGCACAGGCTGAAGCGGCACAAGGCGTATTGGCGGCGGATCGCGCCGTAGCTGGATTCCGTGCAGTTTCCGAAGAGGAAATCGCCGAACTGCTTGAGCCCTGGCTCGGGACGGGGGAAAATTCGGAAGCGGTACCGCTTCCTGCCATAATTGATGTCGAAATGCGTTCCGGTGTGCAAAACGCGGATTACGAGCGCCTGGAAACCGCCTTGCAGGAAGTCGCTCCCGATGCCCGGATCGACGCCCAGTCGGAATGGCTTGCGCCGGTTCTTTCGGCACTTTCGGCGCTCAAGTGGATGGCATTCGCGCTGATTGCATTGCTTGCTTCAGTGAGCGCGGCGGCGGTATGGCTGGCATCGCGCAATGCCTTGGGGGGAAATCGCGCGACCGTCGAAATCGTACACCTACTGGGCGGAAGCGACGACCAGATAGCCCGGATCTTTCAGCGCTCGATCCTGATCGATGCCGCGGTGGGCGGTCTGTTGGGGTTCGTCGCCGGAATCCTGATCATATCTTCACTAGCCGCCCAGTTCGCCGCACTGCAATCCGGCATGGTGGCAGGAGGGTCACTTTCAGCGATCGATTGGCTGTCGATTGCTCTGGTCCCGCTTTTCGCCGTCGGAATTGCCGTCTACACGGCGCGCATGACTGTGCTTTCGTCCTTGCGGAAATCATTGTGATTCTACGTCTGATTGCCGCTGTTTTTCTGGTTTACGCATTTGGGTTTCTCGCCTTTGCGCTGACCCTGCCCGCACCTGCAGCCAAGACCGAGACCGATGCCGTCATCGTCCTTACCGGGGGGGCGGGCCGCATCGCCCGCGGTCTCGAGGTGGTCGAGCAAGGGTTGGCAAAGGAGATGTTCGTTTCCGGAGTCGACCCCGAGGTCAAGCCTGCTGAATTTGCCGAACAGTTCCAAGTTTCCGGACGTACTATGGCGTGCTGCGTCACTCTCGGCTTTCTTGCTGTGGATACCCGCAGCAACGCAGGGGAAGTTGCGCAATGGCTGAAGGAGAAGGAATTCGATTCTGCGCGCCTGGTCACGACGGACTGGCACATGGCCCGCGCTTATTCGGAGGTAGCCGACACTCTTCCTTCGGGAACCAGCATCGTGAAGGACGCCGTGACCTCCCATCCCGATATTTCCACATTGTTCCTCGAATACAACAAGCTGCTCGTCTCCGAAGTATCGCAAGGTTTGTCGGACGAAACAGATGATACTGCTTCGTAACCTACTGTTCTATCTGACGTTCTATTTTGGCTCGATCCTCATCACATCGGCCTCGCTGATCTGCGCGCCGTTCTCCGTGTCTGCTTTCCGCCGTCGCGTTCGCAACTGGGCCCAATGGCAGCGCTGGTGTCTAGAGAACATCATCGGCATCAGGCTGGCGATCGAAGGTAAACCGCAGGAAGAACCGGTTCTATACGCGATCAAGCATGAGAGTTTCTTCGAGGCGATCGATGCACCAGCATTGCTCGACTGCCCCTCGGTCTTCGCGAAAAAGGAGCTGTTCTCCATTCCCGGCTGGGGACGGGCGGCGCTCGCCTATGGCCTCATTCCCGTGGCGCGTGACCAGGGCGCCAAGGCGCTAATGAACATGATCCGCAGCGCAAGAAAAATGATCGCGGACGGGAGGCCGCTGGTCATATTTCCTGAAGGCACGCGCATTCCGCATGGCGAAAACCGGCCTCTTCAGGCCGGGTTTGCAGGCCTCTACAAAATGCTTGCACTGCCGGTGGTGCCGGTAGCGGTGAACAGTGGCCCGCTCTATCATCGCGGGCTCAAGCAGCCCGGGACGATAACCTACAAATTCGGCGAACCGATCCCGCCGGGACTGCCACGCGGAGAGATCGAGGCGCGCGTGATTCGCGAAATCAACGCTCTCAACTCCTAGTTAAGCGGCCTCGGCGGCCTCCCTCAGTATATCCAAGATCGCATCCATTTGCTCCGACGTGCCGATGGTGATCCGAAGACCCTGCGGCAGCCCTTGTCCGGGAAGGTGGCGCACGGCATACCCCCCATCAGCAAGCGCGGCGAGCGCTCGCTCCGCGGTCAGCCTGCCTTCGAACAGTACAAGCAGGAAGTTTGCCTTGCTCGGAACGGCTTTCAGGCCATGATTGCCGAACGCTGAAATCGCCTCCGCAAAGCGGGCGCGCCCGCGATTGTTCGCTTCGCGGGACTGTGAAACGAAGGCCTGGTCGTCCAGCGCCGCGATCGCAGCTTTCTGGCCCGAAGTGGTCACATTGAAAGGCCCGCGGATACGGTTGAGCGCGTCTATCAGATGGGGTGCACCGGTCGCCCAGCCGATCCGTTCCCCTGCCAGCCCATAAATCTTGGAAAAGGTCCGGGTGACGAGAACGTTTTCGTGTGCCGCCGCCAGCGCAATACCGCCATCGTCCTCGTTCTCTTCCAGATATTCGCCATAGGCCTGGTCGATCACCAACAGCACATCGGATGGCAATCCTGCATGCAGCCGCTCGATTTCGCTTCTCGGCAAAAAGGTACCGGTCGGATTGTTCGGGTTGGCAAGAAAGACCACGCGGGTGGCTTCTGTCACTGCGCCAAGCAGCGCGTTCACATCCGTAGCGTACGCGACATCGGGCGCTTCGACCGGCGTTGCTCCGCAGCGACGCGCAGCGATCTCGTAGACGACGAAGGAAAATCGCGCATAGAGCACCTCGTCGCCCGGTCCGGCGAAAGCCTGCGCGGCCAGATTGAGCAATTCGTCCGAGCCTGTTCCGCAAACGATCCGCGCCGGATCGATCCCGTGGACTTCGCCGATCTTAGTCCTGAGCGCCATGGCATCGGGATCGGGATAGCGAGCGGGTCCGGCAGGTTCTGCCAAGGCCGCAAGTGCAGCCACGCTGCATCCCAGCGGATTTTCATTGGCCGATAGCTTGATCAGTTCGCGCCCGTCCGCCCCCTTGCTCTTGCCGGGGACATAGGCGTGGATCTTTTCGATCCAGGGTTTCATCGTGGGTCTGTCTGCCATTGCGGCTTCGGCGCATGAAAGAAAAACCGCCCTTCGACAAGCGCCTGTCGCACGGCTAGAGGCGGAGCCATGGCCGGGACATCCTTCACGCTGGAATTGCCCAAACCGCTCGCCCTCGATGGCGGGGGCGAACTGGCGTCTCCGCAAATCGCCTTTGAAACCTATGGCGAGCTGAACGAAGACCGCTCCAATGCAATCCTGCTGTGCCACGCTCTGACCGGCGATCAGTATGTCGCTTCACCGCATCCGGTCACCGGAAAGCCAGGCTGGTGGGAGCGGATGGTCGGCCCCGGCAAGCCCATCGACACCGATCGCTATCATGTCGTCTGCGCCAATGTGATCGGCAGTTGCATGGGTTCGAGCGGGCCTGCGAGCGAGGCGAGCGACGGCAAGCCTTATGCAATGCGTTTTCCCGTCATCACCATTCGCGATATGGTCCGTGCACTGGTGGCCTTGCTTGACGAACTCGGTATCGAGCGGCTTCACGCAGTGGTCGGCGGATCGATGGGCGGAATGCAGGCCTTGAGCCTCGCCGCGAACTGGCGTGATCGCGCCGCGAGGGTGCTGGTCATTGCCTCGACCAGCCGCCATTCGGCGCAAAATATCGCGTTCCACGAATTGGGACGGCAAGCGATCATGGCCGATCCCAACTGGCAGCTGGGCGATTACTATGATTCCGCCGAACAACCCGACGCGGGTCTCGCAGTGGCGCGCATGGCGGCGCATATCACCTATCTCTCCGAAGAGGCGCTGACCGGGAAATTCGGGCGGAACCTGCAGGACCGTGAGGCCAAAAGTTTCGGCTTCGATGCCGATTTCCAGGTCGAAAGCTACCTGCGCTATCAGGGCAGAGGTTTTACGCGGCGGTTCGATGCCAACAGCTATCTCTATATCACCCGCGCGATGGATTATTTCGATCTTGCCGAAGAGCATGGCGGAAAGCTCGCCGATGCCTTTGCCGGCACCAGCGCGCGCTTCTGCCTCGTCAGCTTCGATAGCGACTGGCTCTATCCCACCAGTGAAAGCCGCCATGTGGTGCGCGCACTCAATGCGGCTGGGGCGGCGGTGAGCTTCGTCGAACTATCCGCTCCGCATGGCCATGATAGCTTCCTGCTCGACGTGCCTGCGCTCGACCGGGTGGTGAAAGGGTTCCTCGAATGAGCCTGCGCCCCGATCTCGCCGCCATCGCCGAAGCAATCGAACCGGGAACACGCGTGCTCGATATCGGGTGCGGCGACGGGGCGCTGCTGGCCGAGTTGCGAGATTGCAAACGTGTCGATGCGCGCGGGATGGAGATCGACGGCGCTTGTGTCGAACGCTGCGTGGCGCAGGGCCTTTCGGTGGTTCAGGGCGACGCCAATCGCGAACTCGCCGACTATCCCGACAACGGGTTCGATTACGCAGTGCTCAGCCAGACGTTGCAGACTGCCACGCGACCCGACCTCATGCTCGAAGAACTGCTGCGGGTCGGGCGGCAGGCCTTCGTCAGCTTTCCCAATTTCGCGCATTGGCGCACTCGGGCGGCACTCATGCTGGGCGGCCGGATGCCGGTGACGCGGGCGATCCCCGTAAGCTGGTACGAAACGCCCAATATCCATCACGTGACGGTGAAGGACTTCCGCGAACTGGCGCGCGAGAAAGGCGCGAAGATCGAGCGCGAATGGTTCTTTTCCGGCAGCAGGCCCGTGGCTGGGGGCAGCAACTGGCGTGCGGAATTCGCTGTCTTCCAGCTTAGCCGCTAGGCGGCGGTTCGGCAGACTTTCGCCCGAACAGCCTGCGCACCACCTTACGCGCCAGCCAGATCAGCCAGACGACCAGCGCCAGCAGCACCAGCGCGATACCACCGGCAACATAGGGGTATTCGTAAGCGGCATAGAGCAATCCCGCCGTCACCACATCCTCAGCGGTCGATACGGCGACATTGCTGACCGGTTCGGGACTGGCGTTCACCACTCCTCGCGCGCCGGCCTTGCCGGCATGCGCCGTCAGCGCCGCGCCGCCGCCGAGCAGGAAAGCGACCACCTGGGTAGCCGGGTCCGACGGATCGACGATCGCCAGCGCCAGCAACGCCCCGCCCACGGGACGCACGAAGGTATGGACCGCGTCCCAAGCACTATCGAGCCACATCACCTTGTCGGCGAAGAATTCCGCAATCGCGGCGATGGCGGCAATGCCCATCACCCATGGATTGGCCAGCGCATCGAGACTCTGGAGATGTTCGGGCAGAGGCAGCGCGCCGAGTCGCATCGCCAGACCGGTGGCAAAGATACTCAGGTACAGCCGCCACCCTGCCAGCAGGCTGACGCTGCCCGCGATCCCGATAATTTCCATCACGCCCATTGCGCGATCCTGCGCGCAATGGGCGTCGGTGGCAAGTCACCCCTTGCGACAGGCCTCGACATCGTAGGGCTTTCCGAATGTACCAAGCGGAACTTCGAGGGTTTTGCGGGACCAATCGCCGAGATCGGCCACGGCAGCATAGGTACTTTCGAGAAAAGCCATGAGCTCTTGTTCGGGATCGATGCTGTTCCGCACCTGCTCATAGGGCAGGATGAATTCGCCGAGCTCGCCCTGCCAATAGCTTCCAGCAGGCTCCACGGTAATATCTGCAAGGCCATCGGGCGTCGGATAACCATAGGCATAGAAGGCGGCCTGATCGACGCCGCCACCGCCGAGCCAGAAGCCCGCGCTGGCGACCTCGTGGCTATAGGCTTCGCGGGTCACTGCATCGGGCAGGTTGGGAAAACCGCCCGGATGAAGGGGCGCCTCGCGACCCGAGAAGCGCGTTACGGCCAGATCCAGACTGCCCCAGAAAAAGTGGCTGGGACTCGATTTGCCGACGAAACCTGTGCGGAAACGCTCGAACACGCGGTTGGCGTCGGAAAACGCCCGGTGGATGCGGGCGAGAACAGCTGGGTCCCAAATCCTTTCGGTCGTATCTTCGCTAAAGGGAATGGCGGTTTCGACTTCGTTGGGCCTTCCCGCAACCGAGGTCCCGACATCGGCCCTGTCGAGCAGCGAGGAAAGTTGGCCGAAGAAATGCGCAACGCTCTGTCCGGTCACATCGAAACCGTCGACGAGTCCGCCCGATGTCTCGACCATCACCTTGCTCGAAAGGCAGTCGAACAGCACTTCCGCCTCGCCGCTGGCGGTAAACACCGGATAGCTTCGGAAGCCGCGCGGTACCACGCGCAGTGCAAGATGCCAGCTGTGGTTGCACCATGGCAGGGCGCGGGTCGGCAGTTTACCCATGACCTGCAGATAGGCATGGAGACTCTCGATGACCGGACGATCGGCCTCGTAATCGAGTTTGGGCCACCGTTCGGTCATCGAAAGTTCCTTTCGGTCTAGAATATCTCGAACAGGCCGGCTGCGCCCATACCGCCGCCGACGCACATGGTGACGACGCCGTATTTCGCGCCGCGGCGCTTACCTTCGAGCAGGACGTGGCCGGTGCAGCGTGCGCCGGTCATGCCATAGGGATGGCCGATCGAGATCGAACCACCGCTGACGTTGAGTTTGTCATTGTCGATGCCAAGCTTGTCGCGGCAGTAGAGCACCTGCACCGCAAAGGCTTCGTTCAATTCCCAGATACCGATGTCGTCGACATTGAGATCAAACCGCTTGAGCAGCTTCGGAATGGCGAAGACCGGGCCGATACCCATTTCGTCGGGCTCGGTGCCCGCGACTGCCATGCCGACATAGCGACCCAGCGGCTGAAGGCCCTTCTGTTCGGCGACCTTGGCTTCCATCAGTACGCTGGCCGATGAACCGTCCGACAACTGCGAGGCGTTGCCTGCGGTGATGGTGGTCCCTTCACCCATTACCGGCTTCAGACCCTGAAGGCCTTCGAGCGTGGTTGAGGGACGGTTACCCTCGTCCTTGGCGATGGTGATGTCGACATCCGAGATTTCGCCGGTTTCCTTGTCCTGCACCTTGTGCGTGGTGGAAACGGGGACGATCTCGTCGTCGAAACGGCCCTCTTCCTGTGCCTTGGCAGTACGTTGCTGGCTCTGCAGAGCGTATTCGTCCTGCGCTTCACGGCTGATGCCATAGCGCTGGGCAACCGTTTCGGCCGT
Organism: Qipengyuania sp. B-5; assembly: GCF_056857815.1. Classification (NCBI taxonomy): domain Bacteria; kingdom Pseudomonadati; phylum Pseudomonadota; class Alphaproteobacteria; order Sphingomonadales; family Erythrobacteraceae; genus Qipengyuania; species Qipengyuania sp. B-5. Next base: position 161,002 of record NZ_JBSXNU010000052.1, on the reverse strand, counting down.
TTGCAGCATGGGCATGTAGATGGCGCCGTGCATCGCGATCAGTTCGGGATCGGGCATCACGCGCATTTCCTTGGTCTGCACGAGGCTGATCGATTCCTGGCCGCCGGCAGCGACCACATCCATCCGGTCGGTAATGATCTGCTTGGCGGCGGTGGCGATGCTCATCAGGCCCGAAGAGCACTGGCGGTCGATAGTCATGCCGCTAGTACCGATGGGGCAACCGGCGCGCAGCGCGACCTGGCGGGCGAGATTGCCGGCTTGCGTGCCCTGCTGGAGTGCAGCGCCCCACAGCACGTCGTCGACCTCACCGGCTTCGATGCCGGCACGCTCGATCGCGGGCTTTAGCGAATAGGCACCCAGCGTCGGGCCCTTGGTGTCGTTGAACCCGCCCTTGTAGGCGCGGCCGATGGCGGTGCGGGCGGTGGAAACGATGACTGCGTCACGCATGGTCATTCCTTAATTCTCTCAAAGTGTTGAACGTCTGTTCCTCCGGGGGAGGAGAAGGGAATCAGACGAAATACATGGTCATCCATTCGCAGATCAGCGCAGGCTTATCCTCGCCTTCGATCTCGATGGTGATCTCCATGGTCTGTTGCCACTGGCCGGGGCGCTTCTCGGTCATTTCGAGCAGTTTCCAGTGGCCACGGATCTTCTTGCCAGAACGGACGGGGTTGATGAAACGCGTCTTGTTGCCGCCGTAGTTGACCGCCATCTTGATCCCGTCGACCCGCGGAACATCGCTGTTCGCGGTAAGATAAGGGATCATCGACAGAGTCAGGAAGCCATGCGCGATGGTGCCGCCGAAGGGCGTCATCTTGGCCGCTTCCTCGTTCACATGGATAAACTGGTGGTCGCCAGTGGCTTCCGCAAACTGGTTGATACGCTCCTGGCTCATCTCGACCCATTCGCTGGTTCCGACTTGTTCGCCGATCTTGGCTGCTACGTCCTGGGGGGTCATGCCTCGCTCTCCTTCAAATCACCCGAATGCGCGACTCCATGAGCGCGCTTGCGGGCGGACTCATGGCGCATGGAACAGGGGTGCGCAACCGCCCGGAATCTGCCGTTACGGCATCGCGGCTCCCTGCGAATGGGCAATTGCATCGCAGAGGCGGAACAGGCATCGTTAGCGCGAAGTTAACCAAGCGAGCCTAGCGCGGGCGGCGTGCTAGGATAGGTACGAAGCTGACAGGAACCGAATGAGCGATCATCATGGCAATACCGGCCTGTTGGGCCGGGCATGGTTCAAGCCGCTGGTAGGAGCGTGGTTCGCGCTGCTTCTGGGCGGCGGGATGTGGCTGATGCCGCCCCATGTCCATGCGCTGATCGCCCGCAGCACAGGGCTTGCGCCGCTACACGCGATATTCGCGCCGCCCGTGAGTGGGGCTGGGGTGGCGGTACTTTGCATCGTCGTTGCGCTGTTCGGCCTGCTGTTCGGCATCGCGGTAGCCGGGCGCATTGCCGCCGCTGCTGCGCCCCGCGCCTTTGCGCCGGGATTCGAATTTCTGGAAGACAGCGCCTGGCAGGATGAGGCCGAAATGCCGGCAGACGGCATGGAAGAACCGCGCCGCCGCCGGGTCTTCTCGGCCCGCGAGGACATTGGCGAGGAAGGCATCGCGATCAGCGCCCCGACCGGGGAAGCCAGTTACGAGACCGAATATTCCATCGACGATATCCCGCCGGCCGGCCCGGTAGAGGAATTCGAAGCGGTCTATGCGGATATGGAAGGTGGGGCAAACGTCGCGGAAGAGGGGGCAGTGCAGGATACATGGTCCGAAGAGGACGAGACTGCCGAGTATACCGCATTTGGAACCGAAGATGGCGAGATCCCCGAAGACGCCGAGATCGAACACGTGCCGGAATTCGATCCGGGGCGTGAGCCGGTCCCTGCGGATTACGCCGAAGACAGCGCCGAGCCAGACACTCTCGACGAATCGCCGGAACCATTGGGTGATATGAGCCTCGGCGGTCTGCTCGATCGGCTCGAAGGTGCGCTGGAACAGCACAAGAAAATGGTAACGGAAAGCGAGGAGGCGGCGCAGCAGCCCGCTCCGCAACCGGTCCAGATGACGCGCGAAATTCCTGCCGAGGATACTGGTGCTGATGATCGGGATTTGCCCGAAGTTTCCGAGGACGATCCGGTCATCGCCTTCCTCCGCCGCGAGGCCAGCCGCCGGATGCCCGAAGCACCTGATGGCCCCGATTCGCCAGATGAAGAAGATAGCACGGCGGGCGGCGTTGCACCTACGGAAGCGCAGGCCGCGCTGCGGAGCGCGCTCGAACGGCTGGGCCAGGTCAACCGGCGCGACTAGGCCCTTGATCCGAGGCCTTGACGGAGACGCCTTTGCGATGCTGCATCGCAGCAGGAACCGGCAATTCTTGGCCACGGTGAAATTTTCCTAAACCCTGACGCGGTTGCAAAACCGCTTTGTTGCCTGCAAAAGGAAGCCTCGCGACATTTTGGCGGGCGCCCGTGCGGCGCTGCACAATTTCCGCGCTTCCACTTCCGGCCAGGAGGGCCGCAGGGGGCGCGGGCAAGGAGGACGCTTCGGCGAATGCAGGTTCTGGCTCATCATACCCCCGGTGAAGGCCCTCTTCCGCAGGGCCTCTACGATCCGCGCAACGAGCACGATGCCTGCGGCGTCGGCATGGTCGCGCATATCAAGGGGCAGAAGAGCCACGCGATTGTAACGCAAGCCCTTGAAATACTTGCCAATCTCGACCACCGCGGCGCGGTTGGCGCGGATCCGCTGCTGGGCGACGGGGCGGGTATCCTGCTGCAGATTCCCGACCCGCTGTTCCGCAAATGGGCCGAAAAGGAAGGGCGCGACCTGCCCGCACCGGGTGATTATGCGGTCGCCATGTGTTTCATGCCGCAGGTGAATGAAGCGCTTGATTTCGTCGAGAAGCAGCTCGAACGCTTCGTAGCCAAGGAAGGCCAGCGGGTCGTGGGCTGGCGCGACGTGCCGACCACGCTCGACGGGCTGGGCGATGCCGTGGTCGCATCGATGCCGGTCATCCGCCAGTGCGTGATCGCGCGCGGCCAGAACTGCCCCGACCAGGATGCTTTCGAGCGCAAGCTGGTGGTCATCCGCAAGCAGACGCTGAACCCGCTCGCCGCGCTGGAGGCCAAACACGACATCCCGGGCCTGAGCCAGGCCTATATCCCGAGCTTCTCCAGCCGCACCGTAGTCTATAAGGGACTGCTGCTGGCGAACCAGGTCGGCAGCTTCTACGACGATCTGCGCGACCCCGATTGCGTCAGCGCGCTGGGCCTCGTGCACCAGCGTTTCAGCACCAACACCTTCCCCAGCTGGCGGCTGGCACATCCCTATCGCTTCATGGCGCATAATGGCGAGATCAACACAGTTCGCGGAAATGTGAACTGGATGGAGGCCCGCCGCCGCACGATGGAAAGCGAGTTGCTGGGCGCGGATCTCGACAAGATGTGGCCGCTGATCCCGCACGGCCAGTCGGACACCGCCTGCCTCGACAATGCGCTCGAGCTGTTGCTGACCGGCGGCTATTCGCTGGCCCATGCGATGATGATGCTCATGCCCGAGGCCTGGGCAAAGAACGAGCTGATGGATCCCGCGCGCCGCGCCTTCTACGAATATCACGCCGCGCTGATGGAGCCCTGGGATGGCCCCGCAGCGGTGTGCTTCACCGATGGCCGCCAGATCGGCGCCTGCCTCGATCGCAACGGCCTGCGCCCCGCGCGCTGGTGCACGACCAGGGACGACCTCGTGGTCCTCGCCTCGGAAAGCGGCGTGCTGCCCTTTGCAGAGGAAGACATCACCCGCAAATGGCGGCTCCAGCCGGGCAAGATGCTGCTGATCGACCTCGAGGAAGGGCGCATCGTTACCGACGAGGAGCTGAAGACCGACCTCGCCGCTGCAGAGCCTTACGAGGCATGGCTGGAAAAGGCGCAGTACAAGCTCGCCGATCTCGACCATATCGAACCCGACCTGTCCGAAATCGCGAAAAGCGAAATCGCGCTGCTCAACCGCCAGCAGGCCTTCGGCTACACGCAGGAAGACATCCAGCGCTTCCTCGAACCGATGGCCTCCAATGGGGAGGACCCGATCGGATCGATGGGCACTGACACGCCCATAGCCGTGCTCTCCACGCGCAGCCGCCTGCTCTACGATTATTTCAAGCAGAACTTCGCGCAGGTGACCAATCCGCCGATCGACCCGATCCGCGAAGAGCTGGTGATGAGCCTGCTGTCGATGATCGGCCCGCGCCCGAACCTGCTCGGCCGCGACGGGGGCACGCACAAGCGGCTGGAAGTTTCGCAGCCCATCCTCACCAACATCGACCTGGCGAAAATTCGCTCGGTCGAAGTGGCGCTGGACGGCGCCTTCCGCACCGCGACCATCGACATCACCTGGGATGCGAGCACCGGCGCGGATGGCCTCGCCATGGCGCTGAAGGAAATGTGCTGGGCGGCGACCGAAGCAGTGCTGGGCGATGCCAATATCCTGATCCTGTCCGACCGCGGGCAGGGGCCGGGCCGGATCGCCATGCCCGCGCTGCTGGCAACGGCGGCGGTCCATCACCAGCTGGTGCGGCAGGGCCTGCGGATGCAGACCGGGCTGGTCATCGAAACCGGCGAGGCGCGCGAAGTGCACCATTTCTGTGCGCTGGCGGGTTACGGTGCGGAAGGGATCAACCCCTATCTCGCCTTCGAGACGCTGGAGGATTTGCGTAGCCGCAAGATGCCCGATCTCGATCCCGACACGGTACAGAAGAATTTCGTCAAGGCGGTCGGCAAGGGCATCCTCAAGGTCATGTCCAAGATGGGCATATCGACCTACCAATCCTATTGCGGCGCGCAGATCTTCGATGCGGTCGGCCTGTCGAGCGAGTTCGTCGACGCCTATTTCGCCGGCACTGCGACCACCATCGAAGGCATCGGCCTGAAGGAGGTGGCGGAAGAGACCGTGCGCCGCCACGCGCAGGCATTCGGCGACAGCCCGCTCTACAAGGGCATGCTCGATGTGGGCGGCATCTACCAGTACCGTATCCGCGGCGAGGACCATGCCTGGACGCCGCAGAATATCGCCAACCTCCAGCACGCGGTGCGGGGCAGCGATCCGAAGAATTACGCGGAATTCGCAGCCTCGATCAACGAGCAGTCCGAACGCCTGCTGACCATTCGCGGGCTGATGGAACTGAAGAAGGCCGAACGCCCGCTCGATCTCGACGAGGTCGAACCGGCTGCCGAAATCGTCAAGCGCTTCAGCACCGGTGCGATGAGCTTCGGTTCGATCAGTCACGAGGCGCATTCCACGCTGGCGATCGCGATGAACCGCATGGGCGGCCGTTCCAACACGGGCGAAGGCGGCGAGGAGCCCGAGCGTTTCCGTCCGCTGGAAAACGGCGATTCGATGCGCAGCCGGATCAAGCAGGTGGCCAGCGGGCGCTTCGGCGTGACCACCGAATATCTCGTCAATTCGGACGATATCCAGATCAAGATGGCGCAGGGCGCGAAACCCGGCGAAGGCGGGCAGTTGCCCGGCCACAAGGTGGACAAGCGGATCGGCAAGGTGCGGCATTCGACCCCGGGCGTGGGCCTGATCTCGCCCCCGCCGCACCATGACATCTATTCGATCGAGGATCTGGCGCAGCTGATCCACGACCTCAAGAACGTCCAGCCCGAGGCCCGCATTTCCGTGAAGCTGGTCAGCGAAGTGGGCGTGGGCACGGTGGCTGCAGGCGTGTCGAAATCCAAGGCCGATCATCTGACCATCTCGGGCTATGAAGGCGGCACGGGCGCGAGCCCGCTGACCAGCCTGACCCATGCCGGCAGCCCTTGGGAGATCGGCCTTGCCGAGACGCAGCAGACCTTGCTGCTCAACGATCTGCGCAGCCGCATCGCAGTGCAGGTCGACGGCGGGCTGCGCACCGGGCGCGATGTCGCCATCGGCGCCTTGCTGGGCGCGGACGAATTCGGTTTTGCCACCGCCCCGCTGATCGCCGCGGGCTGCATCATGATGCGCAAATGCCACCTCAATACCTGTCCGGTCGGCGTGGCGACGCAGGACCCGGTGCTGCGCAAGCGCTTCACCGGCACGCCCGAACACGTGATCAACTATTTCTTCTTCGTCGCTGAAGAGCTGCGGGCGATCATGGCCGAGATGGGCTTCCGCACGGTGGAGGAAATGATCGGCCGCGTCGACAAGATCGACATGCGCCGCGTGCGGCGTCACTGGAAGGCGCATGGCATCGACCTGACGCGCATCCTGCATGCCGTGCCGGTCGAAGAGGGCCGGTCACTCCATCACACAGAGAACCAGGACCACGGCCTTGCCGCGGCGATGGACGTCGAGCTGATCGAGGCCTGCAAGCCCGCCATCGAAAGCGGTCAGGCGGTCCAGATTACCCGCACCATCCGCAATGTGAACCGCACGGTCGGCACCATGCTGTCGGGCCGGATTGCAGAGGCTTATGGCCATCACGGCCTGCCGCAAGACACGATCCGGATCGACCTGACCGGGGTTGCCGGGCAGAGCTTCGGTGCCTGGCTGGCCCACGGCGTGACCATGAGCCTGACCGGCGATGCCAACGACTATGTCGGCAAGGGCCTTTCGGGCGGGCGCATCGCGGTAAAGCCGCCGCAAGGTGTGCCGCGCGAGCCGACCGACAACATCATCGTCGGCAACACGGTGCTCTATGGCGCGATTGCGGGCGAAGCCTATTTCGCCGGGGTGGCGGGCGAACGTTTTGCCGTGCGCAATTCGGGCGCGGTCGCCGTGGTCGAAGGCGCGGGCGATCATCCGTGCGAATACATGACCGGCGGCGTGGTCTGCGTGCTCGGCAAGACGGGCCGCAACTTCGGCGCAGGCATGAGCGGCGGCATCGCCTATGTCTATGATCCGGACGGCGAGTTCACCCGTCTCGTCAACCACGCGCAGGTCGATGTGCTCGACGTGAAACCGGGCGACGGGGAAGGCGCGGAGAAAAGCTGGGGCAAGCCGCAGCAGCGCGCCGTCAGCGTCGACAATCCCGGCATGGGCGATCCGCTCTACCACGATGCCGAGCGGCTCAAGCTGCTGGTGGAACGCCACCTGCTTCACACCGGATCGGCGCGGGCGAAGGCGCTGCTGGACAATTGGACGAACGAACTGAAGAACTTCCGCAAGGTCATGCCGCGCGACTATGCGCGCGCGCTCAAGCTGCTCGAAACCGAGCGTGAGGAAGCAGCGATGGAGGCTGCGGAATGAGCTGCCTCCTCCATCCCGTTCGCCCTGAGCTTGTCGAAGGGCCGTCCTTCTTTCCCGGCGCTGCGCTCAAAAGAAAATGCGGTGCTTCGACAAGCTCAGCACGAACGGAAATTTTGACTTTGGACTTGGTGGCAAGCTGATGGGCAAGGAAACCGGCTTTCTCGAATATGAGCGCGAGGAGCGCTCTTACGTCGCACCGGAAGAGCGGCTGAAGACCTATAAGGAATTCGTCCTTCCGCAGGGCGACGACGTGCTGAAGAAGCAGGCCGCGCGCTGTATGAACTGCGGCATTCCCTACTGCCACAACGGTTGCCCGGTGAACAACATCATCCCGGACTGGAACCATCTGGTCTATGAAGACGACTGGAAGAATGCGCTCGAGGTTCTCCACTCGACCAACAATTTCCCCGAATTCACCGGCCGCATCTGCCCCGCACCTTGCGAGGCGGCCTGCACGCTCAACATCGTCGATGCGCCGGTGACGATCAAAAGCATCGAATGCGCGATCATAGACCGCGGTTTTCGCGAAGGCTGGGTCAAGCCCGAAGTGCCGGAAAAGCAGACCGGCAAGTCGGTCGCGGTGATCGGCAGCGGCCCCGCCGGCCTTGCCGCCGCACAGCAACTGGCGCGCGCGGGCCATGCCGTGACCGTGTTCGAAAAATCCGACCGGATCGGCGGGCTGCTGCGTTACGGCATTCCCGACTTCAAGATGGAAAAGCATCTCATCAACCGCCGCGCGGTGCAGATGGAAGCCGAGGGTGTGCAGTTCCGCACCTCCAGCGAAGTCGGCGTGGAGGTCAGTTTCACCGCGCTGCAGGAGAATTTCGACGCCATCGTGCTGGCGGGCGGAGCGGAGGAAGCGCGCATGCTCGACATTCCGGGCGCGGAGCTTCCCGGCGTGCGTTTCGCGATGGAATTCCTGACCCAGCAGAACAAGCGCAATGCGGGCGACGACGAAGTGCGCGCCGCCCCCCGCGGTTCACTCACTGCGACCGGCAAGCACGTGATTGTGATTGGCGGCGGCGACACCGGCAGCGACTGCGTGGGTACGAGCAACCGGCAGGGCGCGGCCAGCGTCACCCAGCTGGAGATCATGCCCAAGCCGCCTGAAAAGGAAGACAAGGCGCTGACCTGGCCCGACTGGCCGCTGAAGCTGCGCACTTCCTCCAGCCATGAGGAAGGCGTCGAGCGCGACTGGGCCGTACTGACCAAGCGCGTGGTCGAGGACGGCGGCGATGTCGCCGGGCTCGAATGCGTGCGGGTGGAGTGGAAGGACGGCCGGATGATCGAGGTCGAGGGAAGCGAGTTCACGCTCAAGGCCGATCTCATCCTGCTCGCCATGGGCTTTACCGGCCCCAAGCGCCGCGGGCTGCTAGACCGGGCAGGCGTGGAACTGGATGAGCGCGGCAATGTGAAAGCCGACACCAGCCGCTATGCCACCAGCGAACCGCATGTCTTCGCCTGCGGCGACATGCGGCGCGGGCAGAGCCTTGTGGTCTGGGCCATCCGCGAAGGCCGTCAGTGTGCCCGCGCGGTGGACGAAGCGCTGATGGGCGTCAGCGAACTGCCAAGGTAGGACGGCGCCCGGTCAGTCGAGCGCGACGATGACCTGATCGCCTTCGCGCGCAGGCCCGCAGGCTTCCGCCGGGAGCGGCTCGAACCGCTCGTCGGTCAGCGCGAGGTCGGACAGGCCGTCGAGCTTGAAATAGCCGAGGCTCGGCTCCTCGTCGACGCGGCGGTTCTTCTTCGGGTTCACCGCCCCCAGGTAGAGCGCATCGTTGCGCAGGACGATCTGGTGCGGGGCGAGCGTCAGTTCGGAGGCATTGTAGATCGCGCGGATCATCAGCCGTTCGTGCATCGCCTGCCCGACGACGGCCTGCGTGGTTTGGAAGTTGGTTTCATGCTGCATTGCAACAAAAATGCCGATCCTGCAGTCAAATGCAACTGGAAACGTTCGCAGTCGCATTTCCCGGCAGCCGCCTCCCGGCTTGGAAGCTAGAGTTTCCAGTCCACCGCCCCGCGCCCCTGTTCTTCCAGGAAAGCATTGGTCCGGCTGAAAGGCCTTGAACCGAAGAAGCCGCGATGAGCCGACAGCGGACTGGGATGTGGGCTTTCGATGACGAGATGCGGCCCGCTGCGAAGCTTCGGTATCCGTTTCGCCTTCGCCTGTGCGTGGCTTCCCCAGAGGATGAAGACAGAGGGAACGGGCCGGTCCGCCACCGCCGCGATGCAGGCATCGGTTACCGCGTCCCAGCCGCGCCCAGCATGGCTGCCGGCCCGCCCCGCCTCGACCGTCAGCGTGTTGTTGAGCAGCAGCACGCCCTGCCTGGCCCAATTCGTAAGATCGCCATCCCGAGGACGGGCGATGCCGCAATCGGATTCCAGTTCCTTGTAGATATTCGCCAGGCTCGGCGGCGGACGCACGCCCTGCGGGACGGAGAAGCTGAGGCCCATCGCCTGCCCCGGCCCGTGATAGGGATCCTGCCCGAGGATCACGACCTTGACCTTGTCGAGCGGGGTCAGTTCGAGCGCCTTCAGCCGGCAACCGCGTGGCGGATAGACGATCTTGCCGGCCCCTTCCTCCGCGCGCAGCCAGCCGCCCAGCCGGCGCGCTTCTTCGGCCTCCAGCACGGGATCCAGAACCGGCTTCCAGCTTTCGGGTACGCTGTCACTCATCAGCCCATTCTGCCCGCCCTTGTCGCAGGGGGCCAGTCCGCCCTTTCCTACAATCCCCAATGCTTCTAAGGCGCAGGGCATGGCAGTTCATTTCCACGAAGAAGACCTTCCCGCAGGCGTGCTCGCCGATGGCCCGGTGGCCGTCGATACCGAGACCATGGGCCTCGTCACCATCCGCGACCGGCTGTGCCTTGTGCAGATCAGCGACGGCAAGGGCGACGAACATCTCGTCCGCTTCGGCCCCGATAGCGATTACGACGCGCCCAATCTCAAGGCGGTTCTCGCCGATCCGGAGCGTGTGAAGCTGTTCCATTTCGCGCGTTTCGACCTTGCGGCGATCGAATATTACCTCGGCGTCACCGCGGCGCCTTGCTATTGCACCAAGATCGCCAGCAAGCTGGTCCGCACCTATACCGACCGGCATGGCCTCAAGAACCTGGTCGAGGAATTGCTCGGCGAAAGCATGTCCAAGGTCCAGCAAAGCTCGGATTGGGGCGGCCCCGAACTGAACGAGGCGCAGCGCGATTACGCAGCCTCCGACGTGCGCTTCCTCCACCGGATGAAGGAAGAACTCGACCGCCGTCTCGAACGCGAAGGCCGGATGGAACTGGCACAGGCCTGTTTCGATTTCCTTCCCGCCCGGGCGCATCTCGATATTCTCGGCTGGCAGGATCACGATATCTTCAGCCACGCGTCAGCCTGAGGGGAGCAGGTAAGCCGGCATGGTATTCCGCAAGCGCAGGATCGAAACGCAGGAGGCGAAGCAATTGCGCTCGCGCCGCCAGCATTTCGCCGCGCCCGGCGGAAGCCACGACCGGCTGGTCAGCTTCCTCGTCCGGGCCCTGCCGATGGGCGTTGGCGTACTTGCCGCGCTGATGATCATCACGCCGCTTTCCCCTCGCGGAGAGATCAGCTTCCTTCTCGATCGCAACGAAGTGGCTGTCATCCAGGAACGGCTGCGCGTCGACAATGCGCTCTACCGCGGGCAGGATGCGCAAGGCCGGCCGTTTTCGCTGACTGCCGGGGAAGCGGTCCAGCGATCGAGTATCGAGGGGATCGTGCGGATGGACGAGCTCGTCGCACGGATGTTGCTGGCCGAGGGACCCGCGCGGGTGGAGGCCCCCGGCGGGCAATATGACATCAATGAAGAAGTGGTCGCCGTGAACGGGACCATGCGCATGGTAGCTGCCGACGGTTACCGCATGCGCGCCAGCGGGGTCTCGCTCGACCTCAACAACAAGACGCTGGAAGGAGCGGGCGGAGTCGAGGGAGCAGTTCCCGCAGGCACATTCAGCGCCAACCGGCTCGATGCAGATCTGGCCGAACGCCGGATAACCCTTTCGGGGAATGCGCGGCTACGTATGGAGCCCGGAAAGCTAAGGATGCCCTGATGAAGAGTCATTTGCCCACCATGGCCAAGAGCGCTGCTGCAGGCTTCGCACTGACGCTCGCGGCGCTTGCCGGAATGCAGCTGTCCGCCCAGGCCATCGCCGGGCACAATTCCAACGCCCCCGTATCCTACGCCGCCGACCGGATCGAGTTGCAGGACCGGCAGAACCGCGTGGTCCTGTCGGGCAACGTCCAGATCACGCAGGCGGGGCTGAACCTCAATGCGGCGCGCACCATCGTGAACTATTCCGATACGGGCAACCTGAGTATCCAGCGCATCATGGCGACCGGCGGCGTCAACGTCACCCGCGGCAACGAACGCGCGCGGGGCGATACGGCAGTCTATGATTTCAATCGCCGGATCATTACCATGGCCGGCAATGTGCGGCTCAATCGCGGCGGTGACACGCTCAATGGCGGACGGCTTGTGATCGATCTGGCCAGCGGCGTGTCGAGCGTCGACGGCCGGGCCAGCGGTTCCTCGGGCGTAACCGGCACCGGATCGACTTCATCGAACGGTCGCGTAACCGGGACCTTCTCCGTCCCGCAGGACTAGGCCGCGCTAACGCCGCCCCGCACCAGCAACGCGTGCGATGCCGGTCAGGCCCTGGGCAAGCAGCAATTCGGAAGACTGGCTGTTCGTCAGCAGTTCACGGTGCAGTTCGGTCAGACGCAGCGTCAGCCGGTCGAGCTTGGGGCCGCGCCAGCGCTGGACCTGCTCTGCTATGTCGCGCTCTTCCTTCCAGAAGATGCCGAGCCGCGCTTTCTCGCCCTTGTCGAGATCCTGGTAACGGCGATTGCCCAGCGCTGCAGAGATACGGGCAAGCTGGGCCGCCCGCCGTTCCACCGCGAGCAGGGTACCGACGGGGTTGAGCCCGATCTGCTTCATCCGCGCGATTTCGGTGGCGACCTTCGCGCCCTGCCCCGCCATCACCGCATTGACCAGCGAGGCGAAGCCTTCCTCCTCGCTCGCCGCGCCGACGGCATCGAGGTGTTCCATATTCGCGGGCTTGGGCGCTTGCGGGCTGGCATCGAGATAGGTCGCAAGCTTGGTCACCTCGCTCTGTGCCAGCCTCACATCCAGATTGGCACCGCGCGCAATTCGCTCCGCCACCGCTCCATCCAGCCGCACGCCCGCCGTATCGCCCATCCCCCGGACGACTTGGGTGACCGAACGCAGATCGGGCGGATAGAACATCGCGACAAGCGCATCCTTGCGCTTTTCGAGCAGTTTCGCGGTGCGCGACTTGTCGGTGGCCGAAGTGGCGACGACGATTACCGGGCAAGCTGCGCCAGCTCCCATATCACCCGTTTCGACGAGCGTCTTCAGCGCTTCATGCGCCTCGTCGCCTGCAACGCGGGACCAGATGTGGCGGCTATCGCCAAAGAGCGAGGTGGAACGTGCTTCATCGCCCAGTTTCGCCGGATCGGCGCGCAGTTCGGCACCGGGTATCTCGACGCGCTCGCCGGGTTCGGGGAGCATAGCGACAAGGTCGTTCGCTGCGGCACTTGCCCCTGCCTCGTCCTGTCCGCAGAAGAAGAATATCGTGCAGCTTTCCGCTGCATTCCGGGCCTTGGCGGCGAAATCGCGGCTGGTGAGCTTCACCGGTCCCGAAGCGTCAGTGCGACGCGGGTAACGATGCGGTCGGCGATTTCTTTCGTCAGGTTCTCCAGCGCGGTATTCTCCGCAGCGATGGTTGCATATTCGCTGGAAACGACATCGATTCCGGCATCTGCGCCTTCGGTCGCGTCGAGCAGTATCTCGCCTGTCGAAGCATCCACCAATTGGTAACGCGCGCGCAGGGTGCGGCGTTCGCGGCTGATGGTATCGTCGGCCAGCACGCCGAGACCTGCGAGGCTATCGTCGAGGCGAACGTCGAGCCGGTAGCGGGAGTTTGCGACACCCGCCGCGCCGAGCTTTTCGTTCAGGGCATTGCGGACCAGCCAGCCTGCCTTGCCCTGGATCGGCGGCACGTCGACCGCCGCCAGGCTCTGCGCAACCCCGCCGCTGCCGCCCGCATACATGGGAGACAGCGAACAGGCAGGCAGTGCCAGCGCGACGGAAAGGGCAAGGAATATCCGCATCAGGTGACGATATTCACCAATCTGTCCGGCACGACAATGACCTTGCGGATTTCTGCACCATCGATCGAACGCTGGACGTTCTCGGAAGCGAGGGCCATCGCCTCGAGATCTTCCTTCGAAGCGCCCTTGGGTGCGGTAAGCGTATCGCGCAGTTTGCCCTTGTGCTGGACGGCGATGGTCACCTCGTCCTCGACCAGCAGCGCCGGATCGACCTCGGGCCATGCGGCATCGGCGACCATGCCCGTTTCGCCGAGCGTGGCCCACGCTTCCTCGGCGAGGTGCGGCATCATAGGGGCCACGAGCTGGACCAGCGTGCGGATGGCATGGCTGCGGCTGGCGGAAGGCGCTGCCTTTTCGACTGCGCCGGTCAGTTCGTAAATGCGTGCGACCGCCTTGTTGAAGCCGAGCGCCTCGATATCCTCGGCCACGGCGGCAATGGTCTGGTGCGTCTTGCGCGCCAGCACCTTGTCCTCGCCCTTCGCCCCGGCATCATAGGCCGCGAACAGGCGCCAGAGACGGTGGACAAAGCGGCTGCAGCCTTCGATGCCCGCTTCGGACCACGGCAAATCGCGCTCGGGCGGGCTGTCCGAGAGCATGAACCAGCGCACTGCATCGGCGCCGTAGGTGTCGATGATCGTGTCGGGGTCGACGACGTTTTTCTTCGATTTCGACATCTTGATGACGCGGCCGATCTCGACCTCGCCGCCATCGGCGGTCAGCAGTGCCCGCTCTGCCTCGCGGCTGATCTCGTCGGGCGCGTAATAGACCGTCTTGCCGCCCTCGCGGCGCGAATAGGTCTCGTGCGTCACCATGCCCTGCGTGAACAGCGAGGCGAAGGGCTCTGTCACCTCGATCTGGCCCATATGCGCCAGCGCCCGGGTCCAGAAGCGGGCGTAGAGCAGGTGCAGGATCGCATGCTCGATCCCGCCGATATATTGTTCGACCGGCAGCCACTTGGCGACTTCTTCCTTGTCGAAGGGCTTGTCCGCGGGCTGGCTGGCGAAGCGCAGGAAATACCAGCTCGAGTCGACAAAGGTGTCGAGGGTATCGGTTTCGCGTTCCGCCTTGCCGCCGCATTTCGGGCAATCGACATGCTTCCACGTCGGGTGTCGCAGCAGCGGGTTGCCGGGTGTCTTGAAGTCGACGTCTTCGGGCAGCTTGATCGGCAGGCTGTCCTTGGAAGCGGGCACAACGCCGCAGCTCTCGCAATGGATGAAGGGGATCGGCGTGCCCCAGTAGCGCTGGCGCGAAACGCCCCAGTCGCGCAGGCGCCAGACGGTCTTGCCCCGGCCGCGACCCTGCTGCTCGATCCGGCGGATGATTTCGCGTTTGGCGTCTTCGACTTCCATGCCGTCGAGGAAATCCGAATTGACGATCACGCCTTCGCCCGCCTCGGCCTCGCCGTCGAATGGCTTGTCGGCGTCCTCCACGCTGGGCGCGACAACGCGGGGGATCGGGAGACCGTATTTCGTCGCGAATTCGAAGTCGCGCTGGTCGTGCCCCGGCACCGCCATGATCGCGCCGGTGCCGTAATCCATCAGCACGAAATTCGCGATATAGACCGGCAGGTGTTCTCCGGTGAACGGGTGAACCGCACCGATTCCGGTGTCGAAGCCGAGCTTCTCGGCCGTTTCGAGTTCGGCTGCTGTCGTGCCACCCTTCTTGCAGGTTTCGATGAATTTCGCGGCATCGCAATTGTTCATCGCCACGCCTTGCGCCACCGGATGATCCGCCGCCACCGCGACGAAGCTCGCGCCGAAAATCGTGTCGGGGCGCGTGGTGTAGACCGGCAGCTTCTCGCCGTTCGAAAGATCGAAGCTGAACTCCAGCCCCTTCGACTTGCCGATCCAGTTTTCCTGCATCAGCCGGACCTTGTCGGGCCAGTTCTCCAGGCTGCCCAACCCTTCAAGCAGTTCCTCGGCGAAGTCGGTAATCTTGAGGAACCACTGGTTGAGCTTGCGCTTCTCGACCTCCGCACCGCTGCGCCAGCCCTTGCCGTCGATTACCTGCTCGTTGGCGAGCACGGTCATGTCGACCGGGTCCCAATTGACCTCGCTTTCCTTGCGATAGACGAGGCCCGCTTCATACAGATCGATGAAGAGCGCCTGCTCGTGGCCGTAATAGTCGGGCTCGCAGGTCGCGAGTTCACGGCTCCAGTCGAGCGCGAAGCCGAGGCGCTTCAGCTGCGCCTTCATGTGTTCGATATTGTCGCGGGTCCAGCCGCCGGGATGCACACCCTTTTCCATCGCCGCGTTTTCCGCCGGCATGCCGAAGGCGTCCCAGCCCATCGGGTGCAGGACCTCGTGCCCAGTCGCCTTCTTGTAGCGGGCCAGCACGTCGCCCATCGTGTAGTTGCGCACATGGCCGATATGGATGCGCCCCGAAGGATAGGGGAACATCTCGAGCACGTAACTCTTGGGCTTTGCTGAATTGCTGTCGGCGCGGAAGGTCTGCGCCTTGTCCCAGGCGGCCTGCCAGCGTGCGTCGGCCTGCGCCGGATCGAAACGGGTGTCACTCATGGAGGACGCCTGTAAGGATTTCAGACGCGAATGGAACCCGCTTGCTTAGTTGGCGATCGCCTGACGGCGCAGTTCGCGCGCCTTGGTCAGGATGATGTCTTCCAGCTTCTGGACCGTGGCGGCCTGAACCGGGGCATCGACCCAGCTTCCGGCCTGGTTCACCTGGCGGCTGGCGGCGACGCGCAGGGCATCGGCGCGCAGGTCGGTATCGAGGATCGAAACGGTCATCTTGACCCGCTCGCCCGGATTGCTCGGGTTGGCGTACCAGTCGGTAACGATGACGCCGCCCGCCGAATCCGCCTGCAACAGGGGTGCGAAGCCGACCGCTTCGAGCGCAGCGCGCCAGAGATAGGAATTCACGCCGATGGTCGAAACCTGTGCCGCAGCGAGATCGGCCCGTGGACGGTCGCTGCTCGAGCAAGCCGCAAGGCCGATGCTGGCCACGCCGAGGATGGCGATGGCGGCGGGACGGCGGAAGCTACGGTGTGCGGTCATGAACGGTCCTCGGATCGGGTAATAACGTTGCGGCTCTATAAAGACTGCGTGGACGGGAGCAAGCATTGGCTTTCCCCACCATCGGCGAGAGTTGGCATAGACGCCCCTCGCGCGTGAATGCGCCCTTAATCGTGTGGCGCTCCTGTGTGACTCGCGCAACACCCTTGTCCCGTATTGGCCCGGCCCTGTGGAAAAGCTGGTCAAGGCAGGGACGAAGCCTTACATTCCTGATGTTTCCGGAGTCGTTCGGGAACGGTTAAGGGGGAAATGCCTTATTAAGGTACGAACTCCGCGAGATTGGGGATATAGAGGCGTTCGATGGGCAATGCGAAGATCAGCAGGAGTAAGGGACGGTTAGCGCCGGCCATGCTTGCTGTCGCAGGCCTTGCGCTGGTTGTTCCGGCAGCAGGTTTCGCCGTCACGTCTTCGGAAAACCTCCCGGCCTCCAGTTCGATCGATTTCCTCCCTTTCACCCCAGCCGGTGCGGATCCGGAACTGGCCCAGAAAGTGGCCGAGATCGTCGGGGAAGACGCACTGCGTTTCACCCCCGCCAGCAAACCGGCACCGCAGCGTGACCGCACGGTCAACTTCGCCGTCCGCGTGAACGAAGCGGCCGTCCGCACCCTCTCCGGTCGGGGCGGATTCGAATCGCTTACCCTGAGCGGCTCCGAACAGGCTGGATTGCCTGTCGCACCCACTCGGTACAATCTGGGTATCGCGCGCGGTTACCAGAGCTTCGCCCAACCGACGCGGAGCGTTTCCGCTGCCGCCGTCGCCGAAGGGCTGAAGGACATTTCGATGCCCGATCTGTCCAAGTTCGACAGCCGCAAAGATGATGGAAAGCCCGACCGCTTCCAGTCGCGAATTGCGCTGCAGCAGGAAGGTCGCACCGGCAGTGCGCCACGGACGCTCGAAGGTGCGGGCACCCAGCGTGTCGACCTCGGTGGTTCGTATCGCCTGAGCCGCAATCTCGACGTGACGGCCGGTGTTCGACTATCGCAGGATCGCGATCGCCTGGGACCGCTCACCGACGGCCTGGAAGACGACCAAGCGGTTTACGTCGGAACCCAGATCCGCTTCTGATTCGCGCAGAACGCGCACTCTCCCTCGAAGAAATACGATTGTTCGCCACCGATCGGAGGCGGTTTGACTTTACGCTGTCGTGTTCGCGTGCGTAGAACACTATCTAACGCTACGGAACGGCCAGGGAGAGATTTTATGGGACGTGTTGCCATCGTAACCGGTGGAACGCGCGGCATCGGGCGCGCAATCTGCGAGAGACTGCGTGACGAGCGCGATTGCAAAGTCATCGCCAATTACGCCGGGAACGAGGAAGCGGCGAGAAAATTCACCGACGAGACCGGCATCCCCACCGTCAAATTCGATGTCGGCGATTTCGACGCGGTCCAGGATGCCTGCAAGAAAGTCGAACAGGAGCATGGCCCGATCGAAATCGTGGTCAATAACGCGGGGATCACCCGCGACGGCACGCTCCTGAAGATGAGCTATGAGGATTGGGATGCGGTGATGCGCACCAATCTCGGCGGCTGCTTCAACATGGCAAAGGCCACTTTCGCCGGAATGAAGGAGCGCGGCTGGGGCAGGATCGTCAATATCGGTTCGATCAATGGCCAGGCAGGGCAATACGGCCAGGTCAATTACGCCGCAGCGAAAAGCGGCATTCATGGGTTTACAAAGGCACTCGCCCAGGAAGGCGCGCGCTTCGGCATCACCGTCAACGCCATCGCACCGGGCTATATCGATACGGATATGGTCGCCGCCGTCCCCGAACCGGTGCTGGAGAAGATCGTCGCCAAAATCCCCGTGGGCCGCCTCGGCAAGGCCAGTGAGATCGCACGCGGCGTAAGCTTCCTGGTGTCGGAACATGGCGAATTCGTCACCGGCTCGACCATGAGCATCAACGGCGGCCAGCATATGTATTGAGGCTCGGGGCGGGCTCCCGGCGCGTGCCGGAAGCCCGCCCAGCGTCAGTCAGCCATAATCCCGACGACCTTCCACACGCCCTCTTCCTGTTGGAGGGTGACGGTCTCGATAATCTCGTCCTTGCTGTTTGCGTAACGCGTCGCGAAGGCGACTTCCTGATAACCGTATGGCGGTGCGTTGAGATAGCGGATCGTGAGCAAATCGCGTGAAACAAGAGCGCCGAGCGGGGCGCGTACCTGCTCTGCGGCACTCGTCCAGC
The DNA here is from genome assembly GCF_056857815.1 of Qipengyuania sp. B-5. NCBI lineage: Bacteria > Pseudomonadati > Pseudomonadota > Alphaproteobacteria > Sphingomonadales > Erythrobacteraceae > Qipengyuania > Qipengyuania sp. B-5. The sequence continues at coordinate 142,409 of NZ_JBSXNU010000052.1, read as the reverse complement.
CCGTCACGGTATTCACGTCGCGGAAGGCCTTGCCTGCCGCATCGAAGCTGGCCTGCCAGTCGCCTGCATCGGTCAATGCCAGCCAATCGCGCGCAGCCGCAACGACGGCAGCATCGCTCGCCGGCGTTTCGATGGGCGCGGTTTGCTGTAGTGGTTGGGCGAAATGTGACGTGAGAATAAGCCCGGCGGCAAACAAGGTCATCATGACAAGAACTCCTGCAAGGATGCGGCGAGCCGGTTTGCTTGCCGCGTTCTGTCCCGTTTCGCCGGATTCGGCGGGACGAGCAGCCCCGAATTCTTTGTCTGCAAGATTTTGAGGTGCGGTACCCTCGCTTTCGAGGAGCATGCGGCCGGCCTCGCGACTGCTGGTGACCCCAAGCTTGCGACGAGCTATCCGGAGGCGCTCGTTGATCGTGTGAACCGAGAGCGAAAGCTCGTTCGCCATCGATTTCGCATCGTGCCCGCGAACGATCAGACGGAGCGTTTCCTTCTCCTTGTCCGTGAGTTCTTCGAGGCCGTCCATCCGGGATATGGTCGCGCAACTTGCCACAATGGGCAAAGGAATATCGACAGCCCCTTCTGCCAGCCACCCCGAAAAATTAGTAGGCGCCCATTCCCTAGCGCTATTCGGGTCCGCGCGAGTCGGGACGCCATCTTCCGCTCCTGCCTTGACGACACCATTGGGTTGCCGGGGAGGTGGCCTGCAGGCCCTGCTCGAATCGCGAGTAGCTGACCTGGCGGCATTCACGGGTTCCGTAGGTAACGATCCCGCTCACCAGTACATAGCCACGTTCGCCATCCTCGCGCCAAAGCTGCGCCTTGCCGCTGCGCAAGGCCCGAGATGTCTCGCGGTCGACCGAGCCTGCTGGGGGGCCCATGAATGCCGGGGCGGGATCTTCGCGGGGTGGAGGGGGAAAATTGAAGGTCTGTTCGGTGGTCCGCAATTCGCTTTCGTTCCGGAGTCGGTCGGACTGTTCCTGCAGAATTGGGACTGTGTTCTCGCTCTCGTCGACCTGCGCAGGCTCCGGCTCGGCCTCTCCCCAGATGAAAGGCGTGTCGTTCTGCTCTACCGGTTCATCGGGATCAAGCCGCACGTATTCGTCATTGAGTTCGATTTCGTCGGAGAAAATATAGATTGCAAGGGCGGCGGTAGCGATTGCCGCACCGCCGAAGAACAGCATAAGCCACCCGCTCAATCGTTCGCGGCGCTCCATCTCGGCAAGTTCCTTGGCCGTGTAACTTACCGGCCGGGGAGGCAGAGGGTCAGGCGGGAGCGCGGGCTGCCCCGGCGCGCCCCGATCCTTTCCGCCTTTTGCCTTGTCTTCGCTCACATAAACCGCGCAGTCTGCCGTTTGTAAGGAACAAGGTATCGACTACTGCATGTTTTATCGCAAGTGCGCCCGTGGCAGAAGGTTCGAATGACGACTCCCTATCATCCGCCCGTCAAATACTCGCTCCGTATCGAAGGGCATCGTACGTCCGTCAGCCTGGAGCCGTATTTCTGGGAGTTATTGCGCCAGGCGGCGGCGCGGCGCGGGATTGCGGTCAACACGCTGGTAGCCAGCATCGATGCCGACCGTATTCGCAGCAGTACTCCCCCAGGCCTTGCGGGAGCCATTCGGCTCTGGCTGGTCACACATGAGCTGGTGCCTTCATATGAAAAGGGCGGCGGAATCGCTCCCGCCACCCTTCCGGAATAAAGTCGAAACCATCTGATCAGTATTTTGCGGTCGCGTCGCTTGCCGGATAGGTCTCGTCCAGCGCTTCGTCGATTGAACTCATCCTGTCGTGCGAAGCCGTGGATTCCGATCCGGCATTGCGGAAATTGCCTTCCGGTTCACCGCCCGCAAAGGCGACGCCATTTCTGTCGACGCGGTTCTTTTCGTAATAGCGGTAGCCGGCATAGCCGAGGGCACCGAGTGCTGCGAGCTTGAGGATCATGATAACTTTCCTTTCGAGTAAGTGACTTACACCAACCAACGGTCGGCCAACACGAAAGGTCCACCACAGAGGTTCAGTCGTCGCCAACCCGTTCGATATCCGCGCCGACAAGCTGCAGCTTTTCTTCCAGCCGCTCGTAACCGCGATCGAGATGGTACAGGCGGCGAACCGTCGTCTCGCCCTTGGCGGCCAGTCCGGCAATGACGAGGCTCATCGAGGCGCGCAGATCGGTTGCCATGACCTCCGCCCCGGTCAGCTCGACCGGACCCCGCACAATCGCGGTGCGGCCGGTGGTCTCGATCTCGGCGCCCATGCGCGCCAGTTCGGGCACATGCATAAAGCGGTTCTCGAAAATCGTTTCCTGGAGGACGCTGGTGCCCTCGGCCTTGCATAGCAGGCTCATCAGCTGGGCCTGCATATCGGTTGCGAGCCCTGGGAAGGGCGCGGTGGTGAGATTATGTGCCTTGAGCTTGCTGTTGGCCGCGACTGTTATGCCGCGCTTGTCGGTTTCGACTTCGACGCCGATGTTGCGCAAGGCGTGGACAGTCGACCCCATGTCGTGCTCGTCGGCTCCTTCCAGCCGTACCTCGCCGCCGGTGATGGCAGCGGCGCAGGCATAGGACCCGGCCTCGATCCGGTCGGGCATCACACGGTAAGTGGCTCCGTGAAGACGGGGCACACCGTGGATGGTGATTTCGGATGAGCCGATACCTTCGATTTCCGCGCCCATGGCTGTGAGAAGGTTGCACAGATCGACAATCTCTGGCTCGCGCGCGGCATTGATGAGTTTGCTCGTCCCATTGCACAGGACCGCCGCCATCAAGGCATTTTCGGTCGCGCCTACAGATACAACGGGGAAGTCGAATTCGCCGCCCGGCAGGCCGCCATCGGGCGCAGTCGCCTTCACATAACCCTGTGCAAGCTCGATATGCGCGCCGAATGCCTCCAGCGCTTTCAGATGCAGGTCGATCGGACGATTTCCGATAGCGCAGCCACCCGGCAGCGAAACCGTCGCCTCTCCGGTACGGGCCAGCAGGGGCCCGAGCACGAGGATCGAGGCGCGCATTTTGCGCACCAGATCATAGGGCGCGACAGAGCTGGTGATACGCGTTGCGGCCAGGGTCACATTGCTGCCGAATTCTTCAGGGCGCTTGCCGGGGATCGTGTGACTCACCCCGAATTGCGTCATCAGATGCTGGAAACCGTCGATGTCGGCGAGCCGCGGCAAATTGCGCAGCGTCACCGCTTCTTCGGTCAGCAGGGCACAGGGAATGAGCGTGAGGGCCGCGTTCTTTGCGCCTGAAATGGGAATGGTGCCGGAAAGCCGGTTTCCACCGCGTATGATGAGTTTGTCCATGGACCCCTGCCTTTAATCCTCGCGGGCTTCGTGGCAAGCGTCATGCACCTGTCACTGTACCCGTCAATCGCCCCCTCAACCGACCAGAGATTGACCTGTTCCAGCCCCGGACCTACCCCACTTATCCATGAGCCAGCAGAAGCCAATCAAAAAAGCCGTTTTTCCCGTTGCGGGACTCGGCACGCGCTTCCTTCCAGCCACCAAGGCGATCCCGAAGGAACTGCTTCCCATCGTGGACCGCCCGCTGATCCAGTATGCCGTGGACGAAGCTCGCGAGGCAGGAATCGAACAGATCATCTTCGTCACCGGTCGCGGCAAGACGGCGATCGTGGAGCATTTCGACGTGGCGTTCGAACTCGAGACCACGATGAAAGAGCGCGGAAAGGACATGAGCGTTCTCGAGCCCACACGGGCGACGCCGGGGGATATCATCACGGTACGTCAGCAGGTGCCGCTGGGGCTGGGCCACGCCATATGGTGCGCCCGTGCGATCGTGGGCGACGAACCTTTCGCAATCCTTTTGCCGGACGAGCTGATGGTGGGCGAACCGGGCTGCATGAAGCAGATGGTGGAAGCCTATAATGAAGTCGGCGGGAACCTCATCTCGGTCCTCGAGGTGCCGCAGAAGGAGGTGCCCAGCTACGGGGTCATCGCCCCGGGTGCGAGCGTTTCGGATACGCTTACCGAGGTCATCGGGCTCGTCGAGAAACCGCCGGTCGCCGAAGCCCCGTCGAACAAGATAATCTCCGGTCGTTACATCCTTCAACCCGAAGTCATGCGCACACTGGAAAACCAGGGCAAGGGCGCGGGAGGCGAAATCCAGCTCACCGATGCGATGGCGAAGATGATCGGGAACCAGCCGTTCCACGCCGTGACGTTTGCCGGAAGCCGTTACGATTGCGGCAGCAAGACCGGTTTCGTCGAGGCGACGCTTGCCCTTGCGCTCCAGCGAGAGGATATGGGCGAGGAGGTTCGCGCGATAGCCGAGAGGCTGCTGGCGAAATAGAGCGACTCATCTTGTCAAGGTACACAGAAAGGGCCGGCTCGCCATGAATGCGAACCGGCCCTTTTTGCGTCAGACTTTATCTGATCAGACGGTTCCGCAAGCGGCGCCTTCTGCGGTGCAGGTCTCGTCACGCGTCGCCTTGAACTCGTCGCCTTCGTTCCAGTTGGGCCAACTGGTGCTCATGCCCAGCATCCGGCCGAGACGGTAGAACAGCTGCAGGTCAGCCATCACGCCCGACCAGTCCCACTCGGGATCATATTCATCCTTGGGTCCGTGATACCGATTGTCACGATAGTCCTTAGCGATCGCAGCACCTGCTTCTGTCCCGCCATCGACGAGATCCTCGCCGCCATCGACGTAAAGCATCGGTACGCCGCGCTTGGCAAAGGCGAAGTGGTCGGAACGGTAATAGTATCCCGCTTCCGGATTGGGGTTGGGCGTGGAAACGCGCCCGTCCGCCTCGAGCGCTGCTTCGAGGAACTGGTCGAGCTGCGATTTGCCCGGTCCCACCACGGTCACGTCCTTGCTCGGCCCTGCGATCAGGAAGGCGTCCATGTTGATGCCCCCCACAGTCTGATCGAGCGGGAACACCGGGTTGGCGGCATAGTAGTCTGCGCCGAGCAGGCCCGATTCCTCTGCCGTCACAGCAAGGAAAACGAGGCTGCGAGCCGTGGGCCCCGTCTTCGCCTGGGCTTCTGCCAGGGCGACCAGTGCGGCCGTGCCGGTCGCATTGTCGACCGCGCCGTTGCAGATATCGTCGCCGTCGGGAGCCGGCGTGCAGCGGCCGAGATGGTCCCAGTGCGCCGTGTGCATGACGTATTCCTCGGGTCGCTCGGTGCCGGGAAGAATGCCGATCACGTTCTGCGATTCGAAGGTGCGGATATCATTCGAGAAACTGGTCGAGGCGGTCAGGCCCAGCGGTACCGGCCTGAAGTCCTTCTTTTTCGCCGCTGCTGCCAGCTTGCTGAAATCCTTGCCCGCAGCCTCGAAGATCTGCTGGGCGACTTCGTTCTGCACCCAGCCGTTCATCGTCGTCAGCGGCGGCGCATTCTCTCCGCGCTGGGCATAGGCCTGCGGACCAGACCAGCTGCTTTCGACTACGTTCCAGCCGTAGCTTGCCGGTTCGGTGTCATGGATGATGATCGCGCCTGCGGCACCCTTGCGTGCGGCTTCTTCGTATTTGTAGGTCCAGCGGCCGTAATAGGTCATCGCCTTGCCGCCGAAGGGACCATCAAGCGATTGCGTGCCGAAATCGGGATCGTTGACGAGGATGACCGCGGTCTTGCCGGTCATGTCCATGCCTTCGTAGTCGTTCCAGTCCTTCTCGGGCGCGTCGATGCCGTAGCCGACGAACACGAGCTCGCTGTCTTCCAACGCAGTTTCGGCTTCCTCGCGATAGGATACGCCGACCCAGTCGCTGCCATATTCGAATTCCATCGGCTCGCCATCGCCGCCGGAAATGGTCAGCGGGGCGAAGTCTCTACCGGTGATTTCGACCAGCGGCACCTTCTGGGTCCAGCTGCCATTGTTCCCCGGTTCCAGCCCAGCCTTCTCGAACTGTTCGATCAGATAGGCGACGGTTTTCTCCTCGCCCGCCGTTCCCGGCATGCGTCCTTCGAATTCGTCGGAGGAGAGACGCTCGGTTATAGTTTTCATCGTCTCTTCGGAGATTTCGCCGCTGGCGATATCGGGTATGTCGAGGCCTGTGGCGGTATTCGCCTCATCCTCGAGCGAAGCGTTGCAGGCGGCAAGCAGTAGCGCCGATGCTGCAACCAGTGTCGTGCGGATCATTTGGGGGGCAACCTCTCGTTTGCGTTATCCGTGACGCGCTTGTTGCACTGCTCCGCCCGGTGACGCAAGCTTGCGCCGTCCCGCGAGCTTCGGCACAGCGGGCCACGATGCCTGCCGACTGGAACCATGCACTGGATCGCGCGCGGAGCTACGCTCCCTTCCTGGCGCGAGGACTGGAACGGCATCCCGACCTTGCAGAATTGCTCGATCAGGGTGAGGGGGATGCAGCGCTTGCCTTGGCCAAGGCCGCAGGGGAGGGCATCGAAGATACCGGCCTTGCCTTGCGCCGGGAGAAGCGCGCACTGGCCCTGGTGCTGGCGATCTGCGATCTCGCCGGCGAATTCCCGCTCGAAAAAGTCATGCGGGAACTGTCGCTCTTCGCCGATCGCGCGCTGCACAGGACAATCGAGGCCGCTATCGCGCGGCGGGTCGAAAGTGCCGAGGTGCAGGGCATGATCGGTCTTGCGTTGGGCAAGCATGGCGCAGGCGAACTGAATTACTCGTCCGATATAGATCCTATCCTGCTGTACGATCCCGCAATCCTGCCGCGCCGCGAACGAGACGAGCCGGGCGAAGCGGCACAGCGATATGTGCGCGAAGTGGTGCGAATGCTGTCGGAAGTTACCAGCGAGGGATATGTCTTCCGTGTCGATCTGCGCTTGCGTCCGGCTTCGGAAGTCAGCCCGCTGGCCATCCCGCTCGACGCGGCGATCATGCATTATGAAAGCTCTGCGCTTGCCTGGGAAAGGGCGGCATTCATTCGCGCGCGCGCCTGTGCAGGCGATGTCGCGGCGGGCGAAGCCTTTCTCGATCACATCCGGCCTTTCGTCTGGCGGCGGAGCCTCGATTTCGGCGCCATCGACGAGGTCCGCCGTCTGACCCACCGGATCCGCGACAAGCAGTCGGGTCCGGGTGAACCCGCGCCGGGATACAACGTCAAGCTTGGTCGCGGCGGAATTCGCGAGATCGAGTTCTTCGCCCAGACTCACCAGCTGATTCATGGCGGGCGCGATCCCTCGATCCGCCGCAAACACACCCGCGCCGCACTCGATGCGCTGGCCGCCACCGGCCGCATCGGCGCGGACGACGCACGCGCCTTGGGCGAAAGCTACGACGGTCTCCGCCAGATCGAGCATCGGTTGCAAATGGTGGCCGACCAGCAGACCCATACGCTGCCCGCGGGCGAGGCACTGAATAACGTCGCCAGGCTGGACGGATTTCCCGATGGAGCGGCGTGGCTCGAACATATCGCCAGCCTTACCGTACCGGTTGCCGAGCGATACGATGCCTTGCTGGCGGAAGACAGGATCTCGGTTCCTGCCGACAGTCCCCACCTTGCTGCCGGCGAAGCCAAAGCGAAGCTCGACCCCGTACTGGAGGAGCGCGTCCTCGGCTGGACCGACGGCAGGTATCCGCCGCTTAGAAGCACCGCCGCCCTATCAGCCTTCGAGGCTATCCGCCCCACACTGATTTCCTCGCTAGCCGCTTCGGACGATCCGGAACGTGCGGTAGCGCGCTGGGAGAGTCTCCTCGAAAGGTTGAGGAGCGCGATCAACCTCTTCCGGCTGCTCGAAGCCCGCCCCGGTCTCATGCAATTGCTGGCCGATTGCCTGACCCTTGCTCCGCCGCTGGCCGATGCCATAGCGCGCCGTCCCGAACTGGTGGATACGCTGATTGATCGCAGCGCGCTCGACCTGCCCGGTAGCCGAGAAGATCTCGCCGCCGCCATGCGCAGAAGCGAACGCGGAGACACATACGAGGACAGGCTCGACCGCATCCGCATCGTGACTGGCGAAACGCGCTTCGCGCTGGGTGTGCAAATGATCGAGGCCGCGCACGATCCGCTCGATATAGCAGCAGCCCTGTCGCGCGTTGCGGAAGCCGCCCTCGAAACCGCTCAGGAAGCAGCGGTAGAAGAGTTCACGCGAAAGCACGGCAGGATCGATGGGTCCGAATTGCTGGTGCTTGGCCTGGGAAGGCTCGGAGGCGGGGCACTGACCCATGAATCCGATCTCGATATCGTCTATCTGTTCACAGGCAATCACGAAGCGGAGAGCGATGGCGAGAGACCGCTGGGCGCGACGCTCTATTTCAATCGCCTTGCACAGCGCGTCAGCGCCGCGCTTTCCGTCCCGACCGCGGAGGGGGCGCTTTACGAAGTCGATACCCGGCTCCGCCCGCAGGGTGCCCAGGGCCCACTGGCAGTCAGTCTCGAAAGTTTCGAGCGGTATCAGCTGGAAGACGCCTGGACCTGGGAGCACATGGCGCTGACCCGCGCCCGGGTTCTGACTGGAAGCGATGCAGCCAGAAGCAAGGTGAAGGCCATTCTTGGAGAAGTGCTCTGCCGCGAGCGGGATGAGGTTGCATTGCGCGCCGACCTGCTCAAGATGCGCGCAGAAATGGCAGCGCATAAGCCTGCAAAAGGCCCGCTGGATGCCAAGCTTCTGCGCGGCGGGCTGGTCGATCTCGAATTCCTCGTCCACTTCTTCCAGCTTCGCGACCGGCGGGGACTCACTCCGCGTCTCGAAGACGCTCTCTCCAATCTTCCGGAATTACAGGGGCTCGCGGGCGCGCACCGCTTGATGACACGGCTGCTGGTGGGTACCCGACTGCTTGCCCCCGGCCTCTCTGTTCCGAGCGAAGCGCCCTCCAATATCCTCGCGCGGCTGTGCGAGGCGGAGGATCTCGCCGCGCTGCTTCGCAACTTCGGCGAGGCAAGACGGCAAGTTGCAGACACATGGCAATCGGTATTCGACGAGACACTGGAGCTGGACCAATGACGACTTATGCAGAAGGCGATGCCTTTCCCGACTTCGAGATGGAAACACCCGATGGCGGAACGATAACCAAATCCGGCCTGGCTGGCAGGAAGGCAGTCATCTTCTTCTATCCGAAAGACAACACCCCGGGCTGCACGACGGAGGCTAAAGACTTTTCGGAACTGAAACCGGAGTTCGAAAAGGCGGGTGCCGCGCTGCTGGGCGTGAGCAAGGATTCCGCAAAGAAGCACCAGAACTTCATCGCCAAGCATGATCTCACGGTAGATCTCGCCACCGACGCCGAGGTGGACGGGCTCTCGGACCGGCTCGGTGTGTGGGGCGAGAAGAAGAATTACGGACGTACCTATATGGGCATGATCCGTTCGACCTACCTGCTGGACGAACAGGGCAAGATCCTGCGCATATGGCCCAAGGTCCGCGTGAAGGGTCATGCCGAGGAGGTACTGGAGGCCGTGCGCACCGTATGACCTCGGTCTCCCGTGCCATCCGTGACGCCTTGCTGACCGGCGACAAGACGGCAAAGGTCTTCGCTGCCCGCAAGGTGGCGCGTGACTGGCGGCTCGGGCGGCTGACTTTCACCTTTGACTGCGCCATGCCGGATCGGCCTGCATGGCCGGCCCAGGTCGAACTGCGCTTGCCGCGTGACATGCCAAGGCGCGGACGGGGCGGTTCGGAAAAGGGCCGCATCGCACTATGGCATTCGCTCGCCCACATCGAGTTCGTCGCCATCGACCTCGCACTCGACATGGCCGGACGGTTCGGCGAATCGATGGGTCAGGCCTTTGTTTCGGATTTCCTTTCCGTTGCCGCGGATGAGGCGATGCACTTCGCGATTCTCGAACGAAAGCTCGATTCGCTCGGCTCCTTCTATGGGGCGTTGCCTGCGCACGACGGGTTGTGGAGTGCGGCGCGGGACACGGCCCATGATGTTGCCGCTAGGCTGGCCATCGTGCCGATGGTGCTCGAGGCGCGGGGGCTGGATGTCACACCCGCCACCCTGACACGTGTTCGTGCGCAAGGAGATGAAAACGGGGCGAAAATTCTCCAACGAATCCTTGACGATGAAATTCGTCATGTCGCCTTCGGTGCCAAGCATTTCCGTGCAATTTGTGCAGCCCGCGGCGAGAACCCACCAAAATCATGGCGAAATCTGGTCAAAAGACATTTTTCGGGGGGGCTGAAGCCCCCATTCAACGACTCAGCGCGTTCGGCAGCCGGTTTATCGCGGGACTTTTATGCAGGTATTGCTTGATTAACCTTTTCCAGCAAAACCCAAACTCACGAGATGCCGGGGGGTTCCGGCGGAGTTGAAAAGAGATCGAAAAAGGCCGGGACGCCTCTTTCGATCCGGGACGAAAAGGCGCGGGAAACCGTGCCGGATGGACGGGTTTAGCATGATTACCAAGCGTACCACGCTGGCTTTCACCATGGCTGCAGCAGGTCTTACCATCGCTGCTTCTCCGGCACAGGCGGACACGAATGCCGCTGCCGCAGTGGGTGCCATCGACATGTCGAAGGTAACGGCGCAGGGTTCGGACGACGGTGATGAACAGTTCACCGAGCTGTTCGCCCGTTGGGAAAACCCCAGCCAGCCGGTGGCTGCCATTCGTCCCCAGGTTTCGGTTCCTTCGCGCATGCCGCTCCAGGAAGCACGCATGACCAGCGGTTACGGCACGCGTACCCATCCGGTGCTCAAGCGCCGCATGGGCCACAAGGGTGTCGACCTTGCAGCCGCCACCGGCACGCCGATCTATGCGACGGCGGACGGTTATGTATCCAAGGCCGAGCCGTTCTCCAGCTACGGCAATTACGTTTCGATCGAACACGGTGCCCGCATCCAGACGCGCTATGCCCATATGTCGCGCATTGCGGTTGCTGCCGGCACTCGCGTCAAAAAGGGTGACGTCATCGGCTACGTCGGTTCGACCGGGCGCTCGACCGGTCCGCACCTCCACTATGAAGTCCGCATCGACGGCCAAGCGGTGAACCCGGTTCCCTACATGGTCGAATCGCAGGCGCAGCAGGCCTTCGCGCTGGCCATGGCCGAAGGTGGCCAGGGCGGTAACGACGAAGAATAATCCCGGGCGGAAAGCCCTTCGGGACTGCGGAAAAAGGCGGCGGGGAAGACCCGGCCGCCTTTTTTCTTGCCCGCACGCGCTGGTCGGTTAGGTTTCTTCCTGCAACCGGACGAGTCCCGTTCAAGCGGACCGCCGGAGGAGAGAGGACCGCCGATGCATCCAATATCGCATGCCAGATCACGCCCCGACCACCCCGCCATCATCATGGCCGGGAGTGGCGAGACGATGAGCTATGGCGAGATGGACGCCTATGCCAATCGCTTTGCGCAATTGCTGCGCGCCAGGGGTCTTGGGCGCGGCGACCACTTCGGTGTGCTGATGGAGAACAACATCCATTATCTGCCGCTGGTCTGGGGATCGCAGCGCGCAGGCACGATGATGGTGCCTGTCTCGACCCGCCTCACCGCTCCCGAGATATGCTACATCCTGAAAGACGCCGGTGTAAAAGTTCTCGTCACCAGTAGGAAGTTCGACGACGTTCTGCAGGCGATCCGGGGGGAATGCGGCGGCATCGACCTGTTGATCTTAGGCGGCGAAGGCGCGGAAGATTACGAGGCCGCGCTGGACCTGCAGCCTGCAGAGCCGATTCCGGACCAGGCGCCGGGGCAATATATGCTCTATTCTTCCGGAACGACCGGAGCGCCCAAGGGCGTGCGCCCTGCACCGCCGGACAGTGACGATATCGAGGCGGTCAACCCGCTGGTAGGCCTGGCGATCATGGGCGCGGGAATGCCAGCCGACGGAAGCATGGTCTATCTGTCGCCCGCCCCGCTCTATCACGCGGCCCCGCTGGGCTGGTGCACCACCGCCCATCGCCTGGGGGGCACGGTCGTGGTGATGGAGAAGTTCGAGCCCCAGCACGCCCTCGACACGATCCAGAAATACAAGGTAACCGACAGCCAGTGGGTGCCGACGCATTTCGTCCGCATGCTCAAGCTCGAACCGGAGGAGCGCGAAGGCTACGACCTGTCCAGCCACCAGCGCGCCCTTCATGCCGCCGCGCCCTGCCCGGTGCCGATCAAGCGCGAGATGATCGAATGGTGGGGTCCGATCATCAATGAATATTATGCCGGGTCCGAGGGCATCGGCATGACACTGATCAAGGCGGAGGACTGGCTGCAGCACCCCGGCAGTGTGGGGAAGGCCATCCACGGAAAGCTCCATGTCTGCGGCCCCGACGGCGAAGAACTCCCCGCCGGTCAGGACGGGCTGCTGTTCTTCGAGAACGACCAGATTCCGAGCTATCACAATGATCCGGCAAAGACTGCCGAGGCCATGCATCCGAAAGGCTGGATGACGCTGGGCGATATCGGCCATGTCGATGAGGACGGCTATCTCTACCTCACCGACCGCAAGAGCCACATGATCATCTCTGGCGGGGTGAACATCTATCCGCAGGAGATCGAGAACCTGCTGGTCACGCACGACAAGGTAATGGATGCCGCGGTGATCGGCGCGCCCTGTCCGGACTTCGGCGAAAAGGTGGTCGCGGTGATCCAGCCCAAGGACATGGCCGAAGCGGGTGCCGATCTGGAAGCGGAGCTGCGCGATTTCCTTGCGCCCAGGCTGGCCAAGATCAAGATGCCCAAGCTGTTCGACTTCCGCGCCCAATTACCGCGCGAGGCGAACGGCAAGCTCTACAAGCGCGAACTGCGCGACGAATATCTGGCTAAGGCGGAGGTCGAAACAGAACGGGCGTGACAGCGACTGAGCGCGCGCCCGGAACCTGGACTCCGCGCTTCCCCGCCTGATTCGCGGCGATCGGCGTTCGGCCTCGCGCTGCGAAGCCTGAGACATGGGCCGGGTGTTACACTGTCCAGGGCCAAAACCCTGTCGGCTTGTGCAAAAAGCGTCAGCTTGCGGCAAATGCGCGTCGGCTTGCGCAGGAAAGGCGTCACCTTGTGCCGCCAGCCTGTCGGCTTGCGCTGGCGGCATGTCGGTTTGCGAGGGACGCATGTCGGCTTGCGGCCGGCCGGAGGATGCGCGCGAATGCGGGTGATCGACGGGATGAAAGAGCCGCTGTCAAGCTGACAGACCGTGCGCCAGTAGGAAATACCGCCACTTGCGGCGCGACTCCGCTGCGCTAGAACGGGGGAGACGAGGGGGAAGCGCCGAGGACTGCCGATATTCTGAAATCCTACGCGCGGACGAGCTTCTCCACTGGTTCGACCAAGCCGACCTTGTCCTCGAACAGGTGCTTGGCGATACTCTCAGCCGTGAGGGACTCGGTTTAGCGGACCAAGGCGAATGAGCGGCAACCAGATCAGCATGTTCGGAGACGGCGATGGCCGGATGGAAGAGCAGCGCCAGCCCGACATCCTGCCCGATCCCGACCGTGTGCGCCGCCGGTTGCGCGGCGTTCTCGAAACCGCGCGCGCCGCGCCGGACGTGCCATGGCCGGAAAAGAAACAGCGCGTATGGCGCATCGTCTTCCCCAATATGGCGAAATGGCTGCCCGAGGACGAGGCCGAGCAACTTTGCTTCGAATTCGCGCAGGAAATGGAACGGCTGGGCCTCGCGGCCTGATCCGCGATCACCCCACTTCTTCGGCGTCCCCTTTTTCGTTGCGCGAACCGCTCCGCTGGCTCTAACCGCCGTGCATGAGCGATACGCCCCGATGGACGATGCCCCCCGAATGGGCCCCGCAAGACTGGCTGTGGATCGGCTTCCCGCACGACGCCGAGGAATGGCCAGAGGTGCTTCCGCAGGCGCAGGAGCAGATTGCTGCCTTCGCCAATGCCGTGGCCGAAAGCGGGCAGGAGGTGCGCCTTCTGGTCCGCGATGCGGCCAACGAACAGCGCGCACGCGATCTGGTGGGCGGCGGCGTAAGGCTGGAGCGCCGGACCTATGGCGATGTCTGGCTGCGCGATACCGGCCCTCTGGTGCTGACCGACGGCAAGGGCCGGCGGGTCGCGCGGCGTTTCGGCTTCAACGGCTGGGGCGGCAAGTATCTGATGGATGGCGACCAGACAGTCGGTGCGGAACTGGCCGAGGACGCCGGTCTCCCTCTGGAAGTCTTAGACTGGATCCTCGAAGGCGGCGCGATCGATGGTGACGGCACCGGCCTTGTCGCGACGACCGAGCAGTGCCTGCTCAATCCCAATCGCAATCCGCAGCTCTCCCGCACCGAGATAGAGGACCGCCTGAAGCAGGATTTGGGCTTCACCCGCGTGCTGTGGCTCGGCGATGGATTGATAAACGATCATACCGACGGACACGTGGACAATCTGGCGCGGTTCGTCGGGCCCAATACGCTCGCCCTGCCGCGAGCCACCGGCAAGGACGATCCCAACGCCGGTATATATGCCGACGCCAGGGCCCGGGCAGAGGCGGCCGGGGTGACGGTCAAGGAAATCCATTCGCCCGGCCTCGTCACGAGCGGCGACCGGATCGAACCCGCGAGCTATGCCAATTTCGCGATTACCAGCCATCTGGTGGTAGTGCCCACTTTCGGAAGCCCACATGACGAGGAAGGTGTGGCGGCCATTGCCGAACTGTTCCCCGACCGCGCCGCCATCGGATTACGCGGCGATGCGGTGCTTGCAGGCGGGGGCGGTTTCCACTGCGCCAGCCAGCAAATGCCCCGGCCATAGTGCAGGGTTAACCTTTCGTTAGGAAATTGGGCGGAGAATGCCCGCATGGCAAAGGCTATCGCTCTCGCACGCATTCATGTCCCGGCATTGCCGCTGGGCGAAGCGGCGCGCGCCGTCATGGTGAGCGGATGCGGGCTTGCGCTGATCCTGGCCGGGCCCGCGCTTCCCTTCTGAAGATCGCGCGCGGGAAAATTCGTAAGCTAGCCGAACGCCTTCCACAGCGCGCCCACGGCCGCTCCGCCAAGCACCACACCCACGCTGATGCGCCAGGTCCGGTCCTCTATCCGGCCCGATGCCTTGTCGCCCAACCGGTTGCCCAGCAGCACGGCGGGAAACAGCAGCGCAGCCAGCGGGACCAGAGACCAGTCGAGAACGCCGATCGCCGCGCCGCTCGCCAATCCCACGCTCGACGCGCAGGTGAAGATCAGCATCATCGAGGCCTTGGCCACCTCGCGCGGGATGTCCCGGCCCACGTAATAGGGCACGACGGGCGGGCCGGGCATTCCGGCATAACCTGTCATCAGGCCGCTCAGCACGCCGACACCCGTGGTGGTCGCCGGATGGTGGTCCAGCGCTCCGCGGCGGGGAAGCAGGATTGCGAGGAAGGCGGAGAGAGCGATCACGGCGATCACCAGCCGCGCAATATCGGGGCTCGTAACGGTAAGTGCATAGAGGCCGAGGGGTGTGGTCACGGCGACCAGCGCGATGATGACCCATGCCGAACGTTCCGCACCGCGCAGCAGCCGGCGGAACTCTGTCAGGCCGATGAAAACAGAGAGGAAGTTTGCTAGCAGCACCGCGTCCACCGGCGCGAGCGCCAGCGCGAGGATCGGCACGAGCAATATCGCCATGCCGAACCCCGTCAGTCCGCGCACGAAGGCGGAACCGAAAGCAGCCAGCAGCGCGGCGATTACCGCCGCCGTGCCATAACCGGCGAACAATTCCACCGGCGTATCAGCCTTCGCGCAGGTCCGGCGGTGTCGCCTCGGCGCGCAGCATGGCGATCGCTTCGTCGAGCGGCATCACCTTCTGGTGCTGCTGCCCCAGCGTGCGCACCGCGACGGTGCCTTCCTCGGCTTCGCGCATTCCCACCACCAGCAGGTGCGGGACCTTGGCGTGGCTGTGCTCGCGCACCTTGTAGTTGATCTTCTCGTTGCGAAGATCGCTGGACACGCGAATGCCCGCAGCTTCCAGCTTGGCGACCGCTTCCTTCGCGTAATCGTCCGCGTCCGAGACGATGGTCGCCACCACCGCCTGCGTCGGTGCAAGCCACACGGGAAGCCGACCGGCGAAGTGTTCGATCAATATGCCGATGAAGCGTTCGTAACTGCCGAAGATCGCGCGGTGCAGCATGACCGGGCGATGTTTCTCGCCGTCTTCGCCGACATAGGTCGCATCGAGCCGTTCGGGCAGAACCCGGTCGCCCTGGATCGTGCCGACCTGCCAGGTGCGGCCGATAGCATCGGTAAGGTGCCATTCGAGCTTGGGGGCATAGAAGGCGCCCTCGCCGGGCAATTCTTCCCAGCCGTAATCCGCATTGGCCATGCCGGCTTCCTCGACCGCATCGCGCAGTTCCTGTTCGGCGCGGTCCCAGTCCGCATCGGTGCCGAGCCGCTTTTCGGGGCGCAGCGCCAGCTTTATTTCGTAGGTGAAGCCGAAGTCGGAATAGACCTCGTCCGCCAGCTTGCAGAAAGCGCGGACTTCCTCGACCACTTGCGCTTCGGTGCAGAAGATATGCGCATCGTCCTGCGTGAACTGGCGCACGCGCATCAGCCCGTGGAGCGCGCCATGCGGCTCGTTGCGGTGGCAGCAGCCCATTTCGCCCAAACGGATCGGCAGGTCGCGGTAGGAGGTGATGCCCTGCTTGAAGACCAGCACATGCGCGGGGCAGTTCATCGGCTTGATCGCCATCCAGTCGGCATCGTCGGCCACCTTGGGCGAGGCCGAAGCGGCACCGCTGTCGTCCACCTCGGGCACGATGTCGGGGACCGCGAACATGTTCTCGGCATACTTCCCCCAGTGGCCTGACTGGGTCCACTGGCGCACGTCCATCAATTGCGGCGTCTTGATCTCGCGATAACCCGCGCCGTCCATCTTGCGGCGCATATAAGCTTCGAGCTCGCGCCAGATGCGGTAGCCGTTCGGATGCCAGAAGACCGATCCGTGCGCCTCTTCCTGAAGGTGGAAGAGATCCATCTCGCGGCCCAGCTTGCGATGGTCGCGCTTGGCCGCTTCTTCCAGCCGCGTGAGATGCGCGTCGAGCTGCTTCTTGTTGAGCCAGCCGGTGCCGTAGATGCGCGTGAGCTGTGCGTTGTTCTGGTCGCCGCGCCAGTATGCGCCCGCCACGCGCATGAGCTTGAAAGCCTGCGGATCGAGCTTGCCCGTACTGGCAAGATGCGGCCCCCGGCACATGTCGAGCCAGTCCTCGCCGCTCCAATAGACGGTCAGCTCCTCGTCCTCGGGCAGTTCCCGGGCCCATTCGGCCTTGAAGGCCTCGCCCTCGGCTTCCCACTTGTCGATCAGCTGCTGGCGGCTCCAGACTTCGCGCCGAAGCGGCTTGTCGGCCTTGATGATCCGGCGCATCTCCTCCTCGATCGCGGGGAGGTCGTCCATGGAGAACGGCTCGCGGCTGTCGGGGGCCTTCACATCGTAATAGAAGCCGTCATCGGTCGCCGGACCGAAGGTAATCTGCGTGCCCGGCCAGAGCGACTGCACCGCCTCGGCCAGGACATGCGCGAAATCGTGCCGGGCGAGTTCGAGCGCGTCTTCCTCGTCGCGCGAGGTGACCAGCGCCAGTTCGGCATCGCCTTCGAAGGGGCGGTTGATGTCGCGCAATTCCCCGTCGACGCGCGCGGCAATCGCCGCCTTGGCGAGGCCGGGGCCGATCGCCGCGGCCACATCGGCAGGCGTGCTGCCCGGTTCCATTTCGCGCACCGAGCCGTCGGGCAGGCTGATCTTCAGAAGTTCCGTCATCGTCTCATCCGTTTGGTTGCACGCGCCATGGCACAGCTAGGCGCAGCCTTGAAGCGGCGTTTGGGAGAATTTCGCGATTTCGGGAGGTAACGCCGTGCCGCCCGAAACCGGGCGGCGGAGTATCGCGTCAGATCGCGACCATCCGCCCCCGGAAAGCCGGGGTGGTAGTAGTCGTAGTCGTGTCGCGCATTTGCGTCATGTCTTTCGCGATAACCGGGAGAGATTAAAATCTCAACCGATATCGAGGCGGCGCGCGCCGGCGAGGGTGGAAATGCTATGGGTAGCGACCACACCTGCCCCCTTTTCGCGAACGCTGGAAAGGAAACGATACTCGCTGGTCGATCGGCCCGGAGTCAGTTCGACGGCCATGTACCCCCGCCTCGACGAATCCATCCATTTCAGTTCGGGATTGCGCGCGACAAGTGCGTTGGCAATGTCGCCAGGCGCAACCTGCGGCAGGAAATTCTCGAAGCCCGGCGAAGTTACCGACTGGCCGCCGAATTCCACGCCGACCGCTTCCCCGCCGTGAGCCAGGTCGAAAGCCCAGGCATTATGCGTGTCGCCAGCAAGGCTGACGAGGTTGGCATCCGCGGCCAGCGCTGCCTCGTACAGGCGGGCACGGGCGGCGGGATAGCCATCCCAGGCATCCATGTTGAGCGGCAGCTCGGCGCTGCTGGCGAGCGCGCTTGCCCTGACCCTTTCAAGCACGTACTCGGGCAGGCCATCGGGGAGGTTGTCGGTGAGGGATGTCGCGGAGGCGGCCTTTCCCAGCAGCACTTGCTGCACGAGTACCTGCCAGATTTTCCCGTCCCTGCGCGAACGCTTCATGCCTTCGGCAAGCCAGGCCTGTTGTGCCGCGCCCAGGACTTCACGCGAAGGATCGACATACTCACCGTCACGAAAGGCAGCGAGACGTGCGACGCCTTCTTCGGGGGACGCCATGCCGCGAAGCAGGCTGTTGTAATCGAATTGCTGCGAGCGTGCCGTAAGCCGGGTTTCGAGACGGAACAGCGTGGCAAGGTCGCCCACCTCGTAAGCGGCCCATGGCTCGTCCGATACGGGCATCCATTCGCGATAGGCGCGCATCGCCGCTGCCTTGCGGACCGGCCAGGACCCTTCGGTTTCCGGTTGGTGGTTTTGCGCACCGCCCTCCCAGCTGTCATTCGTGCTTTCGTGATCGTCCCAGCCCGCAATCATCGGATAGAGCTGATGCAGACGCTGCAAATCCCCGTCGGAACGATACTGGGCGAACCGCGCGCGGTAATCGGCCAGTGCGACCGTTTCCGATGCTGGATCGAGCGGGGCGCGGCCATCCAGGAATTCGCGCTGGGAGGGATAGCTGCCCTGCGGATACTCGTAAAAATAGTCGCCCAGATGCAGGGCGCAGTCGAATTCGTTGGCTTCGGCTGCATGGCGATAGGCGTTGAACCAGCCGAAACCGATGTTGGAGCAGGAAAACACCGCCATGCGCCAGCGCGCGGTAGGTCCTTCGGGCAGGGTCCGCGTGCGGCCAAGATCCGACATGGACCCGTCCGGCGCCACGAAGCGGTAGTGATACCAGCGGCCCGGTTCGAGCCCGTTCGCCCAGGCCTTGGCGCAGAAGTCGTTTTCAGGAGAAGCCGCGACAGGCCCTTCGGCCACGACACGCATATTCGCGTCCGCCGTCAGCACCTGCCAGGTCAGCGAGGTTTCCTGGCCACCGGCATAGCGCGTCCACAAGAGCACGCGATCCGCGCCCGGCTCGCCGCTCGCGACGCCGTGGGTGAAGCCCTGCTGGCGTTCCGGGATTTGCGCAGCAAGCGGCGCCCCGGCCAATCCTGCGCCAAGCAGGCCACCCTTGAGAAGAGTTCGCCGGTCGAGCGGCGCGAGTTTGGGTGATTCAGGCAGTTCGGTGAATGACATGCGGCGATACTCCCTATGCGATCCATGACTGCGCTTGATGGCAGCCAGATGACAAGCCCGGGCATTGAGTCATGACAAGAAACCACGCCTATTTGGAAAGCGTACTTGACAAGTGGAAGGCGATATGACAAACATCCTTTACATCGAGAAAAGGACACTTTCCATGACGCAAATCCGCAAAGCGCTGCTTCTGTCTTCAGCGATGATCGGCATCGCCTTCCTGGCTATCCTGGACATCGTGCCCGAGGAGGTGGCGCAGTTTTCGCCCTTTCTCCTCCTTGCCCTGTTCTCCGGCGCTTGGCTGCGTCGTGACTGTTCCTGCAATCTTCTGAAGCGAGGTGCAGCATGAGCGCCGGCGCCGGGAAGAGTTTCACGAAGTCGGTCCCCTTCTGGGCCGGCCTCTACCTTGCCAATGTGGCCATCATCGGAGCCCTCAAGCTCGGCGGCGCAATCAATGGCCCGACCGGCTTCATCTTGATGGCGCTGGCCTGCGTGCTGCTCGTTCCGATGATCCGGGCGCAGGCCAAGAGCGGCTGTTCGAGCGAGGCCCTGCGGCTCTATAACAAGCGTGTCGTCGTCAGCAGCATCGGCTATGTGCTCGGCCTCGGCATCGCGATCACGCTGTGGCGCAATTACGAAATCACCGGGCCCGTTCTTTTTGGTCTCGCCATGCTGCCCGCGCTCCCCACGCTCGGGATCATCTGGGCCATGGGCCGCTATCTGGTCGACGAGAAGGACGAGTACCTTCGGCATCGTACGATCATGGGCGCCCTGTTCGGTCTCGGCCTCGTGCTGACGCTCGGCATCTTCTACGGCTTCCTCGAAACCTTTGAACTGGTGCCGCATATATGGGCATGGTGGGTCCTGCCGGTGTGGGCGGTTGGCCTCGGGATCGGCCAGCTGTGGCAGAAAGTGCGCGAGCAATGAAGAACCGCCTCAAGGTCCTTCGCGCCGAGCGCGACTGGAGCCAGCAGCACCTTGCCAACCTGCTCGAAGTCAGTCGGCAAAGCGTGAATGCAATCGAGACCGGACGGTACGATCCTTCGCTCCCGCTCGCCTTCAGGATCGCCGACGTCTTTGAAATGGCTATCGAGGAAATATTCCAGCGCGACTGAAAGAGGGTCGCTTGACTTGGACGGCCCTCCCATCGAATGTCGAACCCGGACGGGGATAGTGAACCGACATTTGACTGGGGGGTCGCCTTTTCATGCATTACGATGACATACAGGCCGAAAGTGCGTTCGGTTTCGACGGCAACTGGAAAGATTTCGCCAAGATCGCGCTGCCCAATCTGCTGCTCACCATCGTGACGCTGGGTATCTACCGCTTCTGGGCGACCACGCGCGAGCGGAAGTATCTGTGGTCGCATACGCGCTTCGTCGACGAACGGCTTGAATGGACCGGAACCGGCAAGGAGCTTTTCATCGGCTTCGTGCTGGTGATGCTGCTTTTCGCTATCCCTCTGTTCGGCATCCAGTTCGTTTCGCAGGCGCTGGTACTGCGTGGTTATGAGGCGGCAGGGATAATGCTCGGGCTCTTGCCGCTGTTCATGATCTTCTATCTAACCGGTCTCGCCCGATTCCGTGCGCTGCGTTATCGCCTGTCGCGCACCCGCTGGCGCGGCATCCGTGGCGGTAGCGACGATCAGGGTTTCACCTTCGGCCTTTCCTATATGTGGAAGACCTTCGTGGGCTATCTCGCCCTCGGCCTGCTCATCCCCTGGTCCATGACCAGCCTGTGGAACGAGCGCTGGAGCAAGATGAGCTTCGGCCCCTACCGGTTCGAAGCAAATGCCGATGCCGCAAATGTCTTTGCGCGTTTCCTGCTTTTCTATCTGTCTCCCTTCGTTTTCTTCATCGGCGGGGTGATCGCAGCGGCGACCGGCGGACTTGCCGGATACGGGATCGGTGGAGAGGAAGGCGCCGGGATCGGCCTGGTGACCTCGTTCATCCTCCTCGGCCTGTTCTTCTATTTCGGTCTCGGCCTTATCGCTGTGGCCTTCTTCGCCAAGTTCTACCGCGAAGCGGTGGGCTCGACGCACTGGAAGGACCTGCACTTCGGCTTCGAAGCCTCGACCATGGACTGGGTCAAACTACTGATCGGAGATGTATTGATCGTGGTCTTCACCCTGGGACTCGGTTTCATTTTCCTGTCCTATCGGCACTGGAAATTCTTCGTCACCCATATGGAAGCGGGCGGCGATATCCTGCTGGACGAACTGACCCAGTCCACTACCGCGACCGCCAGACACGGCGAAGGCTTGCTGGACGCGTTCGACATCGGGGCGATCTAGGAGCATGGACGAAGCCTTCCAGACATCCGCGCAATGGTACGACGGCCACACCGCCATCCGCCACGAGGGCGAGGCGGTTTGGGACGGGGGCGACCTGCTGGTCTTGCAGGGCTCCAGCGGTTCGATGGAAGTGCCTTTCGCGGATCTGGAATATGGCGAGGAGCGTGCCGGAGAACTGATCTACACACGCACCAGCAATAGAGACTTCCGGCTCGTTCTGCCCACCGGCCTGCCGTCGGGCCTCGCTTCGAAGCTGCCGGCCAAACAGGTCTACGGAGCCTGGGTGGACAAGCTAGGGATCGGCAAGGCGACGGCGATCTTCGCGGCCGTGAGTATCGCGGCCGTGGCGCTGTTCATGACCGCCCCCGAATGGCTGGGCCCGCGTGTGCCGCAAAGCTGGGAGCGGAACCTGGGCGATGCCTTGGTCGGCGATATGGGCAACCGGTTGTGTCATACCAAGGAAGGCGATGCCGCGCTGGCCAAACTGCTCGAAGCGGTCGATCCGGAACAGCAGAAAGTCCGCGCGGGAGTGGCCAATATCGGGATGGTCAACGCGGTCGCCCTGCCGGGCGGGCAGGTCTTGCTGTTCGATGGTCTGGTGCAGGACGCCGAAAGTCCAGAGGAGCTCGCGGGCGTGCTCGGCCACGAGGTCGGCCACGTGCGCGAACGTCATGTCATGACGGCATTGCTGCGACAGTTCGGCCTGTCGATCCTGCTGTCGGGCGCGAATTCGAGCATGGGCGAAACGGTTTTCGGGCTGGCGTCGATGGGTTATTCGCGCGATGCCGAGCGCGAGGCGGACGAGTATGCCCGCGATCGCATGGCGGAAAGCAATGTTTCGCCGCTCGGTGCCGCGAGGTTTTTCGAACGCATCGGCGGCGATGCCGAGGGAGAGCAGAATGCCGTGATCGGCTGGGTGTCGAGCCATCCCGATCCGCGCGAAAGGGCGCAGGCCTATCGCGCGGCAGCGAAGGGCAAGAGCTTTACCCCGGTCCTGACCGATGAGGAATTCGCCGCGCTCAAATCTATGTGCGAGGAAGACCCGGACGTGGAAGAGTTCGATTTCTTCTAGACTTGCATTGGCCGGTGAACGGCCCGACATCGTGCCCAGCATGAACGACGTTCGATATCACGCCATGCCCGACGGGCGACGGATCGCTTTTCGCCACCTAGAGGGCAAGGGCCCGACGCTCGTCTTCCTGCCCGGTTACATGTCCGACATGGATGGCGGTAAGGCGACGGCTTTGTTCGACTGGGCGCAGGCACACGGCCGCGCCTGTCTGCTGCTCGATTATTCCGGATGCGGGCGCAGCGAAGGAGATTTCGCCGACGGAACCCTGACTCGCTGGCGCGAGGAAGTGATGGCGCTGGTCGAGGCATATATCGGGGACGAGGTCGTGCTCCTCGGATCATCGATGGGTGGCTGGCTGATGCTGCTGGTGGGTCGGGAACTGGGGGACAGGCTGGCGGGCATGGTAGGTATCGCCGCCGCACCGGACTTTACCGATTGGGGCTATTCGGACGCCCAGAAGGCGCAGATGGCCGCTGGTGAAACCGTGTTCGAAGCCAACCCCTACGGACCCGAACCCACGCCGACCCATGCCGGTTTCTTCGCCGATGGCCAGGCCCAGTGCCTGCTTGGCACAACGATAGCCATCGACGCACCTGTGCGCCTGCTGCACGGCCAGCGCGATACCGACGTGCCGTGGAAAACCAGCCAGCGCCTCGCTGAAGCTTTGCGTTCGGACAATGTTCAAGTGACCTACGTCAAGGATGGCGACCACCGCCTTTCGCGTTCGCAGGATATCGCCCTGCTGCTGCGCACGGTGGACGGTCTCCTCCAGGATAGGGATACAGTTTGACCAACCTTCTCGCTTCCGTCGCCCTTTCGGTCCTCCAGGTCGGCCCCTTCCCGGGCCATGGCGCCATGCCCGAAGTTCCCGAAGAACTGAGAGACCGGCCGCCGCGTTCCGAGCCTGTAGAGCAGGCCCAGCCATCCGAACTGGCGAAGTGCCTCAGGCAGGCCTCTACGGATCCCGAAGCGGCACTCGATACCGCGCAGCGATGGCGCGAAGGGGCGCAGACCCAATTGGAAATGGCCCAGTCCGCGCATTGCCTTGGTCTCGCGCTAGTTCAGTCGAACCGGATGACCGAAGCCCGGGAGGCATTCGAACTGGCCAGCGGAGAGGCTCCGGCCGACAATCTTGCCTACAGCGCCAGGCTTGCCGCCATGGCGGGAAACGCGGCCATGGCTCAGGGGGATGCCGAAGCGGCGCTCCCGCTGCTCGACCGCGCTGGCGAACTGGCACTTGCAGCGGAAGACGATGAACTGGGTGCGGATCTAAGGGTCGACCTCGCCCGGGTGCTGGTTCGTCTCGGTCGTCCAGAGGATGCAGCTTCGGCCCTTGCCGAAGCGCGCGACGCAGACCCACTGGACGCGGAGGCGTGGCTATTGTCCGCTACTCTGTCCCGCAGGCTGGAACGGTTGGGCGAGGCGCAAGGCCAGATCGAGCATGCAGCCATGCTGGCCCCGCGTGATGCGCAAATCGGATTGGAGGCGGGCGTGATTGCCGCAATGTCCGGCCGCGCAGAGGATGCACGGGCGAGCTTTGAATCGGTAATCGACGTCGCACCTGGCAGCTCGGAAGCCGAACGCGCACAGATCTATCTCGAACAATTGGAAACCCCCGCTGCCGAATGACCCAATATTCCATCCTCGATCTCGTCCCCGTCCGCGAAGGCGGAACCCTGAGTGAAGCTTTCGCGGCCGCCGTCGATTTGGCCAGAGCGGCAGAGAACGCCGGCTGCAAGCGATACTGGGTGGCAGAGCATCACGCGATGGAGGGCATCGCCGGCGGGGCGACTTCCGTAGTGCTCGCGCACATCGGCAATGCAACGAGCACTATCCGCATCGGTTCGGGCGGGATCATGCTGCCCAATCACACGCCGTTCCAGATCGCCGAGCAATTCGGCACCTTGGACGCACTGTTTCCGGGACGGGTCGATCTCGGTCTCGGACGTGCGCCGGGGGCGGGTCCCGAGCTGCAAAGGGCTCTGCGCAAGGACCTCCACCGTGCAGCCGAAATGTTTCCGCAGGACGTGGTCGAACTGCAGGCATTCATGGCGGGCGATGGTGCGGTTCATCCGACACCCGGCCTCGGGGCAAAACCGGAATTCTGGATGCTCGGATCGAGCCTTTTCGGGGCGCAACTCGCCGCACGATTGGGCATGCCCTATGCCTTTGCCAGCCACTTCGCGCCCGACCATCTCGATGCCGCGCTGGAACTTTACCGCCGCGACTTCCAGCCTAGTGACGCGTGCGAAAGGCCCCATGTGATGGCGGCGATGAACTTGTTCTGCGCGGATAGCGAAGAGGAAGCCGACACGCTTGCCACCTCGCAAATGCAGGCCTTCGTCGCGCTTCGCACGGGGAAGCCTTCGAAGCTGAAGCCTCCGATCGCGGGTTATCGCGACCAGCTTCCGCCGACGGCGCAAGCCATGCTCGCGCATATTGGCCAGGCGAGCGCCATCGGAACGCCACAGCAATGTGCGGATGCGGTGCAGGCATTCGTCCAGCGCACCCGTGCCGACGAGATTATTTTTGCAGGTCCCACCTTCGACCCGCAGGCACGTATCGACAGCTTGGAAAGCGCAATGGCCGCATTGGTCTGACGTTACGGCACAGGTTCGCGCATAGGTTTGCAAAAATGCACGAACGGCGTCTTGCAGTGCCCTCTCAAGAGGCCTAATCGCCGCCACTTACCGGTCCGGGCACGACTCGGATATTTCAAGGCGCCGCAATTATCGCGCGTCGCAAGCGAGAGGCCCCCGATGGGTTCCAAGACCGCCGCCACCCCCGCCGTCCAGACTAAGGCGCTCGTGCAGCACATGCGCGATTCGCTGCTTCCTGGCGATACCCCCTTCGATGGTCCGCGGATGAAGGAAGCCGCGGAATTCGTTATCGAAACCGCGCAGCAGCGGCAATATGGCGAAGCGGCGATCGCGATCGAATCGGTCACCGAAGGCCAGCGCTACACGCGCATCGCCATCATCAACGACGACATGCCTTTCCTCGTCGATTCGACAGCCAATGCGATCGCAGCCCTGGGCATTTCGATCGACCGGCTGGTCCACCCGGTCGTGCCGGTAGAGCGCACGAAAGACTGCAAGCTCGCCAGCATCCTCGAGGGCGAACCCGACGACGCCTATTGGGAATCGATGATCTATATCGAGACTGCGCGCGTCGATGCAAAGCAGCGGCGCGCACTCGATGAAGCGCTGCAAATTACGCTCGAAGATGTCCGCGCCGCAGTGAACGACTGGCCCAAGCTGCGGGACCAGATGCAATCGGATGCCGCGACAATCGAGGATGCGGAAGGACGCGCCCTGCTGGAATGGCTCGATTCGGGCATGCTGACCCAGCTTGGGCATGTCGTGCGTCTGCGCAACGGAAAACAGGAAAATCCGCTCGGTATCTGCCGCGCGGGCGAACCGCAGCTGTTGGTTGATGCGAATTTCGATCGCGCCTTCAAATGGTTCGAGACCAAGGGTGACAGGCGAACGCCGCTGATCATCAAGGCGAATCACCTTTCGCGCGTTCATCGTTCCGTACCGCTGGACCTCTTCATCCTGCCACGGCGCGAGGGCGACAAGCTGGTCGCGCTATCGGTTCATGCCGGCGTATGGACCAGCGCAGCGCTGGCTGCGCCGCCGCGTGCCGTGCCAATTCTGCGCGAGCGGCTGGACGGTATCCGCAAGAAGCTCAATTTCGACGAAGGTGGGCACGCCGGCAAGGCGCTGGTCCATGCGATGACGGCGCTACCGCACGATCTCCTGATCGGTTTCAGCGTCGCCGATACCGAACGTGTCGCAACCACGATGATGGCGCTGGTGGATCGTCCGCGGCCGCGTCTTGCGCTGGTCGAAGCGCCGCTTGCGCGGCACCTCTTCGCTTTCGTCTGGTTGCCCCGCGACATGCTGGCGACGCAGGTGCGCCTGCAGATCAAATCGCTGCTGGAAGAAAACGCGGCCGCGCGCCTGCTCGACTGGAGCCTCGAGGTCGAAGGCGGCAATCTCGCCATGTTGCGTTTCGTTCTCGACATTCGCGACGGTGCCAAGGCACCCGACGAGGCGTTGCTGGAAGAACAACTGCAGACACTCCTTCGAGGCTGGAGCGAGGCCGTCGAGAACGAGCTCGGCACGATGGTCGAGAAGGGCCGTGCCGCGGCGCTCGCCATGCGCTTCGCCGAAAGCTTCCCCACCGGCTATCGTGCGCGTTTCGGTCCGCGCGAGGCAGCCGAGGACATCGCCCGGCTGCGCGCACTCGGCATCCATGCCGAAGAGGACGAGGAAGATGACGCTCCGCATCGCGGCGCTCGCCTTTACCTGTGCGAGCGCGACGATCCGGCATGTCTGCGGTTGAAGCTCTATCAGGCCGAAGGCAGCCTGCCGCTTTCCGATGCAGTTCCGGTGCTCGAAAATTTCGGCTTCCACGTTCAGTCCGAAATGCCGACGGTATTGAACGACGGCCAGCTCGGCACGGTTCATGATTTCGCCTTGGAGCTGGCACCGGGAGTGGATTCCTCCGACCTCGTCGAACGATCCGACGCGATTGAGGCTGCGGTGGCCGCTGTGCTCAACGGTCATGCCGAAAACGACGTGTTCAACCGTCTCGTCGCGGAAGCCGGACTCAGTGCGGCTCAGGCAGACTGGTTGCGCGCCTTTTATCGTTACCTGCGCCAGACCGGCATGGGCTTTACCATCTATACGGTGGTCGATGCACTGGCCAAGAATTCCGAAATCACCGCCGCACTGATCGATCTTTTCACCGCACGCCACGATCCCGCATTCAAGGGCGATCGGGAAGGTGCGGTCGAGGATGCAAAGGGCCGCATCAAGCGCGGTCTTGCCAAGGTCAAGGCGATTAACGACGACCGTCTGCTGCGGCTCTACAACGCGCTGATCGATGCTATCCTGCGCACCAATTGCTTTATCCCTGCGGGAAGCGAAGCATTGGCGTTCAAGATCGACTCCTCGCTCGTGCCCAACCTGCCCAAGCCGATCCCCTGGCGCGAAATCTTCGTCTATTCGCGCCGCGTCGAGGGCATCCACCTGCGTTCGGGTCCGGTAGCACGCGGGGGCCTGCGCTGGTCGGACCGGCGCGACGATTTCCGCACCGAGATTCTGGGCCTGATGAAGGCGCAGCGCGTGAAAAACGCGGTGATCGTGCCCACTGGCGCGAAGGGAGGATTTTATCCCAAGCAATTGCCCGATCCCGCAATCGACCGTGAGGGCTGGGCAGCCGAGGGCCAGGCCAGCTACGAAGTCTTCATTCGCACCCTGCTTTCGGTCACAGACAACATCGTCGATGACAAGGTCGTACATCCCGAAGGCGTCGTTATCACCGATGGGGAAGATCCCTATTTCGTAGTCGCTGCGGACAAGGGAACGGCGAAGTTCTCAGACGTCGCCAACGCGATTGCCGAAAGCAAGGACTTCTGGCTCGACGATGCTTTCGCTTCGGGCGGTTCGAAGGGCTACGATCACAAGGCCATGGGCATCACCGCCAAGGGCGCCTGGGTCAGCGTCCAGCGTCACTTCCTCGAGATGGGTATCGACGTCCAGACCGATTCCATCCGGGTGGTCGGCTGCGGTGACATGTCCGGTGACGTGTTCGGCAACGGCATGCTGCTGTCGAAAGCGATCAAGCTGGTCGCCGCCTTCGACCATCGCCACATCTTCCTCGATCCCGATCCCGATCCGGCCAAGAGCTGGAAGGAACGCGCGCGTATGTTCGACCTGCCGCGTTCTAGCTGGGAAGACTACAACGCCGATCTCATCTCGCGCGGCGGCGGCGTCTATCCGCGCGATGCCAAGACCATCAAGCTGTCCAAAGCGATGCAGAAGGTGCTCGATATCGACGTGTCCGAGATCGAACCGGAAGAATTGATTTCGGGCATCTTGAAAGCGCCGGTCGACCTCGTCTGGTTTGGCGGGATCGGTACCTACATCAAGGCAGCGGCCGAAAACAACGTACAGGTCGGCGACCCGGCGAACGATGCATTACGTGTCGATGCGAGGGAAGTGCGGGCGCGGGTTATCGGCGAAGGCGCCAACCTCGGCGTCACGCAGGCAGGCCGGATCGAATTCGCGCAGAGCGGTGGCCGCTGCAACACCGATTTCATCGACAATTCGGCCGGCGTCGACTGTTCGGATAACGAGGTCAATATCAAGATTGCGCTCGCCGCGGCCAAGCGTTCGGGCAAGCTCACCGAACCCAAGCGTGTGAAACTGCTCGAGGAAATGACCGACGAGGTCGCGGAGCTCGTTCTCGAAGACAACCGCCTCCAGGCGCTAGCGCTGTCGATCGCCGAAATCGGCGGAGATCGCGCGATGGCCTCGCAACTGCATCTGATCGAAACGCTCGAGGCGGGCGGCAATCTCGATCGGCGGACCGAGGGGCTGGCCGACAACCAGACACTCCAGCGGCGCGCAGCCGACGGCGTAGGCCTGACCAGGCCCGAACTCGCCGTGCTGCTCTCGTCCAGCAAACTGGTCCTGCAGGATGCAATCGAGGCGAGTGACCTGCCCGACGATCCGGTTCTGGAAGATCTCTTGCTGCGCAGCTTCCCGACACCGATGCGCAAGAAATTCAAGGCGCAGATCGAAAACCATCGCCTGCGCCGCGAGATCATCGCCACCAAACTCGCCAACGCCATGGTCAATCGCCTCGGGATGATTCATCCGTTCGAGTTGGCCGAAGAAGAGGGCGTCGAACTGTCGCAAGTCGCCGCAGCTTTCGTCGCCGTGGCACATTTGTTCGATCTTCGCAGCCTGTGGGCCGAACTCGATACCGCCCAGATGGAGGAAGGCGCGCGATTGCTCATGTTCGACCGGCTGGCGGCAGCGACGGGCAATCTCATGTCCGACGTCCTGCGGACCGGCGCGGGTCAGGTAAAGCCGGCCGAAATGGTCGCCCAGCTTGGCAAGGGCGTGCGCGTGCTGGTCGATTCATCGCAGCAGCTGCTCGGCAGCGAGCTCAAGAGTCAGTCTGCCAGGCTGCATGAAACTTTCACCAAGGCCGGAGCCCCGGATGCCGTGGCTGACCGGGTCACCCATATGTTCGATCTCGACGGTTCGGTAGGCCTCGCGCAACTGGCGAGTGACACCGACATCGGAGCGCGGATGATAACCGAAGGCTTCACCGTTATCGGCGGAAAGATGGGTATCGACTGGGCGCAGAGCACGGCAGCGACGATGAACCCGTCCGACGTCTGGGAACGCCTGCTGGTTTCCGGCCTGGCCCGCGATTTCCAGCAGATGCGACTCGAACTTCTGCGTCGATTGTCGCGCCGGAAGGGGGCCAAGGAAGACATGCCGCGGGTCGTCGAAGGCTGGCTGTCCGATCATGAAGTCGCGGTACGCCAGTTCCGCACGATGGTGGAACGCGCACAAGGCCAGACGCCGGTTGCACCCGCCATGCTCGCGCAGATTGCGAGCATGGCGCGCAACCTTCTGGCGCGATGATGCCTCGCTCTTCGCTTGACCGCGCGGCCATTTGACGCCAGCCCTTAGCGCCATGGAGCACTATGACGTCGTCATCGTGGGTTCGGGACACGGCGGCGCGCAGGCGGCGATAGCCCTGCGCCAGGCGGGCCATGAGGATACCATCCTCATGGTCAGCCGCGATCGCAATCCCCCTTACGAGCGTCCGCCGCTTTCGAAGGAATATCTTGCTGGCGACAAGCCCTTCGAAAAAATACTCATCAGACCGGAAGCTTTCTGGGCCGAGCGCGACGTGACGCTGAGGCTCGGTGCAAACGTGAACGAAGTCGATTGGATGAAGCACGTGCTGATCCTTTCCGACAATACCAGCGTAACCTATCGCAAACTCATATGGGCAGGCGGCGGCGATGCCCGGAGGCTCAGTTGTCCAGGAGCGGAGCTGACCGGGATTCACACGATCCGGGGAAGGCGCGATACCGATGCGCTGAAGGACCAGCTGGATGCCGGAGCGCGGAAAGCGGTCGTTGTTGGGGGCGGTTATATCGGCCTGGAGGCGGCTGCGGTACTTCGCAGCAAAGGCCTCGAAGTGACAGTAATCGAGATGGAAGAGCGGGTGCTGGCGCGTGTCGCAGGGCCGGAAGTTTCAGACTTCTACGCCCAGGAGCACCGGCGGCAAGGGGTCGACCTCCGGCTCCAAACCGCAGTCGAGCGGATCGAAGGCAACGACGAGAAGGTCACCGGCGTTACCCTGTCGAGCGGCGAAACGATCGCCTGCGACTTGGTGATCGTGGGAATTGGAATCGTGCCCGCAGTTGGCCCGTTGATCGCTGCAGGTGCCGCGGGAAGCAATGGCGTTGATGTCGACAGCTATTGCCGTACTTCGCTCGACGATATCTATGCCATCGGCGATTGTGCTGCGCACTCCAATCCCTATGCCGCCAATGCCGTCATTCGCCTCGAATCGGTTCAGAATGCCAATGACATGGCATGCGTTGCGGCCAAGGCCATCATGGGCGACAAGCAGGATTACGATGCCGTGCCATGGTTCTGGTCGAACCAGTACGACCTGCGCCTCCAGACCGTCGGCATCGCCACGGGATATGATCAGACGGTGATGCGCGGCGATCCCGCAGAGCGCAAGTTCAGCCTCGTTTATCTCAGGGAAGGTGAAGTTATCGCCCTCGACTGCATCAACAACACGCGTGACTATGCCCAGGGGCGGAAACTAGTGATGAACCGTGCGGAGATCGATCCCGAACTGCTGGCGGACACCGGAGTACCGCTCAAGGAGATGGGCTGAGCTTACTTGCCGCCCAGCCCGCAGCTTCCGCAACGACCGGGTCCGGATCCTGCCTCAACCGTTCGACAATCGATGCCAGTTTTACATTGCCGCTGTTTCCCGCAGCATAGAGACAGTTCCTCACAAAGCGGTCTCTCCCCACGCGCTTGATCGGAGAGCCGGAAAAGAACTTCCGGAAGCCCGCATCGTCGAAGGCGAGGAATTCGGCGAGGAGTGGAGCAGTCAATTCCGCGCGCGGGGCAAGTTTGATGTGACGATGCGCGGTATCGGCGAACTTGTTCCAGGGGCAGACCGCCAGGCAATCGTCACAGCCATAAATGCGATTGCCGAGACTTTCCCGGAACTCCTCTGGGATCGGTCCCTTGTGCTCTATGGTGAGGTAGGAAATGCAGCGCCGTGCATCGAGCCGGTAGGGCGTGGGGAAGGCATCGGTGGGGCAAGCATCCTGGCAGGCGCGGCATGATCCGCACATGTCGCGATGCGGGGCATCCGTGATGAATTCGAGCGTCGAATAGATCGCGCCCAGGAACATCCAGCTGCCATGCTCGCGGCTGACGAGATTGGTGTGCTTGCCTTGCCAGCCGATCCCTGCGGCTTCGCCCAGCGGCTTCTCCATCACCGGTGCAGTATCGACGAAAACCTTGAGTTGGCTTTCCGGCGCCCGGGCGATCAGCCAGCGTGCCAGAGCCTTGAGCGCCTTCTTCACGACATCGTGATAATCGCGCCCTTGCGCATAGACCGATATGCGAGCCTTTTCGTCATCACCCTCCAGCGCCAGCGGATCGACATCGGGCGCATAGCTCATCCCCAGTGCGATCACGCTTCTGGCTTCGGGCCACAGGCCCTGGGGTGACGCCCGTTGATCCTTGCGGCTCTCCATCCACTCCATCGAGCCATGGCGGCCCTTGCCCAGCCATTCCTCAAACCGCTCCGCTCGCAGCGGGTCGGCGCCAGCGCCGGTAAAGCCGCAAGCCACGAAGCCCAATGCGCGCGCCTCACGCTTCAGCGCCTGCTGCAATTCGGACAATGTGTCTTTCTTAACCAAGCTTGCTGTTGCTCCCGTTCACTTCGGAGGGTTAACTCGCTCACCATTCAGGGGAGCCATACGCAGGCGATGTCGCGAAACGACGATCATTACAACCGACCGCTTGCCATCGAGGCGCGCGGACTGGTCAAACGGTTCGACGACACGCTGGCGGTCGACGGCGTCGATATCAGCGTGCCGCAAGGCGCGATTTACGGCATCCTGGGCCCCAATGGTGCAGGCAAGACTACGACGCTGCGCATGTTGTTGGGTATCATCGATCCCGATGAGGGTGTTCGGCGGGTATTCGGGCACGACCGGCCGCACGAAATCGCCAAATGGATCGGCTATCTTCCCGAGGAACGCGGGCTCTATCCGGCAATGAAATGCGACGAGGCTATCGCCTTCATGGGCGCGCTGCGCGGGCTGCCGCTGGACGAAGGCCGCAGGCGGGGGCGCGAACTTCTCGAGGGTCACGGCATGGGCCATGCCATCGATCGGCAGATTCGCCAGTTGTCGAAGGGCATGGCGCAGACGGTGCAGCTTCTCGGCACACTGGTCCACCGCCCCCGATTGGTGGTGTTCGACGAACCATTCAGCGGTCTGGATGCGATCAACCAGGGCAAGCTGGAAGCCATGATCCGTGAATTGGCCAAAGAAGGCACGACAGTGATTTTCTCCACCCATGTGATTCACCATGCCGAGCGCCTGTGTAACGATGTCGCAATCATCGCAGGAGGTCGCGTGCCCTATGCCGGATCGGTCGATGTGGCGCGTGACCGTATCCCGGCCCAGGTTCGGCTTGAAACACGCAATGCGACAGGCGACTGGCGTTCCGCCCTGCCAGCCGAAGCGCGGCACGATGCGAAGTCTGGCGGTGGTCACTTCTGGTACTTTCCGATACCCGACAGCGGCATCGAAACCTTGCTCAAGCGGTTGATCGACGGCGATGCCGGAATTCTTTCGCTCTCGATAGAACGCGCCGGACTGCATGATGCTTTCGTCGAGATCGCCGGCGAGGCAGCGGCCAGGCAGCTCGAGGCGGAGATCCAGCAATGAGCGGCGAGAACGAAGCCTCACGCCTCGGCTTCCTCCAGGCAGCATGGGTTGTCGCGCGCCGCGACTTCAAGGCAATCCTGTTCAGTCGCGCGTTCTTCTTCTTTCTTCTCGGGCCTCTATTTCCGATTATCGTCGGCGCGCTGGCCGGGGGTATCGGCGGACAGGTCCAGCGGGAAGCGATAGTGAACACCGTCGCGCTGGCGATGTCGGATGCGGACAACGAGGCTTTGCTTGCTGCAAGTCGTACCGCGAAGGGCAATGTGGACGGATTGCCAGAGATAGCTGTGATCGAACAGGCCAGTCGCGACAATTCCGATTTCTCGCCCGAGGCCGTTCTGCGCACATCGAATTATGCGGTGGTCGTAACCGGTACGCTTGCAGAACCGGAACTTACCGGCACGCATGTGCAGATCCATCGCTGGGACGGCGCGATATCCCTGCTCGCGGCAATGGCCTCGGGCACCGCGCCCACCAGTTTTCCGAAGGTTATCGAACGTCGGGTGGAGACCACGGCCGCCGCCGCGAAATCCACCCGCATCCGCACGGCACAGGCGGGCCAGTTGCTATTGTTCCTGCTGATGATGCTGCTTGCCGGGATGGTGCTGTCCAACCTTGTCGAGGAGAAGGCGAACAAGGTCATCGAAGTACTCGCCGCTGCGATCCCGATGGATTCGGTCTTTTTCGGAAAGCTTTTTGCGATGCTGGGCGTGAGTTTTGTCGGCATTGCGGTATGGGGGGTGTTTGGTGCCGGGATCGGCGCGCTGGCGGGGGAATCTCTACCGAGCCTGCCGGAGCCTGCGCTTGGCTGGCCGCTCTTCATACTTCTCGGCGTGGTCTATTTCTCGATGGGCTATCTCATCCTCGGTTCGCTGTTCCTCACGATCGGCGGCATGGCAACCACCGTACGCGAGGTCCAGACGCTCTCGATGCCGGTAACGATGGCGCAGCTGATGGTCTTCTTTCTCGCCGCGTTTGCGATGACGAATCCTGGTTCGCCGCTTGAACTCACTGCGGCGATCTTTCCGCTTTCCTCTCCCTTCGCCATGCTGGCCCGCGCTGCGCAGTCTGGCGAAATCTGGCCTCATCTGCTGGCAATAGTCTGGCAGGCCCTTTGCGTCGCAGTATTCGTCAAGGGCGGTGCCACCTTGTTTCGGCGCCGCGTAATGAAGTCGGGCAAGGGTGGGCGCGGACCGAGAGGAAAAAGAGCGCAGCCGGTCTCCGCCCCCACGAAATAGGGTCATGGGGCAGACGAATTTGCGCACCGATCAGATTAGGTTCGCTTTTAAAACGCACTATTGACACACCTGTTAGTTAAGGCAGGATGCACACGAGAGAGAACGATGCGCATCCGAACAGGCGCGCGCCAAACGGGAGAGATGACGATGGCAACAACCGCGCCGGAAAGACCGCAGGTCCGCACGGGCCCCACAGCCTACGAATCGCTCAAGAAGCATTTCGACGAACATCCCGAAGACCATCTGCGGCACACGCACAAATGGGATGTAAGCCGCTCGGACATCTATGCCGAGGACACCTGGCACCCGATTTTCAGGGAAATGCGCGAGGCGGGCCCGATGCACTATATCCCGGAAAGCCCCTACGGCCCCTATTGGGCGGTCGTTCAGCACAAGCCCATCCAGCATATCGAGGCCCTGCCGGAACTGTTCTCCTCCAGCTGGGAGCATGGCGGGATCACCATCCTCGAACGTCCCGATGACATTCCCGAGGAAGAGCGGCTCGAGCTGCCGATGTTCATTGCGATGGACCGGCCCAAGCATACCGGCCAGCGCCGCACCGTCGCACCCAAATTCACCCCATCGGCGATGACCGATATGGAGACGGAAATCCGGCGGCGCACGGGCGAATGCCTCGATTCGCTGCCGCGCGGGGAAGTCTTCGACTGGGTCGACAAGGTTTCGATCGAACTGACCACCGGCATGCTGGCGATCCTGTTTGGCTTTCCCTGGGAAGACCGCCGCCTGCTGACGCTGTGGTCCGACTGGTCCGGGGACACGGAACTCGCCAGTGTGCGGGCGCTCGACGATCTTCGCCGCGGTTTCTTGCACGAAATGGCCGGGTATTTCATGTCGCTCTGGGGCGAACGCGCGCAGAACCCCGAGGGCGAAGATCTCATCTCGATGATGATCCGCTCCGAAGCTATGAACCAGCAGAGCCCCGAAGAATTCATGGGCAATCTCGTGCTGCTGATCGTTGGCGGCAACGACACAACGCGCAACACGATGAGCGGAATCATCCATGCCTTCGACAAGTTTCCCGATCAAAGGAAGCTGTTCGAAGAGAAGCCCGAACTGATCCCCAATGCGGTGCAGGAATGCATCCGATACCAGACCCCGCTTGCGCATATGCGCCGGACCTGCACGGAGGATACCGAGCAATTCGGGCAACAGATAAAGAAGGGCGACAAGGTCGTCCTCTGGTACCTATCCGCCAATCGCGACGAAGAAGTCTTCGAAAACCCCGACAAGCTCGACATCACGCGCGAAAACGCCCGCCGCCACCTTGCTTTCGGCTATGGCATACACCGCTGCGTGGGTGCGCGGCTGGCAGAACTGCAACTGCGCGTCCTTCTTGAAGAAATGCACAAACGCCGAATGCGTGTGCATGTCGCAGGCGATGTCGAACGGGTACGGGCGAACTTCGTGCATGGCTTTCGCAAGCTCGAAGTGGAGATCACCGAGTTCTGACGCCGAAACCGGCTGTTCATGCTGAGTATGCTAGGTGTCTCGCATGACCGAACTTGCCGATATCCGTCCTTCCCGCCGCGGCCTGCTGGGCTGGATCGGTGCAACCGCCAGCTTTGCCGCACTCGCAGCCTGCGGGTCGGGCCGGGCTGAGGCCAAGAGCTTCCCCGTCAAGCTGTCCGAGGCGCAATGGCGGGAGAAGCTGACCAAGAGCGAGTTCAACGTGCTGCGCAATGCGGCGACCGAACGCCCCTATTCGTCACCGCTTAACGACGAGAACCGGGCGGGGACCTTTATCTGCGCTGGTTGCGAAAACGCGCTTTACAGTTCCAAAACGAAATACGATTCCGGTACCGGCTGGCCAAGCTTCTGGAAGGCGCTGCCGGGCGCGGGCGGCACCACCACGGATTTCAAGCTGGGTTATTCCCGCACCGAAGTGCACTGCGCCGATTGCGGCGGACACCTCGGCCATATTTTCTCCGATGGCCCGAAACCGACCGGCAAGCGCCACTGCATCAACGGCGCGGCAATGGATTTCAAGGCAGCCTAATCGATCACGCGGCAGACCGCGAAAAAGGGCAGAATGTCCCTTCGGATACTGCATCCCGGTCAGAGACGCCGAAAGCTCGTCTAACAGCCAGCGCCGCCCAATGGATTGCGCCCGGGAGGCCGTGAGGAATATCGGTGGAACCGCTGCCGGGTTCGAGATGCGCGGCTACTTTTACGATGCCAAGAAGTACCCGTTCATCGGCGGAGAGATCTTTTGAGCAGCAGCATTCGCGGATCCATGCCTCTCCATCTCCCAAAGCCTGAACAGGCGCACAAAGATGATCTCGGCATAATCTCTGCACACTTCCCGGACCATTCCTCATCCTCCTTACTCACCTGTTGAAAGCTATCTGCCAACTCAGGGGTTGTAAATGCTACTCATTCGCAATAGCGGAGGCCGGCAAGGTCGCATCACGCGACTCGTGAATAAAAAAACAGGGATAAATTGAGATGAGGCTTTCGCTTTTAGCCACAATAGCGCCGCTCGCCGTACTGACCGCAACACCCGCATTTGCACAGGAAGCCCAGACCGGGGGCTCCGATGAACGAGACGAGCATACAATTGTCGTAACCGGGGCCCTGACCGATTTTGGCGCCACCAAATCTGATACCCCGATCGTGGAAACCGCGCGTTCGATCTCTATCGAGACGGAACGCGACTTCGTGATAAAAGGGTCGCAGTCGCTCGACGATGTCCTGACCTACTCTGCCGGTGTTACCGCAGAGCCTTTCGGCTTCTCGACCCGGGGCGACTTTGCCCAGGTTCGCGGCCTCGATGCACCGGAATACCGCGACAACCTTCAGTATCTGTTCGGCTTCTACAACAACACGCGCCAGGACATTTACACATTGGAGCAGGTCGAAGTGCTGAAAGGTCCGGCATCCGTCCTTTACGGGGCAGGATCGCCTGGCGGGATCATCAACGTTGTGACAAAGCGCCCGCACGGCACAACCGAAGGCGAGGTCCGGCTGGATTATGGCAGCTTCGACCGAAAGCAGATTGCAACGGATTTCAACATCGCCATTCCCGGCGCCGAAGACAGTGCGCAATTCCGCTTCGTAGGCCTTTTGCGCGATTCGGATACGCAGATTGAGGAAGTGGCTGACGATAAGCTGGTGATCGCCCCGGCATTCACTGCCCGGCCCGCGCCGGGCACCGAAATCACGATTCTTGCCAATTATTCAGACCAGGATTCCGATACTGCGCACCAGTTCCTGCCGGTCACGGGCACGTTGTTCCCCTCCGCAGACGGACAGGAAATAGATCCATATGTCTATCACGGTGCACCCGGGTTCAACGCTTACAATACTGAAAGCTTTGCCCTCACACTGATCGCGGAACAGCAAATCAGCGAAGCGATCTCTATCGAAGGTATAGGGCGCTATCTCGATACTCAGGCAGATTATCGCCAGGCTTGGATAGCCTTCACCGGCAATGGCGTGCCGCGCATAGATGCCGATGGCAACGGTGGCTGGACCTTCTACTTGGCCGATAACCGTAGCGAGCAATTGGCGTTCGACGTGCGCGCGCGGGCCGACTTCGCCACAGGACCGATAGAACACGAACTTCTGGCCGGGGTCCAGCATCAGAACGTCTTCACGGATTCCGATACGGCTTATCTGTATGCCTACCGCACCCTCAACGCGTTCAATCCCCAATATTTGGATGTACCGACGGTTGCCGAAGTCGAGCAGTTCAAGGGCGACGGTCCCAAGAATTATGTAGACTCCACGGGCTTCTACATATCCAACCAGATGAGCTTCGGCGATTTTGTCGCCAATGCTGGCATTCGCTTCGATGATGTTACCAACCGCGTGCAGAATGGCAGCACGCAGAAAGACGACGCAACCAGTCTCAGCTTTGGCATTCTGTGGCGCGGCCCGGAAGGTATCTCGCCTTACGCCAGCTATGCGGAGAGTTTCGAACCTGTCGTCGGCGTCGATACGATCACGAACAAGCAGCTTCTCCCGCAAGAGGGCCGTCAGTATGAAGTCGGCGTCAAATATCAGCCGCCCGGCGTAAATGCTCTCGTCACTATGAGCGCGTTCGACATCGAGGTTTCCAATCTTCCCAATCCCAATTCTTTGGTCGGGGGCAACAGCCAGCAGGAAGGCGTTTCAAAGGTCCGCGGCGTGGAACTGGAAGCTAACGCATTCCTTGGCGGCCTCCGGCTCGATGGCAATGTAAGCTATCTCGATGCCGAAGATCCCAACGACCTCCGCCTGACTTCGATTGCCGACTGGCAGGCTTCGCTGTTCGCGCTCTATTCCTTTTCGGGTGCGCTGGAGGGACTCAGCCTGGGCGGCGGCGTGCGCTATGTAGGCGGCAATGAAAGCAGCGGTCTTTCGGCGATCGACGGCAGCCTGCTGACCTATCGCGTTGACGGCCGAACGGTTGGCGACCTGTCCGCAGGCTATGATTTCGGTCCGTTCGAATTGCGGGTGACCGCACGCAATGTCACGAACGAGGAGTATTACTCTGTCTGCCTCGTTCGCGGCGATTGCTTCCCCGGCGAAAAGCGCAGCATCAACGGCGCGCTCACCTACAACTTCTGATGGGGAATCAAGTCTACATCTGGCTAGGCACCTGCCTCGCGATTACCGGGATTGGCGTATTACGCCTTTCCTGGGGTCGTGCCACACGCTCGCCCGAGCTTAACCTGACCGGATGGAGCTTGTTGGGTCTCGCCATCATATGTGGGGGAGCAGGTGCCGGCGCGTGGGGCGTATCTGTGGTTTCCCTCGGAGCGATGACGGCTGCAGGGGCGCTACTACTTGTTGCGGCTTCACAACCCAGCGCAAGGCGCCGCAGCGCAAAGCGGATATTGCGCAATCAGAATGGCGAAATTGCGGGTGGGAAAATGTCGAAATGGGGTGCAGGCGTCACGTTTCTTGTCGCCGGCCCATTGTGTCTTCTCGCGTCTCTGACTCTCGCTCTGGCGATCCGTGAACTCATATTGATCGGGGGGGGTGCCGAAGCGAACGGGAATGTTGCAGTACTTGGCGTCGTGCCATTGGTTTGGCCCGTCCTGGCGTTTGCGGTCATGATGATGCAGAGACGCTCTTACCAGCTGGCCTTGATAGCCGGGGTAGCGGCCATTTCCGTTCCACTTCTACTTTCGCAGGGAATGACAGCATGAACGGCAAAGCAGAAAGCGGAATCGTCCAGCGTAGCCTGTCGGCCCACTCGTCGATTGGGCTCCTGTGTTGTGCACTGCTCTATCTCATCTGCGTCACCGGCACGGCGATCGTTCTTTACGAAGAATGGCAACGGATCGAGCAGCCGGCCGTGCCCGAAATGACATCCATCGACGCGCCCACCGTGCAGCGTGCGATCGAAAACGTGCTTGAAAGCGAAAGCGACCGGGCAACCACGACGCATGTCTTCGTCCATCTGCCGACGCCCGCGCTGCCGCGAACGACGATCACTACGGATACCCAAGCCTTCCATATCGATCGTGACGGCGAGATCGCCGTGCCCGAGGAAAATGCCTGGGCGGAATTTGTCCTCGCGCTGCATTACCGGCTCAATCTGCCCGCGACAATCGGGATGACCCTGGTTGGTGCTTTCGGTGCCATGATCGTAGCCCTGTCGATTTCCGGCGTATTGGCGCATCCGCGTATCTTTCGCGACGCATTCCGCCTGAGGGCCCGTCGCGGGGACGAGGTTTCGACCGTCGACTGGCACAACCGCCTGGCGGTTTGGACGCTGCCATTCGCAATCGCGATTGCCTTGACCGGCTCTATGATCGGCCTTTTCTATGTAAGCGGTGGCAGCATGGCAGCGACCGCATATTCCGGCGATAGCGAGGCTGCCATCGCACCGATCTTCGGGAGCGAACCGGAAGCCGACGCCACCAAGGCACCGCTTGCAAATACGGTTCCCGCGCTTGCCCATATGGCCAGCCAATTCCCGGAAATCCGCCCATCCTACGTCATCCTGCATGATCCTGGGACCGTGGGTCAGCACATCCAGATCGTCGGATTGCATTCGCAGCGCCTGATCTTCGGCGAATACTATGCCTTCGATGCGCAAGGGCATTTCAAGGGCACGGTGGGCATGGCAGATGGCACGATCGGGCAGCAACTCGCCGCATCGACCTATAATCTGCATTTCGGGAATTATGGCGGATTGCCGGTGAAGATCGCCTATATCCTGTTCGGCATCGCGCTCAGCGTGGTCATCGCAACCGGCACATTTATTTGGCTGAACAAGCGCGAGCGTCGCGGAGTACCATCCGCTCTGCTGCGTTCCGCATGGTGGGGCCTGGTTGTCGGAGTGCCGCTTGCCTTATCGGCGACCCTGGCGGCGCGTATTCTGGTCGGCAATGAAGCGCCTTTCGTGGTGATCTTCTGGCTCGTTTGCCTGATATCGCTCGGCGTCTGCATTGTTCGAGGAACAGGTGCATCAACGGCTGAATGGGCTTCGCCTGCAAAGGCACAGGGCTAGCGGTTCTGCCCGCTCTTGCTGTGCTCTTTATAGCCCCGAACAAAGTTCAAGTTTGTTCGGAGCATCTTACACTACGACGTGCTTTCCAGATGGATGCTTTGTGTCCGCCCATCCGTTCCCTCTTCTGTGAAGACCTTTTGGTTAGGTCTCTAGGGATGGAGAAATATGCCAGTGCGCGCCGCAAATTGCCTTCTGATGCTGATTGGAATCTCGACGCCATCTTTCGCCGAGGAAGATCCCGGCAACTCAAACGAAAGTTCAGGCTCTGTCACTGATGTGCAATTCGTTGGCGCAACCGACTACGTTACCGGAAATCTTGGCGAACTCGACTACGAAACGATTTCGATAGGAGCGGGGGTCATTGTGACAAAGGGACGCTTCACGTTTTCGGCATCGCTTCCTTACGTCTCTACCACTGCACCGGAAGATTTGATTGTCAGTGGTGGAGGGCTGCTGGGTACGTCGCTGTTTGCCACACCCACGTCTGCCACAAGGGAAACAACTCGCGAAGGGCTGGGCGATCTACTTATTCAGGGCGCTTATATCTTCCCGGTCGCTGGCCTGGACGCACAGGTTGCCAGCTCGGTCAAAGTGCCAACCGCGTCACGCCGAAAGGGACTTGGAAGTGGCAAATTGGATTTCGGCGCATCTGGCCAGATTTCCAAACGGTTGGGCGCAGTAATTCCTTTCGTTGGCGTGGGCTATACCATCCTTGGTGACCCAGAAGGCTTTGATGTGAGGAACACCATCTCGGGTACGACCGGAGCATACTATCTGGTCGGCGAATCCACCTCGATTTCGCTAGCTTATGGATATGAACAATCGGCGACAGCCGAAATAGGCGATCGGCAAAACATCGGAATCGGACTTGGAACCAATCTATCGTCTCAGGTCCGTCTTGGCCTCGACGGAAGCGCTGGATTGTCAAAGGATGCTCCCGATGCGCGTGTAGGGTTGCGGCTGGGTCTTGGATTTTAGGCGACCGGAAACGGAAACGCATTCTTCACTGGACCGAAAGCGAAGCCTTCTCAGGAAGGCCACTATGAAAATCGGCCCTGATGACCTGAAAATTTTTTGGTCCCGGGATTAAACTGCACCAGCCTTCCGTTTCTCTTTCAAGCGTCCCGCGGGCCGCACAACGAAGGAGTATCCAGATGAAGAAGTTCGCTATCCTGCCAATGCTGGGCCTTGGTGTCGCCACTGCTTCCAGCGCTGCAATCTCCATGCTTCATGAGGAAGAAATGGCGCGCGACGAGGAAGCGCGCATCATTACTCATCCCATTGCCGGGATCGAGAACCGCTTCTGGTTCGATTATCGCATCGACGTGACAGAGGCGCAAAAGGAACTGTCCAGCGATCTGCGCCGCGCCAGCGATGTCGAAGACCTGCGCGATGCCTGGGAAGAATATGCTCACCAACTGCGCGGAGAGCGCGAACACTATGTCGAAGAAATGGCCGAGCGCGGTTATCGCCTCGGCCGCGTGATCGTGGTCGACTGAACCCTGCCACTCCCTTGGCCGTGACCGTCCCTGCACGGCCATCCGCCAGGAAGGACCGGAAGTCCCACCGGTCCTTCCTTTTTTGCACCCAAATCTTGAATTCGCTGCGTAACGGCAGTTCAGCGCCAGCCGCGTGCCTTCGCTTCAGCCTCGGCCTCGGCGTCGAGCGCAGGGCCTGCGGCGAGTTCCTGGACGAGGGCAAGGATGTCTCCATCGCCGGCGCCTGCCATGCGATATTCGGCATCGCCTCCCTCACTGCCTTCGCCAAGAACCTCGAGCTTCCAGCCCTCGTCGTCGCGGCAGGCAATCCCGCCTCCCTCGCTGCCGCTGAATGCGCGGCAGAACTGGCCGGTATCGTCGCGGAAGGAGAGAAGGATGCGCATATCCGCGCTCGGATCCTGTTCTGCCACGAGTCTCTGATCGAGCGTCGCTGCCAGTTCGCCGTCGACATAACCGGGCGTTTCGCCGGTTCCGGGTAGGAAGATCGCCAGTGCCAGCGAG
Source organism: Qipengyuania sp. B-5 (assembly GCF_056857815.1). Taxonomy (NCBI): domain Bacteria; kingdom Pseudomonadati; phylum Pseudomonadota; class Alphaproteobacteria; order Sphingomonadales; family Erythrobacteraceae; genus Qipengyuania; species Qipengyuania sp. B-5. The sequence continues at coordinate 99,106 of NZ_JBSXNU010000052.1, read as the reverse complement.
GCGGCAAGCGCCGGACCTGCAATCCAGCCCCAGCGCGGAATGGCGCGTCCTGCTTCGCGCTTATCCCTTGCAGCGGCGAAATCGACCACTTCGGCAGGCTGTGGCTTTGCAAGCATTTCCGCCAGCCGGTCCGGTATCGCTTGATCGGCGATAGGATCGAAATGCCGCGACAGCATGTTTCCTAGCTGGCGATGCCGTTCGACCTCGCGTTCAAGGTCGGGGTCGGCGTTGATTGCGGCCGCAACCTCCGCCTTGCGTTTGCCGCTCAACTCGCCGTCGGCAAAGGCTGCGATGTCTTCGGGAGTAATCGTCATCCTACTTCTCCGAGCAGTCCCATCAAAGCGTCCCGGCCACGCACCAGCCGCGAATTGAGCGTCCCCACGGGGCAGCCGACGATCTCGGCAGCCTCCTTGTAGGCATAGCCTTCGACCATCACCAAGAGCACCGCCTCGCGCTGATCCTCGGGCAGTTTCTGCATTGCGCGATCGATGTTCGAAAGCTCGACCGATGCTTCCTGCGCACCGTCTCCACCAACGCCTGAACCGGCATCCTCGATCACGAATGTCTGGCGGCTACGCGTTTGCTTGCGGCCTTCATCAATCCAGATATTGCGCATGATCCGGTACATCCAGCTGTCGAGGCGCGTACCCTTCGCCCATTTCGAACGGTTGGCGAGCGCGCGCTCGATTGTCATCTGGCAGAGGTCGTCTCCGTCCGATGCATTGCCTGCCAGTCCGACCGCGAAACGACGCAGCCGGGGCAAGAGGTCAAGCAAGTCGGATTCGAAAGAGGTACTCAGAATCTCTGCCTTCCGGGGATTAAACGAATGTGCCTGCGCGTTTCATCCATGCTTAAGGCGAAATAATCGATAGGCGACATACCAATGCGCATTTTTTCCCTCATATTCGCTTTGGCTGCGATGTTTGCGGCCCCCTTGGCTGCGCAAATCTCGCTTCCCGGTGTGCGCCTCCCGGGTGTGGGGGAGGTCATCCAGCCACTGCGCGAGACTGTCGACCGGACTGCCGAGGCGGCTAGAAGGGAAGCAGATGACCTCGTTCGCGCACGTCTGCGCATGATCGATCGCCTGGTCAGCCGCAATCGAAATATCATTGAGCTGGACGCGCGGGGCGAGCCGGCAAGACGCGGCGAAATGCTGGTCATGGATGCTGGGCCCGAATTAGAAAAGCGCCTTGCGCGGAGCGGCTTCGCACTCATTTCTCGCGAACGTGTCGAAGGACTAGATTTCTATGTGGCGCGGCTGCGTACGCCCGGCGGCATGACGCTGACCGAGGCCGAAGTGGAATTACGCGGCCTTCTTCCCCAGGCTGAAATCTCAGCCGATCACCTCCACTTCCAATCGGGCACGACCGAAAGTCCTGCACTTGCCATCGCCTCTGCCGCAGGCAGCACCCATGGCAAGTCGGCACCTGTCGGGATGATTGACGGTGCGCCTGGTGCAGTCGTACCAGTCGCCGAGACGCGCGGCTTCGCGAAAGGCGCGCCCTATCCGAGCAATCATGGAAGTGCGGTTGCTTCGCTTCTGGCGAGTGCAGGAGCGAACGAAATCCGCGTGGCTGATGTATATGGGACCGATAAGGCGGGTGGAAACGCGCTGGCCATGGTGAAAGGGCTCGGCTGGCTCATCGCACGCGGCAGCAGGGTCGTTACGATCAGTCTGGTCGGGCCGCGCAATGCTGTACTTGAACGCGCGATCGCCGCCGCACAGCGCAAGGGCGTGGTGGTGGTGGCTTCTGTAGGCAATGATGGCCCCGCCGCGCCACCCGCCTTTCCGGCCTCCTATGACGGTGTGGTCGCTGTCACCGCCGTCGACGGCAAACGTCGCGCACTTATCGAAGCGGGACGCGCGCTGCATCTGGATTATGCCGCACCTGGGGCGGACATTCGTGGCCTTAACGCGAAGGGTAAGCGCTTCCGGCTACGCGGAACGTCATTCGCCACCCCATTGGTTGCCGCACGTGTGGCGCATGCGCTTGGCGCGGGACGCAATTGGCGCGGCGCTCTTGATAGAGAGGCGGAAGACCTCGGTCGCAAAGGACCGGACGATGTCTATGGGCGGGGCTTGGTCTGCGGTAGTTGCCGCGGGCGATAGAAAATTTCCGGAAGTATTTTGGATTAAGCGGACTACCCTGGCCGTTTACCTTTCGAGCGGATGCAATGCTCCCGATTTCAGCATCCGCAAGCAGAAAGGAAACGACCATGAAACATCTTATGCTTGCAGCTTCGGCTTTCGCAATCTTTGCAGCCCCCGCCCACGCCCAGCTTCTCGGAGGTGGTGGTGGCGCTCTGGGCGGCGTAAGCGGTTCACTCAACGGTACCGTTAACTCGACCCTTCGCGGTTCGACCGACACAATGCGTTCGGCCACAAGAAGCACCGTGCGCGGCGATGCTGCCACTCGCGGGGATCAAAAGGTCGACCGGCGATCGGGCGATGTATCGGTCGACCGCTCGCTCGACGCGGGCCTAGACAGCACGACCAATCAGCTTATCGAGACCCCGACCGGCTCCGCTGGCGGCAACGCGACCGGATCGGGCCGCGCTTCGGGTTCCGGCAGCGCCAATGCCAGCCTGATCGGCACGGATGCCGTGCGTGGCGTAGCCCAAGAGTCAGTAGGACAGGTTCGCGACAGCGTTTCAAAGACACGCGGTTTGACGAGCAACGCGACCGGATCGGCCGGAGGCTCCGCCTCGGGTGCCGGTACGATCGGCAATTCCATGCTTGCTGTCGCCGGTAGCGGTTCTGCGGAAGGTGAAGGCGCCTTCGGCGTTACCTCCGGCATGCCGGTCTTGCTCCCCTCGGGTGAGCAGCTGGGCACCGTGCGCGATATTGTCGCGACACGAGCGGGCGAAATCCGTGAATTGGTGGTCCAAACCCATGATGGCCTGGCCACGATTTCGGCCGGCAATCTCGCTGTCAGCGGAAATGCGCTGGTAGCAGGCGGGGTCGACGGTTCCACCGCGAATGATGCCCGCGCCAGCAACGATACTGGCGAATAATCAGAAAACAAACTTGAATACGGCCGGATTGCCCTGTGGGCAGTCCGGCCACTGCTCGATTCCGGACAGGCCCGTAGGGAGCATTTCCGGCCCTTCCTGGAACTGGTGCGGGTGGTGGGACTCGAACCCACACGAGCAAAGCTCAGGGGATTTTAAGTCCCCGGCGTCTACCATTCCGCCACACCCGCTGTCCGGCCAGCGGCGTGCCTAGTCAATTGATTGATAAGCCGCAATCGCGAAGCGCATCGCCATGCACGATCAATTTTCGTTCAGACGCTCGCGTATTTCCTTGCCCGGCTTGAAATAGGGCACGCGCTTTGCCGGCACGTCCACCAATTCGCCGGTTCGGGGATTGCGACCTTGGCGGGCTTGGCGGTCGCGAACGGAAAAGGCACCGAAACCGCGCAATTCCACACGTCCGCCTTCCGAAAGTCGTTCCGAAATTTCTTCGAAGAAGATATCGACGACCTGCTCCACCTCTTCGGCACGCAGTTCGGGATTGCCTTCCGCGATTGCAGCAAGAAGTTCGGATCGGATCATTTTGCGCTCTCTCCGGATCGCTGATGTGCGATCACATCGTTAGTTCAAGCCGACCTGCCGATCGGTTGTATGCGCGCCCCTGGTCACGTTGACTGGCAGAAGTTCGCCATTTCCGCAAGATGCGTAATGTCTGAGTCTGCCACACGACAGTCCGAAGATCTAGATTTCGGCAATAAGCTCGGCGGGGTTGATTCCCAGGCGCTCCATCCTTTCGCGGATTTCGGGCCATTCTTCGGAGAGAAACGCCTTGCGTTCGCTTTGCCGCAACTCCGACGCGGCGCCTTTCGCGACATACATGCCGACCCCGCGCTGGACTTCGACCAGCCCGTCGTTCTGGAACTGCTGGTAAGCCTTCGCAACCGTCAGTGGATTGGCCCCTTGTTCGGCAGCTAGCGCCCGTACCGACGGGAGCATTTCGCCTTCCTTGTAGCGGCCGTCGATGATCGCGGCGGCGATCATATCGCGCAGCTTGAGATAAACCGGTTTGGACTGGTTGCTCATTGAGAATTCCCGGACAACATATAGTGCGTCAGTGCCATAATACAGCGCGGCGCGCAAGGTTCCCGGGCCTTACAGATGCTATCGCTACAATGTGGTCGCGAGTGTAACTAATGCTTCACATGAGCGCATGAGACGCTAGTGTGCCCGCCTTCGAGGGGAGCAGCAGCGCAACAGCGCGGCCTTCCGGATAATATCAGAGGGACACCGGAATCTTATGGTCGAAGGCATGTTCTTCACATTCGACTCAGCGTTCGAAATGTGGACTTTCAGAGTTGCAGTGGTCGCACTTGCAGCATTTCTTATTGGCGGCACGGTGCTTATCACGCGCCCGCAGGAAGAGGTTATCGGACACCCCAAGGGGTTGTTTCTCTTGTTCATGGCCGAAATGTGGGAGCGCTTTTCCTACTACGGCATGCGCGCCCTGCTTATTTTTTACCTCGTACAGCACTGGCTGTTCTCGGATAGCGAAGCATCGATCATCTACGGTGCCTACACTGCTCTGGTTTACATCACTCCCGTGGTGGGCGGCTATCTTGCCGACCAGTATATCGGGCAGCGCAAAGCCGTACTGTTTGGCGCAATACTCCTGACATTTGGTCACTTCTTCATGGCCTTCGAAGGCAGCGGCGGCCAAGCCGATCCCATCATCAACGTCTTCTGGCTCGCGCTTGCCCTCATCATCGTGGGTTCGGGCTTCCTGAAGGCGAACATCTCGGTGATCGTCGGCCAGCTTTATTCGCGCACCGACGTGCGCCGCGACCCGGCCTACACCATCTTCTACATGGGCATTAACGTCGGCGCGGCGACCGCATCGATCATCTGCGGCTATCTCGGTCAGACCTATGGCTGGCAGTACGGCTTCGGCCTTGCCGGTTTCGGCATGCTGCTCGGCCTCGTGTTCTTCGTGATCGGCAAACCTCTGCTTCTCGGCAAGGGCGAGCCCAAGGATCCGGCGAAGATCAAGGGCGGCAAGGAATGGGCCATCTACGGCGCCGGTCTTGCCATGGTTGCGCTCTGCTGGGCCGCGATCCAGTATCAGGAACTTGTCGGTGTGGTGCTGGGCATCTTCGGTGGTGGTCTGGTCCTCTTCGTGCTGTTCACCGCTGTTACGAAGCTCCCCAGCGAAGAGCGGGACCGCATCTTTGCCGCGATGTTCCTCATCCTGACTTCGATCGTGTTTTGGGCATTGTTCGAGCAGGCGGGCTCGTCGCTCAACCTGTTCACCGATCGTCATGTCGACACGCAGGGCGTGAATGCATCTATGTTCCAGTCGATCAACGCGATCTATATCGTGCTGCTGGCTCCGATATTCGCGATGTTGTGGCAGGGGCTGGCACGCAAGGGTAAGGAACCCAGCACTCCGCTGAAGTTCGGCCTAGCCGTGATTCAGGTGGGTCTTGGCTTCCTCGTCCTCGTCTGGGGGTCAGAAAGCGCCGGAGTGAATGTGCCCACGCCGGTCATTTTCATCTTCCTCATCTATCTGCTGCATACCACTGGTGAGCTGTGCCTGTCGCCCGTCGGACTTTCGGCCATGAACCGCCTGAGTCCGACCCATATGGCTTCGCTCATAATGGGCACGTGGTTCTTCGCCTCGGCCGCAGGTAACTTCGCCGCCGGTCTGATCGCTTCGGCCACGGGCGCGGAAGGCGTCGGGGAAGAATCCGGCAAGGAAGTCGTGCTCGGTGTTTACAGCACGGTCGGCTGGTACGCAGTCGGTATCGGCGTCGCCGTGATGGTCGTCAGCCCGCTGATCAAGAAGCTGATGCATCTCGATACGATCCGCGACGACAATCTGGAAGGTCAGGCCGAGGCCGGTCTCGAAGCTCAGGAAGCCGGCGTCCACCCGACGACGCGCACCTGAGTAGAAGAGGGGTATCGTCCGAAAGGCGATTTTCCTCGACCAATGTCCATTGACGGTACGGGCCGGGGCAGCAATGCTCCGGCCCGTTCTCGATTGGGGGATTGCATGAAAAGACTTGTTCCGCTCGCGCTTGCTGCGAGCCTCGCCGCCTGCGCCACGACCGGCTCCAACACGGGTCGCGCCTCGGCATCGGATGCCGACTGGACCGCGCCCAAGGGCGAAGACGGCCGCGCACCCTATGCCAGCACTTACCAGCGCTATCCGGGGCGCCCGACTGCACTGGTCGGCGCGACTGTCTATGATGGCGCAGGGGGACGGATCGACAACGGCACGGTCCTGTTTCGCGATGGCGAAGTGGTGGCGATCGGCGATGCTTCGCTCCCCACCGACGGCTACGACCGGATCGATGCGGGCGGCAAGTTCGTGACGCCGGGCGTGATCGACATCCACTCGCACCTCGGTGATTATCCCACCCCCAGCGTCGAGGCGCATTCGGACGGCAATGAAGCGACCAGCCCGACCACGCCCGAAGTATGGGCGGAACATTCGGTCTGGCCGCAGGACCCCGGCTTTACCCGCGCGCTAGCCAATGGCGGCGTCACCTCGCTGCAAATCCTCCCCGGCTCGGCGAACCTTACCGGCGGACGTTCGGTAACACTCAAAAACGTGTCGTCACGTACGGTGCAGGGGATGAAGTTCCCCGGCGCGCCCTACGGCATGAAGATGGCCTGCGGCGAGAACCCCAAGCGAGTCTATGGCGGCAGGGGCCGCGCGCCCTCTACCCGGATGGGAAATTTCGCGGTCAACCGGCAGATGTGGCTCGATGCGCAGGACTATGACGGCGAGAAACGCGACATTGGCAAGGAAACGCTCAAGGGCGTCCTCGATGGTGATATCCTCATCCACAATCACTGCTACCGCGCCGACGAAATGGCGCTGGTGATCGATATGGGCAAGGAGATGGGCTACAAGGTCACCGCCTTCCACCATGCCGTCGAAGCTTACAAGATCGGCGATCTGCTGCGCGAAAATGACGTGTGCAGCGCGATCTGGGCAGACTGGTATGGCTTCAAGATGGAAGCCTATGACGGCATCCTCGAGAATGCCGCCTACCTGCAGCGCGAAGGGGCCTGTGTGGTCATCCACTCCGACGATGCGAATGGCATCCAGCGCCTCAACCAGGAAGCCGCGAAAGCGCAGGCGGCCGGACGCCGGGTTGGCATCGACATTCCCGATGCGGAAGTGGTCGGCTGGTTTACCCTCAACGCGGCCAAGGCAATGGGAATCGATAAGATGACCGGCAGCCTCGAGCCGGGCAAGATGGCCGACGTCGTGCTATGGAATGGTGATCCGCTGAGTGTTTATTCGCGGCCCGAAAAGGTCTGGATCGACGGTGCGCTCATGTTTGATGCGATGGATCGCAAACGCCGGCCGGTAAGCGATTTCGAGCTCGGCCAGCCGGGCGAAGGAGATGTGAAATGAAGCGCCTTCTCGCACTCGCGGCCAGCGCGGTCGCTCTCGCCGCCTCGTCCGCTTCGGCCCAGGACGTCGCCATTACCAATGCCACTGTGGCCACAGGTGACGGTTCCGAACCCATTGAGGGAGCGACGGTGGTCGTACGCGGCGGAAGGATCGTCGCAGCAGGGACCGGCGTCGCCGTGCCCGCAGGGATCGATACCGTCGATGGCACGGGTGCATGGGTCACCCCTGGCCTGTTCGCGACTGTCACCTCGCTTGGCCTCTGGGATGTCGGTGCGGTCAGCGAATCGAACGATACCCGCGCAGGCAATTCACCCTTCAGCGCCGCTCTCGACGTGGCGCCTATCGTCAATCCGAACTCGCAGCATATTGCCATCCACCGCGCGGCCGGCGTGACCAGAGCGGCGAGCGTTACCATGCCATCGAGTTCGATCTTCGGCGGTCAGGGCGCCATTATCGACCTCGGAGCGGACGCCGACCCCGTCGTAACACCGCGTGCATTCCAGGTCGTGGCACTGGGCGAAGGCGGCGCGCGCCTCTCCGGTGGGAGCCGGGCTTCCGCCCATGCTTTGTTCCGCAATGCACTGCGCGAAGCGAGCCAGTTCGGCGAGGACGCGAGCATCCCGAGCCGCGCTTCGCGACCTGCGGCGAGCACCACGGGTGACGATTTGCCGGTCGATCCGCGCTTATCGGGCGAGGATGCCGAGCGCGGCGACGACGTGCTGCTCACCCGGTTCGATGCAGCCGCTCTGGTTCCTGTCGTACGCGGGGAGCAGCGGCTCTACGTCATGGTCGAGCGCGCTTCGGATATCCGCAGCACCCTGGCCCTGAAACGCGAATTTCCGCGCCTGGACATGGTACTGGTCGGAGCCAGTGAAGGCTGGCTTGCGGCGCAGGATATTGCCGCAGCCGGTGTGCCGGTTATCGCCGACGGGCTCGACGACCTGCCTCAGAGTTTCGAGGAGCTGGCCGCGACGCAATCCAACATCGGCCGTATGGTCCAGGCAGGAGTGAAGGTCGCGATCAATGCTTCCGCGATGGAAAACCCGCGCAACCTCAACCAGTATGCAGGCAATCTCGTTGCCCTAACCCGAGTACCCGGGGCTGCGGGTCTCAGCTGGGGCCAGGCTTTTGCCGCGATTTCTTCCGTTCCGGCGGAGATCAGCGGCATGGGTGGCCGCGCCGGTACGCTTGCCGCAGGCGCGATGGGCGACCTCGTCGTCTGGGACGGGGATCCGCTCGAGGTCGGCTCCATGCCGACGGCCGTCTATATCGACGGAGTAAGGCAACCGCTGGACAATCACCAGAGCCGCCTGCGCGACCGCTACCGCGAGATCGACGAGAGCGAACTGCCTGAAGGCTACGACTGGTAAGGAGAGACCGATAATGCGTTCGATGTTGATTGCGCTCGGCGCGGCCTTCGTGGCGGTTGGCTTCCATGCAGCGGTTGCGCAGCAGGAGGCGCCCGACCGATCGCAGGATCTTGCGTGGATGAGCGCGCAGGAAGCTTATCTCTCTGGTCTCAAAGCCGAAGAGGGCTGGCGTTACATGGATGGCGGACTGCGCTGGCGCTATACTGAATATGCCGGTGAGGCAGAGCGTCCGACGGTCTCTGACACGGTGACCGTGCATTATGCGGGCACCTTCATCGATGGCGAAACCTTCGATTCAAGTTTCGACCGCGGGGAGCCCGCCACCTTTCCGCTGGGCCGACTGGTAAAGGCATGGCAAATGGCAATACCGCAAATGGGCGTGGGCGATACGATCGAGATCGCCGCGCCTGCCGACCTTGCCTATGGCCCGAAGGGCAAGGGGCCGATTCCGGGAGGTGCAACTCTGCTTTTCAAAGTGAAGCTTCTGGCTATCGATCCGTCAGAGTAGAGCTTGCCTGAAAACTGGAGCGTGATAGCCTGAACCGATGGGAGGGCTTTCATGGAACCGCTTACCTCGCTTCTTGCTGCCTCGATCGCTTTCGTCGGTACGCATTTCGCCCTGGCGCATCCGTTTCGCGCGCCGCTTGTAAAGGCCCTCGGGACTGCGGGGTTCAGCCTGCTCTACAGCGTGGTTGCGGCGGCCTGCATGGTCTGGATGTATTTCGCCTTCGTCGCCGCTCCTGCCGGAGGGCTAGGCGGTACGGGCGAGACAGGATGGGCCATTTCCACCGTGCTGACGCTGCCCGCACTGGTGCTCTTTCTGGGCTCGCTGAGAGGCAATCCCGCGCTCCCGGCTCCTGGCGCGGAGAAGCTGGCGCAGCGCGATCCCTCTGGCGTATTCGCCGTGACTCGCCACCCGATGATGTGGGGGTTCGCGCTCTGGGCTATATCGCACATAGTGCTCTGGTGGAGCTGGCGCACCAATATCGTCGCTCTTGCCATACTCGTGCTGGCGCTGGTCGGCGCGCACATGCAGGACCGCAAGAAGAAAGCCCTGATGGGCGCGGCATGGGAAGGCTGGGAGGCGAAGACCGGCTACTGGCCAAGGTGGTCCAAACTGCCGGGCGCGGGCCCGGTCTTATGGCTCGCAGCGATTGCCGTCTGGCTAGGTATAACATGGTGGCACATCGCTGCAGGAGGCATTCCAGCCGGGATCTGGCGCTGGATAGGCTAGGTCAGTTGCCCGTGAAGCTGGGCGCGCGCTTTTCGAGGAGAGCGTCGACGCCTTCCATATGATCCTGCGTCGAGTGCATCAGCGCCTGCGCATTGGCCGCCATCTCCAGTGCGGCATCATAACTCACCGAACGTCCTTGCCGCATGAGGTTTTTGGCTTGCCTGAGTGCATGCGGCGGCATCGCCGCGACCCTGGCAGCGAGCGCCCGGGCTTCGTCCATCAAAGCGCCTTGCCCGACCACTCGGCTGACCAGTCCCCAGTCGAGCGCCGTTCGGGCATCGATCACCTCTCCGGTGTAGAAAAGCTCTGCCGCGCGCGCTTCGCCGATGATGCGCGGCAGGATCCAGGTACCGCCATCACCCGGGATGATACCGAGCTTAAGGAAGGTCACCCCGAACTTCGCCTTCTCCCCTGCGATCCGCATGTCGGCAAGGCAGGCAAGGTCGCACCCCAGCCCGATCGCCGGTCCGTTGACTGCTGCAATCAGAGGTACCCGCAGCGAATAGAGCGCACGCAGGATCTTGTGGATGTTATTGCGATAGCCATCGGCGATCTCCGGCGCGGTGCCGCCGAAAGCGCCGGATTTCTCTTTCATCGCCTTGATGTCCCCTCCCGCGCTGAAGGCACGTCCGGCGCCGGTCAGGATCACGCAGCGTACATCCATGTCCGCATTGATCGCATCGCAGACTGAAGCAAAGGCATCGCCATCGCCCGCGGCGCCAAGCGGGTTCATCGTGTCCGGCCGGTTGAGCGTAAGGGTGGTAATGTGAGCGGCAGTTTCGATTGTGAGCAGGTTCATTCGCTCTCATCCTTTTCAATACGCTGCGCCAGAAATTCCAACACAGCCTCTTCGGCTGTCTCGTGCCATGCAAGGTCATGGCCGACACCAGGAAAGATGCGCAACTCCGCTCGGGGATTGGCCTCGACCAGCATTAAAGCATGTCGATGCGGGATCAAACTGTCGGCATCACCATGCAATAGCAGTGTCGGCGCATTGATCGCGTGCAGTTTCTGGACGTTCTCGTAACGGTCCCGAAGGAGTAACCCGGTTGGCAGCCAGCTTAATTTCTCGGCGGCTAGCCCGGTCAGGCTGGCAAAGGGGGAAATCAGGACCAGCGCTGCGGGCTCAGTCTCGCTCGCCATCTGTACGGCCACGCCAGAACCGATCGAATTACCAATGATGACCAGATCGTTTGCACTCACGTCGCGCTCCGCGAGAAACGCTATGGCCGCTCTACCGTCGCGGTACAGCCCCTCTTCGCTCGGTGTGCCGGGGTTGCCGCGGTAGCCCCTGTATTCGGCGGCCAGAACGCCGTAACCTTCAGGAACGAGCCGGTCCGTTGCCACGACGCTGGAAACCCAGTCGGCGCCATTGCCGTGGAAATGGACGATGGTCGGATAGCCGGATTTTGCGGCACGATATCCAGCGCGCAGGTCGAGCCCATCGCTGGTTCGATAGACGATTTCCTCGAAACCGCCGGCCGCGGGACCGATGGTGCGCGGTGCAGGATAGATGATCGGACCCTGTGCGGCATACAGGAAACCGACCAGCGCGAGGTAGATTGCCAGAATGCTCGCTAGCACAATCGCCATGGCACGTGCGAGCCGTCCCTGATTCAGGCGCGCGCCTCTTCGACGCCTGCCGAATTGTGTCGCAATGCGTCGAGCACGGTATCAACGATATGCGGCGCGTTTAGCCCAGCCTCGTCATACTGCTTTGCCGGTTCGTCTTGGTCCTGGAAGATATCGGGCAGGCGCATGGTGCGGATCTTGAGTCCGGTGTCGGTCAGTCCCTCGTCCGAAGCGAAGGTCAGCACATGCGCGCCGAGACCGCCGATGGCGCCTTCTTCGATTGTCACCACGACTTCGTGGCTGCGCATAAGTTTCTCGATCAGATCGGTATCGAGCGGCTTAGCGAAGCGCATATCGGCGACGGTAGTCGAAAGCCCCTTGGCTTCGAGCTGGTCGGCAGCCTTCTTGGCTTCTTCCAGACGCGCGCCGAGCGACAGGATCGCGACCTTGGTGCCTTCGCGTACGATGCGACCCTTGCCGATCTCGAGCTTTTCCAGCTTCTCCGGTATTTCCACGCCGGTGCCGCTGCCGCGCGGATAGCGGAAGGCGATGGGCCCGTCGTCATGCTCGGCCGCCGTGTAGGTCATGTGCGCCAGTTCCGCCTCGTCGGCGGCGGCCATAACCACGAAATTGGGCAGTGTGGCGAGATAGGTGATGTCGAAACTGCCTGCGTGGGTGCAGCCGTCCGCGCCGACCAGTCCGGCGCGGTCGATGGCAAAACGCACGGGCAGGTTCTGGATCGCCACATCGTGCACCACCTGGTCGTAGGCGCGCTGGAGGAAGGTCGAATAGATGGCCGCAAAGGGGCGCATGCCCTCGGCAGCAAGTCCTGCGGCGAAAGTCACGCCGTGCTGTTCGGCGATGCCGACATCGAAAGCCTTGTCCGGGTGTGCCTTGGCAAACTTGTCGACACCCGTACCGCTCGGCATGGCGGCGGTGATTGCGCAAATCCGCGGATCGTCGTTCGCCAGCTTCGCCAGCGTCTCTCCGAAAACGTTCTGGTAGGCGGGCGGACCACCTGAGGACTTCTTCTGCTCGCCGGTGACGACATCGAACTTTGCGACGCCGTGATATTTGTCGGCACTGTTTTCGGCCGGGGCGTACCCCTTGCCCTTTTTCGTCACGACATGGATCAGGACCGGGCCCTGTTCGCTATCGCGTACATTTTCGAGCACCGGGATCAGGTGGTCGAGATTATGCCCGTCGATCGGTCCGACGTAGTAAAAGCCCAATTCCTCGAACAGCGTGCCGCCAGTGACCATGCCGCGAGTATATTCCTCGGCTTTTTCCAGCCCCGACCACACGCGGCGGCTGAGCTTTCTGGCGATCTTCGAGGCCATACTTCTGAGGCCGAGGTATTCGCTGGAGGACACCATCCGCGCGAGATAGGCGGAAAGACCGCCCACGGGCGGGGCGATCGACATGTCATTGTCGTTGAGGATCACCACCAGCCGGTTGCCCGCCTGTTCGGCATTGTTCATCGCCTCATAGGCCATGCCGGCGCTCATCGCGCCATCGCCGATCACCGCGATCCCGCGGCCCGGACGTCCCTGCATCTTGTTGGCCATGGCAAAGCCGAGAGCGGCTGAAATCGAGGTCGAGCTATGTGCAGCACCGAAGGGATCATATTCGCTTTCGGCGCGCTTGGTGAAGCCGCTCAGGCCTCCGCCCTGGCGCAAGGTGCGAATTCGGTCGCGCCGTCCGGTCAGGATCTTGTGCGGATAACACTGGTGGCCCACGTCCCAGACCAGCCTGTCTTCCGGGGTGTTGAACACATAATGGATGGCTGTGGTCAACTCGACCACGCCGAGGCCGGAGCCGAGGTGCCCGCCCGTCGTCCCCACGGCGTCGATCATCTCGGCCCGCAACTCGTCAGAAAGCTGGCGTAGCTGGCTCTTGTCGAGCTTGCGGAGATCGGCGGGCGTATCGACCGTGTCGAGTAACGGCGTATCGGGTCGGCTAGTCATACGAATGCCTTACACGCGGTTTTCCGAACTGTCGATGAACGCTTGGTCGCTGGAAAAGCACGCCTTGGCGCCGCCTCAGGCCGCGCAATCGTCACACAGTCCGCGCAGTTCGACCACCGGGCGCACATCGGTGAAGCCCGCTTCCTTGCCTGCAACCCGCAGGGCGCCGGTCACGCGGTCATCGTCGATATGCGTCGCCTTCCCGCAATCGTCGCAGATCAGGAAGATGCAATCGTGGCGACACCCGGGATGCGTATTGACGAGATAGGCATTCGCGCTTTCGATCCGGTTGGCGAGATTGGTCCGCACGAACAGGTCGAGAATGCGATAGACGCTGTTCGGGGCGACCCGCTTGCCGCGCGCAGCGGACAGATTGTCGGCGATGTCATAGGCGCTCGCCGGCTTGTCGTGCCGAGCCAGCTCTTCGAACACGGATTGGCGCATACCCGTCCATTGTTCGCCTGCATCGGTGAGCGTGAGCCGGGCTGCGTCGATCAGATCGTCGCCCGAATGTTCCTTATGTGCGTGCGCGTGTCCTGCCATGGACGAGAGGTAGGCCCGCCTGCGCCCCCGCGCAAGTCAGTCGCGCTGGAACTCGGAGCGGTAGACGCCGGGATAGAGTCGCTTCAGCGCAGCCATCTTGGGAGCGTCCCAGCGCTGAATATAGCTATGGCGCGGGTTTTTGGCGGCGAAGTCCTGGTGGTAGGCTTCGGCCGGGTAAAATGCCTGCGCACGTTCGATACGCGTGACGATCGGTCTGTCCCACAGGCCCGCCTTCTTCAGCTGGGCGAGATAGGTCCTGGCGACTGCACTCTGCTCCGCAGACAGCGGTATCAGTGCACTGCGATAATGTGCGCCGCGATCGGGCCCCTGGCGGTTGAGCTGCGTCGGATCCGCGACGACGGAGAAGAAAATCCGTAGCAGCTGATCGTAGCGGATAACACGCGGATCATAGGTGACCTTTACCGCCTCTGCATGATCAGTCACGCCGGATGAAACGAGCTTATAATCCGCCTGTCGTTCGGTTCCGCCGTGATAGCCGGACACCGCGCTGCGGACACCCTTCGTGTGGCTGAACACCGCTTCCACGCCCCAGAAACAGCCCCCGGCGAAGATGGCGGTCTTCAGACCGGCTCCTTCTCTAGCGGTGCGAACGGCAGCGGGAGCTTCGACCACCTCTTCGGCGGCAAGGGCAGGCTGCTGGCAGGCGCTGGTCAGTACGAGGGTACCAGCCGCCACAAGAAGGGCGGCCAGGCGCATCAGATTATCGCGGCGACGGCGGAAACGATCTCCCCGCCATTGGAAAAGGCGACAATGATAGCACCGGCAAGAAAACCGATGCCGAAGTTGCGATAAAGGTCAGGGCTGAACAGGTTCATCTTACGGTCTTTCGTGGTCTTTCCCACGTGGGTACGCACGCGCCGATTGCAACGTGCTGAATGATCAGGTTGTGCAGCGTTCAGCCAATTGGCGAAACGAGCCGCCGTATTAGTGCCGAAAATGTCTCATTCCGGTAAACACCATGGCGAGGCCGTGTTCATCCGCTGCGGCAATAACTTCCTCGTCGCGGATCGAACCGCCTGGCTGGATAATCGCCGTAGCGCCCGCTTCGGCCGCGGCAAGCAGGCCATCGGCAAAGGGAAAGAAGGCGTCCGATGCGACGGCACTACCGACGGTGCGGCTTGTGTCCCAGCCGTATTTCTCCGCAGCTTCCGCAGCCTTCATAGCGGCGATCCGGCTCGAATCGCGGCGGTTCATCTGGCCTGCGCCGATGCCTGCGGTCGCCCCGTCCTTGGCATAGACGATGGCGTTCGATTTCACATGCCGCGCCACGGTCCAGGCGAAAATGCAGTCCCTGAGTTCCTGCTCGGTGGGTTCGCGCTGGGTAACCACCTTGAGGTCGTCCTGCGAGATTGCGCCATTGTCACGCGTCTGGACCAGCAGACCACCCGTGATCGGCTTGACCATCAAGCCGCCGCGACGAGGGTCGGGCAGCTCGCCGGTAACCAGGAGGCGGAGGTTCTTCTTTTTCGCGAAAGCTTCGCGTGCATCTTCGCTGACCGAGGGCGCGATGACCACTTCGGTAAAGATCTCGCAGATCGCCGCTGCCGTCTCGCCGTCGAGTTCGGCATTCACGGCCACGATGCCGCCAAAGGCCGAAACGCTGTCGCATGCCAGGGCCTCGTTCCAGGCTTCGATCAACGAAGATGCCTGCGCCACACCGCAAGGGTTGGCATGCTTCACGATCACTACCGCGGGATCGCCGCCTGCGAATTCCGCACAGAGTTCCAGCGCGGCGTCGGCGTCGTTATAGTTGTTGTAGCTGAGTTCCTTGCCTTGCAGCTGTTCGGCTTGCGCGATGCCTTTCGCATGCGGTCCCACCGGCGTGTAGAGCGCCGCTTTTTGGTGGGGGTTTTCGCCATAGCGCAGCTCGGTCGGCTCCTTGCCGTTCACGGCGAGCATTCCGGGGAAGGTTTCGCCCTGGTCGGCGAAAGCGAACCACTGGCTGATCATCGAATCGTAAGCCGCAGTGGCAGCAAAGGCCTTGGCTGCGCATTTGCGGCGAAATTCGAGCGAGGTAGCGCCCGCCGCTTCCAACTCGTCGACCAGCGTGCCGTAGTCCGCAGGGTCAGTGACGATGGTGACGAACTGATGGTTCTTCGCCGCGCTGCGCACCATGCTCGGCCCGCCGATATCGATATTCTCGATGATCTCGTCGCGCCCGGCGCCTTTTGCGACAGTGGCTTCGAAAGGATAGAGATTGACCACCACTAGGTCGATTGCACCGATCGCGTGCTCCGCCATCGCGGCTGCGTGGCCGGGATTGTCGCGCACGGCCAGAAGACCGCCATGTACCATGGGGTGCAGCGTCTTGACGCGTCCGTCCATCATCTCGGGAAAACCGGTGAGGTCGGAGACGTCCTTCACCTCCAGGCCCGCGTCGCGCAGCGCCCTGGCAGTGCCGCCGGTCGAGACCAGCTCTATACCCTTGGCTGCAAGCGCCTTGCCCAGATCTACCAAACCGCTCTTGTCGGACACCGAAAGCAGTGCCCGCTTGATCGCCACGTCAGTCACCGAAAAATTCACCCCATTCGTTTGAGCAGCCAGGGGAAGCGTTCCCCGCCGCGCGCGGCCATGCCTTCGACCACGATCTGCTGCACGCCGTGCGGACGGCCATGGCCATCGACCCACAGGCTGTCCTCCAGCGTGCAGTGCGCTTCGCCGCTAATACCCCCGAGCCGAAATTGCCAGTAGCTTGCGTCGGGAAGCGCCAGATGCACGCCCATAGCGTCTTCGGTCAGTTTCGCCTCGATCCCGCGACCGAGATGAAACCGAATGGCGAAGGCGATCTTGCCGCGCTTGCCCTTGCGACCCGACGGCTCGAGCACATCCTCGCCGCGCAGTTCGCTGCCGTCGTCGGAGAGGATAAGAATGCGGCGATGGAGCAGGCCATGGCGCGCAACATATCCGTTGTGCGAAGCCTCCAGCTTGACCGCCTTACGCCCGCTCTGCTCGATGGTCTCGCGAGTGAACTCGATTTCCTCGACCCCCTTGCCGATCTGTCCGTGGAGGAGGACGGCAGTGGAATTGGCTTCGTCGAGTACCAGCGTCGAATGGGCCGAGGTTCCGCGCAGACCCTGCTCGATTCGCGCCGGGACCAGCGCGCCCGCAAGTTCTGCGCCACCGCAATTGACGATGATTCGCTGCGTCCGGTGAGAAAATTCGAAGGCCAGCGTAGAAGCGCAGCCGTGGCGTGCGTGGCGGGGCTTCGGCGGTGGTGCAGCATCCATGACCAACAGTCCGTCGCGCGATCGCACCCGCTGATACCCCCAGTGGCGAGCATCCATCATGGGGCGTGCACGTACTCCACTCGCGGTGACGAGGGCATCGAGCGCAGATTCACTCATGGCGGAGCTACCCTGCCAACTGCCGAGGCCCTTGTCGCCCATGCGCAGGGACAGGAGCGCGGGGACGAGCAGGCTGAGAAGCGCAGCAAACGCAGCAGGCGGATCCTGCTTAACCGCTTCGTAGCAGGCCCGCAGGTCGACAAGCAGTGCGATGACCTGCGCCTGCGCCGAAGGGCTGCGGGAGAGTACACCGCCATCGTCGCTAACGAGTTCGCCGAGCGTCCGCAGGAGGCCCGCTTCTGCATGCAAACGGCGCGGCTTGCCATCGGGCAGCAGCAGTCCGGCCGCCACCAGACCCGTCCAGCCTGTCACCTGCGCGAGGCCATCATTCCCGTTCGGTACGTGCCGGTCGAGCCAGCGCGCCGTCACCTCGATCGCACCCAGAAGAGGAGTCTTGAGTTTCTCGCCCTCACCTGAAAGCAGGACCGGTGTATGGACCAGCCAGTTCAGCAGGCGCAAACCGGCAAGTTCTACATCCCATGCGGGCCCCTTTCCGGGCTCGGGATTCGCCTTCAGCCACTCGCGAAAGAGGCGTCCCGACGTATCGGCGCATTGTCCGCGCGGCGCACAGGAAGACAGGTCGCGCATCCAGGTGAAGCCATGCACAGCGCGGGCGACGGGCAGGGCCAGCTTGGAGGGTGAGGCGAAATCAAGCCTGGTGGTGAGCGTCTTGTGCCCCGCAACCTGGAGATACCCGGCACGCAGAGCCATTCCCGAGGCGCGATCGCCGGCAAGAGGAGTTTCGACCATCGCGAGAAAACGCGGGCGTGCAGGCTTGCGCAACGGGGCACAAAGGATCGAGCCGGGTACGCCCAGTCTATAGGCCCAGCGCATCGCCATTTCGACCGGTCCGGTATCAGGCAGCGCAAAATCGGCGGGCACGAGAGCCCGAGCAGGCTCGAGGGGTTCGGGATCGACGATTGGTTCTGATGGAGGAGCTGGGGTCTTCGCAACGGGCTGCGGTTCGGCAACGTGGCAGACCTCGACCTCCGGTTCGCGATCTTTCGCTTCTACATGGGGTTCGGGCTCGTCGAACAACGGCAAGGCCGCCTGCATTCCGCCCGGTGCATCTTCACGCGCGGCATTCAGAAGATCGACGTGCCCTTCGCTCATTTCCGGCCCTTCAGCGCGGCGATGTTCGAGGCATATTTTTCGGGTCCGCCGCGGAATGTGGCAGAGCCAGCCACGAGCACATCGGCCCCGGCATCGATGCAGAGCGGCGCAGTCTTCGGATCGACCCCGCCATCGACTTCGAGCCGAATGTCTTTGCCCGTCTTGTCGATCATTTTGCGGATCGCCTCGATCTTGCGCAGCTGCGAGTGGATGAAGCTTTGTCCGCCGAAGCCGGGATTGACGCTCATTACAAGAACGAGGTCGACTTCCTCGATAAGATAATCGAGCATCTTTGCCGGGGTGCCCGGGTTGAGCACTACGCCCGCCTGTTTGCCGAGCCCTTTGATAGCCTGCAGCGTGCGATGGATGTGCGGCCCCGCTTCGGGATGGACGGTGATGATATCCGCGCCGGCTTCGGCGAAAGCCTCCAGGTAAGGATCGACCGGCTGAATCATCAGATGGACGTCGAAGGGCTTGCCGGTATGTGGACGCAATGCTTTCACCACCGCAGGCCCGATGGTGATATTTGGCACGTAGTGTCCGTCCATTACATCGATATGGATCCAGTCGGCTCCGGCCTCGTCAATCGCACGCACTTCCTCACCCAACCGGGCAAAATCGGCTGAGAGGATGGAGGGCGAAATCAGTGGGGCAGTCATGATCGCGTTGTCCGGCTTCGGATTGAGTTAGCCTTGGAGCATTCGAAATACCCTTCTCCCGTAAGTCTCCACAAGCTTGTCCCCCGGCTTATCCACGAACCACCGCTGCCGTTGGTAGCAGCTTGCCTCCTTTGCTCGCCCTCTTTTGTCGCTGAACGGGAAATTCAGCCGCAATTCAGCGGAAATTTGGCAAACAGCTCAGTGTATCGAGGCGGGAATCCCGCCAACAAGATGCAGAGATTTCTCTGCACTCACACTGACACTGAATTGACGGGGCTTTCCGTATGAAGAAACTGATTGCTGCCATTGCAGGTACCGGCACGTTTGCGCTTGTAGCTCTGACGCTGGCATCACCTGCCGAAGCGCAATACCGCGAAAAAATCACTAATAATCCGGGCCTGTGCGCGGCAGGCAAGGGCCCTGCTGTGTCGGTCGCCATTACGGGGATAAAGGAAAGCAAGGGTACGATCCGTATCCAGTCTTACCGTGCCACCAAGCAAGATTGGCTGGAGAAGGGCCGCTGGATTTATCGAATGGAAGCTCCTGCGAAGGCCGGCACCATGCGCTTCTGCATGCCGCTTCCCAAGGCTGGTCACTACGGTATTGCCGTTCGCCACGATGTCGACGGGGATGGCGAAACAGATATTTTCGGAGACGGTGGCGCCATGTCGAACGATCCTAGCATCAATCTCTTCAACCTCGGCAAGCCGAGCTACAAGAAGGTAGGCTTCGATGTCGGCAGCGGAGTGGAGAACATCTCGATCCGCATGCGCTACCGCTGATTTCTAGCCGGAGCGCCTGCGTTTGCGCCATAGCTCCCATGCCGCTCCCGGCATGGCGAGCAGGGGATGCTTTTCACGGAAAGGCGTGACTTCTAGTGCAATCCCGGTGTGTCGCTCCAGCTTCCAGGCACCGTAGCGCGCAGCACCTTCGAAGGTCGTCGTCGCTTTGGCCAGGCGAAGGATGTTAAGTGGCTTGCCCAGCCGTTGACGCGCCCGCCATGCTTTCATGATCTTGGCACGGCGCCTGTCCCCCATGCCCGGCTTGAGTGTGTCGTCAGGACCGCGTTCGATCGGCACGCCCTCGGCATCCCAGGCAAGCGGCAAAAGGCCGTCGAAGTGTTCAGCATTGACTGACAGTATCGAATCTTCGCGGCCGGGCTTTTCGACGCGGAATTCGGCACGATAGGTGGCTTGAAAAAGCGCTCGCCAGTAATCCTTCGCGCGCGCACTTTCCGGACCAAGCACCGCTGCGAACCGGGCTGCAGTTCGTGCCGCGTGTCCGATGGCATCCTCCACGGCCGATCTCGAGGGTTCGTCCTTCGCCCAGGCAAGAGCACTTGGCTGGACAAACCTCGTCCAGATTGTGGTGTCGCGGCTGCGACCAGTGGCCGCTTGCGCAAACTTATCAAGGCTCATCGTGGCGATCTTGGCGCGAAGAATGTGTCCCTCGAAAGGCCGTTCGCAATAACTGACTCGCGGCCAGATCCGCTCGCGCTGCGGCCCGGGTAAGAGGACGTAGAAGTCCAGCACGCCCTCGAGAGAACCTGTCCGAAGGTTCGAACCATAGAACAGCACTGCGCTGGCCCCGGCTTCTTCGCCCAGCATGCGCGCGTAACCGGCCACTTCGCTACGCACCTCCTGCGCGAGCGTCCGGCGAACCCGATCCTGCAGGCTTTCGCTCACCCCGCGACGAAGGTCAGTTCGGGGCCCTGCTCGATAGTGTAGCTACCCGGCGCGAAATGCTCCCCGTCGAGGATGAAGGGCGCATCGAGTTCAATCGCAAAGCCAGTGGCGGACAAATGGTGCAGCCCTGCATCGCTCAACCAGCGAGGATGCCAGCCGGCGAGGATGGCTGGAACGGAGAAGAGAATGCGGCGGAGCGGACGGTCGAGCACGACCATCCTGATACCGGCCTGTCCCTTGCCGAACAGCTTGATATGGAGCGGCATGGTCTCCAGCGTCGATGCCAGCATGAGATGCCGACGACGCGGATCGCCGTGGCGTGAATGCGACATCGCTTCACCCGAAGGAAGATAGGCCAGTTCCATCTGTGTGCCACGACGCCAGCGGTTGGCGTCGCTGCCGAACAGCGCCTGTAACACGCCCCAGGCACTGGTCATGCCGACCGCAAGCGAATTGAAAAACCCGATCCGGTGCGCGTCCTGTCCCGCTTCGACACCGAGCGAGAATGCACCCGCTCCAAAGATGAAACCCAGCATGGCCGGATCATCGCTACCGATCTTACGGATGGCCAAAGGACGGCGCCTGACGGTACGACCGCCATTATAGGCATCGATTGCTTGCGCCAGCGTCCAGTCCGAAGGCGATCCCAGATCGACATTCAGTGCATTGGTCTTGCCTTTGGGCAGTACAGCAATCTTCGGCCACCGCGAACCAAAGACCGGTTGGCCCATGGTCAGGACGTCGCGCACAGTGCCATCGCCGCCGCTGATGACGAGCAGATCTATCCCGTTTTCGGCGAACCGCGCCAGTTCATGCGCGATGTCGAGGCGAGTTTCCGGACACGCGACGGAGACATTGCTGCGGTCTTCGCATTCTCGCCGTTCGGCAGTATTTTGGTGACTGCGACGATTGAGGATGACCCCGACCCGCACCGCATTGCCAACCCGATGACCGGGCTGCAACGAGATGGGCGCACTCCTGATACCCTCCGCAATGCGGGAAAGATGATCAAACTGATATATGGTGCGTTTCATGATCCCGTCGCCTTTGCCTGAGCGCAGAGGGCAAACCTAAATGTTTCTTCGAAGAGTCACACTTTGTCATGTCTATGTAACGTTTCCTGCAGCGATTACCAGCGCGGGGCTGCTACAATGTGTTGCACTGCAACAACATCTGCGCGCTGGAGGGCCGCCGACTAACCTTCGCTGAATGAGCCGAGTCGGATGGAAGTGCGTTCAACCCAAGTGAGCATTGCAAGGCTCATCGCGCGCCTCGCTAGAACCAGGCGCGCAGCCCTAACACCGCCTTGAGGCCATCGGGATCTTCGCCGGCCAAACGCGTCAAATCTGCCGTCTCGCCGACCTTGGCCTCGTATTCGAACCCTATATAGGGTGCGAACTCCGGCATGACTTCGTAGCGAAGACGAAGCCCGGGTTCGATCTTCGTGAGACCAGACCCTATTTCACGCTCCGGTATGTCATTGGCGGCCAATTCGATTTCGATCCGCGGCTGGAGGATTAGCCGCTGCGTTATTTTCTGATCGTATTCCGCTTCCAGCCGCGCAGTCAGGTCACCCCGGTCGGACAGGAACAGCGCGCCATCGACATGGAACATGTAGGGCGCGAGACCCTGAGTGCCGATGACGAGGTGTGTGCGGCTATCCGGCTCCGGATCGAACCGCACACCCGCCTGCAGATCGAAGAACGGGCCGATGGCACGACTGTAGAGGGCCTGGATCTCAGCATCCTCCAGCGCGCCGCCGAATTCGCCTTCGCCCTCGGTTTTGAGGACAAAACGATTGATATCTCCGCCATACCAGCCCTGCGCATCCCATAGATAACCGTCCTCGCCGCCATCGATGGCGATGCGCGCCTCGAGCCGTTCGACCAGGACCATACCCGTGGTCATGCCGCCGTTCTCGCGTGCCAGCTGATTGCGGGCAGGAACCATGGCTGCTTCACCCCAGACGGCATCGGCGGCGTGACGCGGCCCTTCCAGCGCGCGTGGCGGTAAGGCGCTTTCGGGTGCCGCGCCAGGGGCGGACTTGTCGCTCATCCCACCGTGCGAGGAATGGTCCATGCCCGCCATTTCGCCATCCGTTCCCGTGTCAGGCTCCGGCTCGTCCTTCGGCGGGCATTGTTCGGGCGGAAGGTGACCCATCGCACAATGGTCCATCTCCGGTTCGGGAGACTGTTCGGGTGCGGGCTCGCCCTTGGGGGGGCACTGCTCGGGTAGAAGATGCCCCATCGCGCAGTGATCCATCTCGGGCTGCGGTCGGGCAGCCGCACCGTGCGCGGAATGGTCCTGAGCGGCGAGCGGCGTAACCGCGAGCATCGACCCGGCGAGCAGCGCGACGCGGATCATGCACCGTCTCCTTCGGGGAACGGGCGCACCGTGACGACCTGCATCATGCCGGCGTGCATGTGGTAGAGCAGGTGACAGTGGAAAGCCCAGTCGCCAGGCTCGTTGGCGGTCAGATCGAAGGTGGCGGTGCCGCCCGGTTGCACGATCACCGTGTGCTTCAACGGCTGGTGCATGTGGTCCGCGCCGTTGACCAGTTCGAAGAAATGGCCGTGCAGATGGATCGGATGCGCCATCATTGTCTGGTTGACCAGCTTGACCCTAACCCGTTCGTCATATCCGAAACGGATCGGATCGTCGGTGACCGCGGTGAACTTCTTGCCGTCGAACGACCACATGTAGCGTTCCATGTTGCCGGTGAGATGGATTTCCATCTCGCGCTCGATCTCGCGATGCGGATTCATCCGCCTGGCCTTGAGATCGGTGTAGCGCAGCACGCGGTGGCCTACCCCGTCGAGGCCAAGGCCGGGGAAACCCATCCGGTCCATTGGCATCGGCGCGATCATGTCCACGCCCGGCCCCACCTCGACATCGTCGGGCACGAGCGACTTGTCCCGCATCGAGTGGTCCATGCCGCCCTCATGCGCCGAGTGGTCCATCATTCCCATATCGACCATTGTCAGTGTGGGGATTTCACGCAGCGGCGGAGGGGTTGCGATATGGCCCTTGTGGCTCGTCAGGCTGGCGACACCCATGCCGCTACGATCCATCGCTTCGGCAACGATGGCGTGGCTGCCGGACGGCGGGGTAACGATCACGTCATAGGTTTCCGCCACGCCGATCTGGAACTCGTCAACCTCGACCTCGTCCACATCCTGACCGTCGGCCTGGATCACGGTCATCGGCACGCCGGGGATACGTAGGTTGAAAAAGGTCATGGCAGACCCGTTGATGACCCGCAGCCGCACGCGCTCACCGGGTTGGAACGCCAGCTGCAGGTTATCCTGCGGCCCGTGCCCGTTGATGAGGAAGGTGTAGGTGCTGCCCGTCACATCGGAGATGTCACGCGGGTTCATCCGCATCTTGCCCCACATGCGCCGCATCTCGCCCGACATCTCGCCTTCGCTCGCGGTGAGCATGTCACGCTGGAAGTAATGTTCACCGACCTTTAGCTTCCGCATGATTTCGTGCGGGTGCATCGGGGTGAATTCGGAAAGCAGAACGACGTAGTCGCGGTCGTAGCGCGGATCGGGATTTGCGCTCTCGACGATTATCGGGCCGTAGTGGCCAGCCTGCTCCTGCAAGCCCGAATGCGAATGCCACCAATAGGTCCCGCTTTGACGAATCGGGAACTCGTAAGTGAACCTTTCGCCAGGACGGATACCGGGAAAGCTTACGCCGGGTACGCCATCGAACTGGAACGGTAGCAACAATCCGTGCCAGTGGATCGAGCTGTCCTCGTCCAGATTGTTGGTTACGTGGAGCCTGGCGGTCTGGCCTTCCCGCAGGCGAACCAGCGGCCCCGGCACCGTGCCGTTGACTGCCACTGCATGCCCCGAACGCCCGCCCGTTGTGAAGTGATGGTTTCCGATGGCGAGTTCGATGTCTTCGCCCGACACTTCACCGAAGCCCTTTCCCGCATGGGTGAGTGACGCGCCCCGCGCCCAGGCTGGCAAGGGCAGTGCGCTTGCTGCGGCCAGCGCTGCGGTGCTTTTGATCAGGCGACGGCGGGAAACTTTATGCATCATTGATCCTTCGACCGGTCTATTATATACCCCCCTAGGGTATTACAAGCAGGATTCGAGCATGACCGGAACGAAGATTGCGAAAATCAACCGGCTGAACCGGATTGCAGGCCAGGTGCGCGGGGTCGCGCAGATGATCGAGGATGATCGTTACTGCATGGACATCCTGCATCAGATGCAGGCGGTGAAGTCGGCTCTCGCCAAGGTGGAAAGCCAGGTGCTGAAGGACCACGCAGCCTGCTGCGTCGCTGAAGCAATCGCTAGCGGTGACGAGGATGAGCAGCGGGAGAAATTCGAGGAACTGGTCGTTCTTTTCGAAAAAGCGCGGAGGTGAACGCAGATCCCGCCACTATGCCGTTCGCCTCTATCCTCTTTCCGTCAATCCAAAAGGAGTTTGCCATGCTTCATTTCCTTCGCAGCGCGATTGCCCGCCGCTCTTTCGCCGGGGCAATGCTCCTGGGGACCGCACTCTCCGCCTGTGCCGCGCAAGCTGCAACCTTCACCATGTACCGCGATCCGAATTGCGGCTGCTGCCTCGCGTGGGCTGACCACATGGAGCAGGGCGAAAAGCATGTCGTCGAGACGGTGGACCATCCCGACATGGCATCGGTGAAGTCGCAGAATGGCGTACCCGACGATCTCAGGTCCTGCCATACCGTGCTGGCCAACGGATACGTGATCGAAGGCCACGTCCCCGCTGCCGATGTCGAGCGCCTTCTGGCCGAGCGTCCCGAAGGCGTAACCGGTCTTGCGGTCGCCGGCATGCCCATGGGTTCGCCCGGCATGGAGCATGGCAATCATCGCCAGCCCTTCCGGGTCATTGCGTTCGGCCCCGAAGGTCGCAGCGTCTGGGCCAGCTATCCGGGTAACGCCTCATGAGCGAAAAGACCGCGACCGTATATCGGATGGTCATGCCCGGCCATGTCTGCCCCTATGGGCTGAAGACCGTCGACCTGCTGAAGCGGGAAGGCTTTTCAGTCGACGACCATCATCTCGCAAGTCGCGAAGAAACCGACGCTTTCAAGGAGAAGCACGGGGTCGAAACCACGCCGCAGACCTTCATTGATGGGAAGCGAATCGGTGGGTACGAGGACCTGCGCGTATTTCTCGGCAAATCGCGTAGCCAACCGAAGGAAGGCGATACGAGTTACCAGCCCGTCATGGCCATATTTGGCGTGGCCTTCCTGCTTGGTCTCGCGATTAGCTGGTATGTCTTCGATACGATCTTCACCGTGCAAGCCATCGAATGGTTCGTGAGCCTGTCGATGGCACTGCTTGCTATCCAGAAGCTCCAGGACATTCGCAGTTTTTCGACCATGTTCCTGAACTACGATCTGCTGGCGCGGCGCTGGGTCCGCTATGGATACGTTTACCCGTTCGGTGAGGCTCTGGCAGGGATTTTGATGGTGGCGCATGCTCTGCCGATCATTTCAGTTCCTGTTTCGCTGTTCATCGGCACCGTCGGGGCAGTCAGCGTTTTCAAGGCCGTCTATATCGACAAGCGCGAACTCAAATGTGCCTGCGTGGGGGGCAACAGCAATGTACCGCTCGGTTTCGTCTCGCTCACCGAGAATCTGTTCATGATCGGTATGGGCCTGTGGATGGGCGCGAAAGCCATTGGCTGGATTGTGATCTGATCACGGCAGGTAAGCGAGTTTCTCGTGCATTTCCGCCGTCACCTCGTGATCGTCGACTCCGCCTCGGCGCGTAACGATGGTGTCAGTTCGGCCGTGCGCGGCTTCAGTGGTGTATCTCCGCCCATCTCGCCATTTGCCTCGATGTCCTCGAGCAGCAATTCCATCTGCGCTATCTCTTTCACCTGCGCCTCGATGATGGCATCGGCAAGCTCGCGTACACGCGGATCCGTGATTTCCGCACGCCGGCTGGTGAGCACAGCGATCGAGTGATGCGGAATCATCGCCTTCATGTAGGCCCGATCATCGACCATCGACTGGCTCCGGGCGAGGTACAGGAACAGCACAAAGCCGACTGCTGCCCCGACCATGACCAGAATCTTGGTTAGAAGCGTGCGATACATTCCCCACATGAAGCCGAGCATGATGGCTATCATTGCCATGCCCATCATCAGGGCCATCCACATACGGGTCTGGCTGAACCATATGTGGCCAGTCTCGTAGACGTTCGAGTATTTGAGGACGAACATCGTGACGATGGACGTCGCAATCATCGCCGCGAAAGTGGGCCATTTGGCGGAATGCCGGTCCTGTCCGGCTTCTGTATTCTCTTCTGCCATTTCAAATCTCCTCACCGGGATTACACCCCCGTGAGACGTCTGGTTCCGGGCAAACGGATGCCTAGGGGCGGTCGGGCCCGAAGACCTGCGCCCGCTCTTCCGGCCTGAAGAGAAGCTTATGGCCACCCTGTATGTTTCGCGATAGTGTACTGAAATGGAACTCGAAGCACAGTATCCGTACCGCAAGAGAAATGACTGAAATTCCCAGACTTAAGGATTACAATCGAGGGTGTTTTCGGGCCCTGCTGATTGCGGGGCTCATCACGGGCGCAATTGTGTGGGGAATCCTCAGTCTGGACGATACACCTCAGAATGCCGATATGGATGACGAAGAAGACACCTTTTTCGAAGAGTAGTGGCTGCCACAAAGGGTGATCAGGGAAAGCCCAATTCCTGTTCGGATGAAAACCTCTACAATCAAACTGCGGCAAGTGGAGTTTTCCGCCTGACGAGCTGAAGCAATGGCACTTGCAAGTCCGCTCGCTCCGGTCAGAATACGCTTCGTGAAACTGCGTTTTCTGCTTCTTTCTCTCACCGGAGCAACCTTGGCATCATGTACCGTCGAGGACACCCGTAGCCGCGAGCAATCTCCATCGATTTCGGAAGACGCCCGAATTAAGGATCGGGTTCTCACCATCTTGTGCGACAACGAAACGCGCAACGTGCAGCAGGATTTTGTCCCCGTCGTCAACTACGCGAGGGAACGGGACGGCCGATCGGATCGCGTATGGGAGGTTGCAGACAACGCGAATTGCCAGGAACTCGAAACTAATTCCAGCCAGTCCGGTTAATCGAGTTCCGATTTTCAGGCGCTTTGTGACCTGCCGATCTGCAGCGCGGCCTTTTCGCGCTCACGCATGAAAATGGCGGCGCCCGTCGAATGAGACAGATGCCGCCAGATTTAAACCAGCACGCAAGAACGTGCTGACGCTAAGCTCAGTACTGTTCTTCGACCTGGTCTTCAGCCTGATCCCCAGCTTCGCCCATGGCATCCGCTTCGGCATCAAGCGCTTCTTCGGCTGCTTCATCGCCCTGGGCTTCAGCAAGATCGGCCTGTTCCTCAAGGACGTCTTCCTGAGCTTCGTATTCCTGTTCAACCAGGTCTTCCTGGGCTTCCTGCTCGCTTTCAGCGCAGGCACCGAGTGCGGCGAAGGCAAAGGCCGAAGCCACCAGTGTTACGGGCTTGAATTTCATTACATATCCCCTTGTATCTGCTCGGAAGTGGCAGTGTGGCGACTATGGCCTGAAGGGGGCGTGAGGTCAAATTCACGCCCCTTGCCTTTTCCTTATCCCTGACTCTGTTCGGCGCTCATCGCCTGTTTGATCTGATCCAGCGTTGCCCGAACGATCAGTGTTCCCTCATTATCGAGGGTCATCAGTTCGCGCGGCAACGTGACCGGTCCCTCGGTGCTCTCGACAACAACGGCTGCGCTGGAAGCCTCTTGAATAGTGCCCAGCGCCTGACCGTCGGCCGTCTTCACGGCTGCGCCGGCAGTAAGAGCGGCATCGAGTTTCGCTTCGAAAGCGGCCATCTGCTGGTCGAACTGCGCAACCAGTTCAGTCTTCGTGATATTGATCGTCGCTCCGCTTTCGCCGCTGGTAACGGCGTTGCGGGGAATCGGTACTGCGCGCTCATCGACATTAAGCAGGAGCAGTTCGCCCTCGGCGCGCGCAACGGTGCCAATCGCGGCACCATCGGAACCGTAGATCGTGGTGCCGGCGTCTACCGTGGCCGCACTGCTGGGTACTGCAACATCCTGTGCGATGGCCGGACTGGCAATTCCTATGGCAAGCGCGGCGGCGGAAAGATACTTGAAACTCATGAAAATCTCGCTGGTTGGCGTGAAAGGTGCTGCCGACCTATTGGCCACATGCCTTGGCACAACCCTAAACGGGACGATCCGTTGCTCAACCGGCTCGACTCGACCTCCAGCACGGGTGTTTTCGTTTTACGGGTCCTAGTGATGATGAGACCGCGGCTAGGCCTCCAGTTCACGCAGGCTGCGTCCGCGCGTTTCACGGCCAGCCCAGGCGATTAGCCCTGTAGAAACTGTCATAGGGACCAACAGGGCGAGCGCGGCTCCTCCCAGTGTCGGAATAAGGCCGATAAGTGCAAATCCCTGCACCGCTACACCGCCGAACTTGCTGCTTCCCGCAATGAGTCCTGTCGCCCGCCCGCGCACGCCAAGCGGGTAATTCTCTGCAGTATAAGGCAACAGCACGGCGATCATACCGTTGGTTCCGACGATGAGAATGGCGATCACCGCCACCAGCAGCGGAGGCCACGACAGCAGAGAAGGAGGAAGGAGGGCGCCGACGAGACCGATCAGGGTAAGCACCACCGTTCCGACAAGCGTCCACTTGCTGCTCCAGCGGCTGTAGAGCCAGGCTGCCAGTGCAACCGTGGGCAAGGCCAGAAGGGCAGAGCTGGCAAGGATCCCGCTGGCGAGCTCCGAGGAATAGCCCCTCTGCTGGAGGTCGCTCGGAAGCCATAGGAGAAGGCCGAAATTGACGAAGCTCCACGACAAAGCGGCTATCGTCAACGCGGTGGTCAGCCCGTTGTGGCGCTGGTGGGCGGTGGCGGCATCTTGCGGTGCGACGACCTTGGGGCGGGGTACTATTCCGAACCTTTCCCGCATTCTGGCGAGTTCGCTCGTCCGGCCCTGCTCGGCCAGGAACCGAGGCGATTCGGGGATTAGGCGCGCAAGCGCCAGAAGCAGCAACGCACTCGGAAAGCCCTGAAGCCAGAGGACCCGCCAACCGTAATCGGGCTCGAACGCATGGGCGGCAGCGCTGGCCGCAAGGTATCCGCCGATAAGCCCGGTGCCGCCGACCAGGACCAAGACCCACGAACGATGGCGCGGCGGCATCACCTCGGCAAGAAGCGTATAGACCACCGGCAACATCCCGCCCGCAGACAGACCCATCAGGAAACACATCACGACGTTCCAGAAGAACGAAGGCATCGCTCCGCAAATGGCGGTCGAGGCGAACAGGATCGTCGACAGCAGGATCGACACGCGGCGTCCGTAGATATCTGCTAGCCAGCCCCAGACGAAGGAGCCGATAGTGGTTCCCGTCAGGGCGATCAAAGGCAGCAGCGCTGCCTTCGATTGCGAGATTTCATACTCACGGCTCATGCCTGGGAGCACGAAGCCAAGGGTCGCAGGCTTCATGACATCGATGACCAGGCCCAAAGTCAAAACGACCAGCACGCCGGCATGCCAGCGCGTAAGGGGAGTGGTATCGTCCGCTTCATAGCTTGTGCCCGCTGCATCGCCATGCGGCGTCCGATGCTTGGGCAGGGCCCCCCAGCATGAGAGCGGAACACCGAGCGCGATCAGCGCCATTCCCAGATACATCCAGGGATCCATCGGCATGCCGACGAGACGGTTGTCGCCCATGTGATGTGCATGGAACAGCATCGGGAGGTGAAGCAGGATACCTGCACTGATGGCCCCGCAACCGAGCCAGAAAAATGCGGCTCTTTCGCCTAGAATAGAATTGAATCCGGATTCTTGGGTTGCAGACATCTGCGCGCCTTATTCGCTGAAAGCCGTTCAGGCAATCGACCCGGGCGGTGCACGCCGGAAGTACCGAGGTCCTGACGCACGCGACATTGCTAAAGCTTCTGTCGTAGGCAGTGTCGGGGGGACCCTAACTACTCTGTAAAATGCCAACGATTACTCCCTCGGCATCTGCGCCAACCTATTCGATCACAGCGCCAAAGCCTTTACGAAAGCACCTGCAGTGTATGCGTTAGAGCCCGGAGGAATTCGGATAAGCCAATCGGCAACGGCGAGCGGCGATTGAGCGCCGCTCTGCTGATTGCCGACTGGTACCAATCCCTCTGCCGTCGATGACGCTCGTACGAATGTTTCCCGCTTTCCGGAGCTCTGCAGGGACGACGCCAGCCTTACCGGGACGAAGTTTAGTTCCTTTTCAACCGGTCCGCCCTGCAATCTTGCCAATAGTGGGCGCAGGAACAAGCGTGCCGTCACCATGGCCGAGGTAGGATTGCCGGGCAATCCCAGAACGGGCTTCGCGCCGGCCAGACCGAACCATACCGGCCTTCCCGGTTTGATGGCGAGCTTGGAAAAGATCAGGTCCATTCCTGTGTCCGCGAACATTGGTCGCGCAAGGTCGCGTTCGCCGACAGAAGCGCCGCCGGTCACCACGATACAGTCGGCCATCGCGGCTGCTACACAAGCATGCTTGGTGAGTTCGGCAAGCTCGTCGGGACTCCTGACTCGAGATATCACCTGCGCTCCCCCTACTTTGCACAGGGAGGCAACTGCGTAGCTGATCGAATCCGGCACCCCTGAATCGATCGCGAATGCCTTGCCGGGGGATACGAGTTCGTCGCCAGTGGCTATGATGGCGATCTTCGGCCGTCTTGCGACCATTACTGTGGCTTGATCGGCGGCGGAGGCGGGCACGATTATCGGCGGTGTAATGTGAGTTCCGCGTTCGAGGATTACGTCGCCAGCGCGAAAATCACTCCCTGCGGTGCGGATATGTCGCTCCGGTCCATGACCTGGGGAAAAGGATACGGCGTTACCCTCGGCGCGCGCATATTCCTGCATGATTACGCAGTCGGCACCCGGGGGAATGGCCGCGCCGGTGAAGATACGGATCGCTTCGCCCTTTCCCAAGCTGCCTTTGAAAGGAGCGCCGGGCCGCGCTTCACCGACCACCTCCAGCGAGTCCGTTTCGCCGAGGGAATCAAGCCTTACGGCATAACCATCCATGACCGAGACGTCGCTTCGCGGAGCATCGCTGCGCGCAAGAAGGTCTTCAGCGAGGAAGCGGCCAGCCGATTGTTCTAGTGGTACTGATTCAGTACCCAGAGGTCTGACATTCTCAGCCAATAGCGCGATGGCTTCGTCAAAGCTCAGCATCGCTCGTCTTCTCAACCGCCGATGGAGGCGAGATTTGGCGTGGCCCCGCTGTCGCCTTCATGGAGGCGGTGCCCAATAGCCTTGTATGGCATCGCCGAGACTATGCGATCGATCAGCTCGGATTGCTGGTCCTTGTGCTGGAGGTAATTCCGTAGGTCGAAACCTTCCTTCCCGAAAAGGCAAAGATGCAGCCGGCCCCGGCTGGAAAGGCGCAGGCGATTGCAGCTGTCACAAAAGCCGGGCGAGTAGGGCGCGATCAGGCCGATGCGACCGCGGTAGTGTGGATGGCGGTATGCGATTGCCGGTCCGGCATCTCGCTCCCGCGCAACAGGGGTCCAGCCAGAATTCAGGAGCCGTTCGCGGATGGCTTCTCCCGGCGTCGACTGTTGTGCATGATATTGCGCATTGTCGTTGGTGCGCATCAATTCGATGAAACGCCAGGTAACGTCCCGCTCGGCGACGAAGTCCAGCACCTTTTCCCAGCCGGTGCCTTCCATCTCGCGGAGAAGGACGCTGTTGATTTTGACCGAGGAATATCCGGTACCGATCGCTGCATCGACACCGGCGACGACTTCGGACAGACGATCATGGCCGGTCAGTTTGGCGAAACCATCACGGTCGAGTGTGTCGATGCTGACATTTACCGCGTCGATCCCCGCCTCGCGCCATTCGGCCGCCCGTTCGGCGAGGCGGTAGCCATTGGTCGTCATCGCGATGCGCTCGACCGTTTCGATGCAGGATAATTCGCGTACGATCTCCGTGAAATCCGGACGAACCGTGGGCTCCCCGCCCGTCAGCCGCACCTTGCGAAGGCCAAGTTGCGAAAAAGCGCTCACCGCACGGCGGATTTCGTCAGGTGAAAGTTCGGTCGGCAAGCCTTTCTTCTTCACGAAGCCTTGCGGCAGGCAATAGCTGCAGCGGAAATTGCAGCGCTCGGTCAGGGAGAGGCGAAGATAGGTGAAGCGCCGTCCGAATCCGTCGTGAAGAGGGACGCGATCAGCGATTCGATCCATATGCGTCTCGTCGGCTTGAGGGGCGAACAGTGCCATTGACCCGAGGCATATACGCTCCCCTGCAACAAGGCCACCGTTCGCTATGGCGTGGGGGTACAGCCATTTCGGTTGCAATTACGGACTGTTTGGATTTGTGTGGACTAAACGCAAGATCGGGAGAGAAAAATGAGCAACGGACCTCTGGCAGGCCTCAAAGTTGTCGAGTTTCAGGGGATTGGGCCGGGGCCTCACGTGGCGATGCTCCTTGCCGATCTGGGTGCGGAAGTAGTGCGGATCGAACGGCCCGGACACCAGCCAATGAATGCGGTAGTCGAAAGGGCGCGCAACAGGGCGGCGGTCGACCTCAAGAGCGAGGACGGTCAGGCTTTCGTCAAGAAGGCGCTTACGCATGCCGATGTTCTCGTCGAAGGTTTCCGCCCAGGAGTGATGGAACGGCTGGGGCTCGGTCCGGATGAAATGCTCTCGCTCAACCCGCGGCTCGTCTATGCTCGCATGACCGGATGGGGGCAGGAGGGGCCGCTCGCGCAGGCAGCTGGCCACGATCTCAATTACATCGCCATCACCGGGGCGCTCGACAGCATCGGGGCGAAGGGGCAGTTGCCCATTCCGCCGCAAAACCTCGTCGGCGATTTCGGCGGCGGCTCGATGTACTGCGCCTTCGGGATCCTTGCGGCGATCTACGAACGCGAAAAGAGCGGGAAGGGCCAGGTCGTCGACGCGGCAATCGTCGATGGCGTGACCAGTCTGATGAGCTTTTTCTACGGCCAGCCGCATAGCGCATTGCGAACGACCGAGCGGGGTGCAGGGCTTTTGGGGGGGGCGGCGCATTTCTACCGCTGCTATGAATGTGCCGATGGCCGCGAGATCAGCGTGGGTGCTATCGAGCCGCAATTCTATGCAGAACTGCTGGCTCGTGCAGACGCGCCGAAGGAGCTTGCCGAGGGACAGCTCGATCCGAAGAATTGGGACGACTACGCCGAAAAGCTCGCCGCGCTGTTCAAGACCAAGACTCAGGCGCAGTGGGTGGCGCTGCTCGAAGGAACCGACGCGTGCTTCGCCCCGGTCGTGCCTTTGGATGAAGCTAAGGATCATCCGCATATGAAAGCGCGCGGGGCATTCGTCGAGCACGGCGGTCTTTCGCACACGGCGCCGGCACCGCGTTTCGGTCGCACGCCAGGGACGATCCGCGACAGTGCAGAAGATGGCGAAGAGGTGGTGGCGCGCTGGGCGACAAGGGGCTAGTGGAGCGGGCAAAAGGAGAGATACCTCATGCGCGAATTCACGAAGTTCTACATCGACGGCCAATGGGTCGATCCGGTCACGGAAAACACCGTAGCGGTCGAAAACCCCGCGACGGAAGAGACCATCGGTCACATCAGTTTCGGCACGAAGGCCGATGTCGACAAGGCAGTTGCCGCCGCGCGCCGAGCTTTCGAGATCTTCAGCCAGACCAGCAGGGAAGGACGGCTCACGCTGCTGCGTGCAATCCAGGCCGAAATCGAAAGCCGCAAGGAAGAACTCGCGACCGCTGTCAGCGACGAGATGGGCGCGCCGATGAGCCTTGCCAACGGACCACACGTGGGCCTGCTCGCCGGACACTGCCAGAAGGCAATCGAGATACTGGAAGGTTTCGAATTCGAACGTCAGGATGGCCCGACGCTCCACGTGTGGGAGCCGATCGGCGTGGTCGGCATGATCACCCCGTGGAACTGGCCGCTGAACCAGATCGCCTGCAAGGTGTTCCCCGCGCTGGCGACTGGTAATACCATGATTCTCAAACCGTCCGAAATCGCGCCTTTCAACGCGTATATATTTGCAGAGATCATGGATGCTGCGGGCGTGCCTGCAGGTGTATTCAACCTGGTCAATGGCGATGGGCCGGGTGTGGGCGAAGCCATCAGCGGTCATCCCGACATCGACATGGTCAGTTTCACAGGCTCGACGCGCGCGGGCATCGCAATCGCCAAGAACGCTGCCGACACCGTCAAGCGGGTGGCGCAGGAACTGGGCGGGAAAAGCCCGAACATCGTTCTCGACGACAGCGCTTTCGCGAAGTCGGTGGCCAAGGGAACAGTCTCGATGATGGGCAATTCCGGCCAGACCTGTACCGCGCCGAGCCGTATGCTCGTGCCGCACAAGCGTATGGAAGAAGCCAAGGCCGTGGCGAAGGAAGCCGCAGAAGGCGTCATCCCGGGTGATCCGAAAGGCAACGCTGCCATCGGGCCGGTTGTCAGCCGCACGCAGTGGGACAAGATTCAGGCGCTCATCGAAAAAGGTATCGAGGAAGGTGCGACGCTGGTGGTGGGCGGCCCCGGCAAGCCCGAAGGTCTGGAGACCGGCCATTATGTGAAGCCGACCGTATTCGCCGATGTCGACAACGATATGACCATTGCGCGGGAGGAAATCTTCGGACCGGTACTCTGTATCCTTGGTTACGACGATTATGACGATGCCATCCGCATCGCCAACGACACCGAATATGGGCTTGCCAGTGCGATCACCGGCGAAGACATCGAAATCGCCCGCAGCCTCGCCAAACGTATCCGTGCTGGTCGTGTCGCTATCAATGGCGGTTATGACATGAATGCGGCCTTCGGCGGTTACAAGAAGTCCGGCAACGGCCGCGAATGGGGCGAGTGGGGCTTCCACGATTTCCTCGAGGTGAAAGCCGTGATGGGCCATAGCTGATGGCAGGCAAATTCTTCGACGAATGGCAGGTCGGTGACAGGCTGACGCATGAAATCCGGCGTACGGTGACGGAAGCGGACAACCTCTTCTTCACCGTTATGACCCACAATCCGCAGCCGCTCCACCTCGACGTGGAAGCGGCGAAGGAAAGCGAGTTCGGGCAGATCCTGGTCAATGGGACTTTTACCTTCTCGCTGATGGTGGGGCTGAGTGTAGGGGATACGACGCTCGGCACACTGGTTGCCAATCTGGGCTACGACAAGCTGATCATGCCGAAACCGGTGTTCATAGGCGACACGCTGCATGCCACCAGCGAGGTAATTGCACTGCGCGAAAGCAAGTCGCGGCCCGACACGGGTATCGTCACTTTCCTGCACGAAGCAGTGAACCAGCGCAGCGAGGTCGTATGCCGGTGCGAACGTTCGGCGCTGCTCAGGAAAAGCGGCTGAACGACCGTTGGCACCTCTTTTGTCCCATCGTGCGTTGAGGGGCGAAGGGGATAGCGAGTGAGCGACGATAAGACCCGGCACGAACCGAAAAGCGTTGAGGACGTGATCGGCGAACTCGACGAGCTGGCGGCGCATAACGACAAGGTCTGCATCGGCGATGTGCTCGACGATTTCGGCGGGCGCAGCTTCGGACCCTTCATTATGCTGCCCGCCCTGATCGAGATCACCCCCGTGGGCGGTATCCCTGGCGTACCGACCTTTCTTGCTGTGATCATCGCGCTTGTCGCGGTCCAGATGCTGTTTGGAAAGGACCACGTATGGATGCCGCAATTCATTCAGAGACGTGCGGTCGGCGCTAAGAAGCTGCACAAGTCGGTCAAGAAGCTGCGCGGCATCGCACACTGGCTGGACGGGCACAGCAAGGACCGGCTCGGGAAACTGACCGGAGGGATCGGGCTTAAGGTCGCGGCACTGGCAGTCATCATTCTGTGCGTCACAGTTCCGCCGCTCGAGTTCCTCCCTTTCGCCAGTTCCGGCCCTATGCTCGCGATTGCTGCCATCGGCCTCGCCTTGATCGTGCACGATGGACTGGTGATGCTCTTTGCATTGCTATTGGCAGTCGCCGCGATAGGTGGTGGGACCTATTACTATTACACGTCGGATGACGAGGAAGGTGGAGCCGGGGGCTTGGCGATCGTGACTTCGGCAGACACTGCACTTCGGGTGGGTTGATCGCTTCACCCTAATGACGAGCAACGCGCTTATTATTTCAGCGTAAATCCGCCGGCATCTTTCAATCGTCCGGCTGAACCTCTCCGCCCAAGGCCTGCCACAGCAGGACCCGCGCTCTTCTTGCGCGGCCAAGTGCCGCTGCCGCCCGCTCACCGCTTGCGTCGGCTGCCCTGCGAGCCTCCAGTACCGTTAGGAAATCGGCGAGTCCCGCCCGCTGGCGCGTTTCCGCCAGACGTGCGGCGCGCTGCAGACTGGTTGCCTCCGCCTGTGCTGCCGCCAATTCGCGGTCTGCAGCTGCGACAAGCCCATATCCGGCCTCCGCGTCACCAAGTGCGGTATAGACCGATCCGCGATAGGCTTGGAACGCCGCTCGCTTTGTGGCGGCTGCGCCGTCTATTTCCGCTTCGATCCGACCGAAGTCGAACAGGGGTGCGGCAACCGAAGCGGCGAGCGATCCTACCAGACTATCCTCGTCGAACAGGTCGGCAGGACTGAAAGCGAGCAATCCGAGCGCAGCAGAGAGGTCAAAAGAGGGAAACCTGCGACGTGCAGTTGCAGCGAGTTCGGCATCCGCTGCTGCAAGCTCTGCAGCCGCAGACAGCACGTCGGGCCGGTTCACAAGCAGCGTCGATGGCAGGGCGGCTGGAGGGGGAGGAAGTTCGGCAACAGGCGGATCAAGGGCCAGCGCTGCGTGAACCTGCGCTGCTCCCTGTGCCGTCAGCGTCACCAGCCTGCCGGTCAGCCGGGCGCGCTCGCTCTCCAAAGCGGCTAGGCGGCTACGGGAGGCATCGGCGGCGCTTTGGGCGCGGACCCTGTCGAAGCCAGGCGCGATGCCTGCCCGTTCGCGCACACCCGCCAATCGAGCAAGACCTTCGGCAGCGGCAATATCTTCTTCGATTGCTTTCTGTCGCGCCTCGAGTGTCCGCCAGTCGATAACGCTGGCGGCAATCTCCGAGAGGAGAGCGTTGCGTACTGCGCGTGAAGAGGCGTTGGCGGCATCTATCCGCGCCAACGCTGCGCGTTCCTGTGCTCGCAAGCGACCAAACAGGTCAGGGTCCCACCGAGCGGTGAGGTTGGCGGCGTAGCTGACCCGTTCGGTATCGATACTCACGCCGGGAGGAAGCGAGGCGCCGAACTGTCGGGGATTTGTGCGCTGGCCCGTGACCGAAGCGTTCGCCCCGACCGAGGGCAGACGTTCCGCCCCAGCTCGATTCGCGCCCGCGCGGGCTTGGTCGATGCGGGCGAGTGCTTCCGCCAGGGTTGGCGAGCTGGCCAGAGCCTGGGCCGCGAGTGTGCCGAAGCCGGGGTCGTCTTGCGGAAGGAGAGCGGCCAGCTCCGCATCAGTCTGGACGTCAGGCGCATAGAGGAATTGGGGAGGCAGCACCGGTGTCGGGGTCGCTACTTCTGGCGGTGGTCCGGCAGCGCATGAGGCCAGTGCCACCGTGCCCGCGAGGAGGAGGATTTGCCGCATCACTTGCTCTGCCTGGCCGGAATATAGGCATCGACCTGCTGGCCGACCCGAAATATGCCAGTGTCGCCGGTTGCGCTGGCAGGCAGTTCGTAGATGACCTGCAACACCCTCACATCGACGCGTTCCGCAGCCGAATTGGTCAGCGACCGCTTCGGCACGACGAGCGGTTCGGCACGCACGAAGCTGGCTTTCACCTGCTGCTCGGCTGCACCGCGGGGTGAGACGGTGGCAGGCTGTCCTAGTGCGATACGGGGAGCCTGTTCCTCATCGATATCGATGCGCACATGCATCGGCTGTGTCTGGCCCATCTCGATGAAGGGCTGTGATCCGCCTCCGCCCATGGTCGAGACATATTCGCCCTTGCGGATATTCACCGCCAGGATTTCGCCGGCAATAGGTGCGCGTATGGTCAACCGGCCGATTTCGGTGCGTGCCGAAGCCGCCCGGGCCTGCGCCGCATCGAGCCGGGCGCGGACAAGCCGCAGGCGTTCTGCCGCTGCGCTCGCTTCGCCCTCTGCGCGGATGACTTCGCTGCGGCTTACGGCGGCGGGATCGTCGACACTGCGGTACAGCGCAAGCTGACGGCTGGCAGTCGCCTCGGCGCTCTGCGCTTCCGCTATTGCTGCGCGTGCTTCGCCAATGGCGGCTTCGGCCTCGCGTAATTGAGCGCGCACCTGACGGTCATCGACGGTGAACAGGGTCTGCCCCTCGCTGACCCTTTCCCCCGGTTGGACAAATACTCCGGTGACCAGTCCCGAAAGCGCGGAGCCGATCTGCACCAGTTCGCTCGACGGCTCTACCACGCCCGATCCTGCAACGCGTGCTTCGTTCGCCAGCGCTTCGGGTGCGCGCGGTGGTTCGCGGTCGGGATCCGACAGTTCCCGATCGGGCTGGCCGGACAAGATGTAGAAGGCAGCAAGCACAAGCCCGACTACCGCGATTAGGGGCAATATCTGGCGGGTGAAGCTAAGCGATTTGATATCAAGGGCCATCAGTGATCCTCCGGCATTTCAGTGCCGTCATGAGTAACCACGCCGTCCTCGAGCACGAGGATGCGATCGGCGAGATCGAATATACGATTGTCGTGTGTTACGATGATGCAGGCGCGATTTTCGGCGACGGCCACTTCTCGTAAAAGGTCCATCACCCGTCGTCCCGACGAAGCATCCAACGCAGCGGTAGGCTCGTCGCACACTACCAGACGGGGTTCGTGCACAAGAGCGCGCGCGATGGCGACGCGCTGCTGCTGTCCGCCCGAAAGCTGGTTCGGCAGCTTGGCGGCCTGATCGCCGATATTCAGCTTTTCCAGCATGGCGACCGCGCGCATGCGCGCTTCTTCACGGTCCATGCCCTGCGCCATCAAGGGCACGGCAGCATTGCTCGCGGCATCGATAGACGGGATCAGATTGTACTGTTGAAAGATGAAGCCGATGTTGTTCAACCGGAATTCGACGAGTTCGTCGTCGCTGAGATCGTAAATGTCGGTGCCGAAGACCTTCACCTCTCCCTGCGTGGGCCAGAGTATACCGCACATGATCGAGATGAGCGTGGTCTTGCCCGACCCGCTCTCGCCGACGAGAAAGGTCATCTCTCCCGCCTTCACATCGAGGTCGATCCCGTGCAGCACGGTGATGGTCTGCTGCCCCGCCTGGAAGTCGCGCGTGACTGCGCGCGTGCAGATGGCGGGCGCGCTCACCGGAACACCGCCGCGGGTTCGGTCTTCAGCACGCTCCGCAAGGCCAGCCAGCCGGTCAGGCCGAGAATGAGCGCGACCGCGACCAGGCTGATAAGCGGGATTTGCCACGGAATGTAAAAGCCCTTGAAGGTCGGGTCGGAGGAAAAGGCGGAGATGAATACCACGGTGCCGAGCACGCCGAGCCCGTAGCCGATCAATCCGACCAGACCTGCCTGCGCCGCGACCATCCTGCGTATCTTGCCGTTGGTCACGCCGATGGCCTTGAGCGCGCCGAACTGCTTGATGTTGTCGCGGATGAAAAGGCTGAAGGTCAGGCCGACGATGGCGACTCCCACGATAAAGCCGAGCGCCACGGTTATCCCGAAGTTGAGCGGTATGCCCGTATTGTCGATGATGAACTGGACGCCATCGCGCGCGAATTCCTCGCGCGTTTGCGCCTTCAGGCCTGTCTCGCGTTCGATACGTTCGGAGAGCGTTTTCGCCGCCGCAGGATCCTCGGCGCCCACGAGAACGAACGACAGCCGGTTGCGCGTGCCGGGGACATAGTTCAGCGCATTGCTGTATTTGGTATAGAGCACGACCGTGCTGGTGAAGCTCGGGATGGCATCCGCGATTCCCCGGATCACGGCGCGCTGATCGTTGAGCTCGAGCCGCTCGCCGATGGGTGATTGATCGGGAAACATGCGCGTGGTTCCAACGTCGTCGATGATGACGCTGTCGGGGCGTGAAAGAACGTCGGTCGAACCTTCGACCATATTTTTGGGCAGCCCGATCAGGGTAGCATCGTCGACCCCGATGACCGCGACACCTTCCAGATCGCCATCTTTCGTACGCACGGAGGCGTTTGCGCGGATATGGGGCACAGCCCATTCAACCCCCGGCACGCCGCGAACCTTATCGAGTGCGGTGGAGGGCATGGCATAGGCGACATCGGTGGTGCGGCTAACCGGGTCCATGACCCAGATATCTGCGCTCGACACGTTGTAGACCCCGCTGGCGCCGCGTTCGAGCAGGTTCACGAAAATGGTCAGCTGCTGCGTTATCAGCAGCGTCGAAAAGGCGATCCCGAATACGAGACCGAAGAATTTCTGGGCATCGCCGGTGAGCATGCGGATCGCGATCCAGATCATGTCGTCGCTGCCTCCTGCTTGGCCGAGCTTGCCACACTGTCCCGACTCGTCCATTATTGAACGATTACGTTTAATTGAACGGGAGCGTTCATTTTGTCAAGCGAGTCGAAGAAGGCAGGCAGGCCAGCGGATGCCGCCAAGCGCAAGGCCATTCTCGCCGCTGCCACGCAAGCCTTTTTCGAAGGCGGATTTGCGGCGACCTCTATCGAGCAGGTCGCGGCAGATGCGGGGGTTTCGAAGGTCACGGTTTACAATCATTTCGGAGACAAACGCGGGCTGTTTGCGGAAGCGGTGGGGGCAGAATGCGCGCGCATGCGCGAGTATTTTACGCTCCGGCAAATTCCGAGCGGAGCCCTGCGCGATCGGCTGCGTATCATCGGAGAAGCGATGGTGGCGTTTCTTTCCCGCGAGGAAATGATTCGGTTTGATCGTCGAATTGCTGCGGAAACCGAGCACGAGCCGGAGATTGGTGCCGCCTTTCTTGCGGCTGGCCCGCACCGCATGAAGCGCAATTTCGGCATGCTACTTGCGGCCATGGCCGAAGCAGGCGAGCTCGACCTCGACGATCCGGAACTTGCTGCCGAACAGTTTGCCAGCATGTGCAAGGGGATGGGCGATATGGAGCGGCGCTTCGGCCAGCCGAACGATCCTGAATACAATAGCAAGCGGATCGAGGGGGCGGTCGAGGTGTTTTGCCGCGCCTATGCCGTCGATAAGTGTGAGCGGAAATAAGCGAGAATTCGCCGCCCTCTAAACTTGCCATTCACCTGGGCCATCCTACATTCTACACGCTAGGAAAGGATTGCCCCCGCAATGCGCGATGATAATGACAACCGCACACCCGATCCGGAAGGAAACGGTCCCAACCCGTGGATCAAGAGCCTACTGGTCTGGGGCGGTGTATTCCTCGGCCTGTTGCTGGTCGTCTCCATGTTCGGAGGCGGAGGGCAGAGCGCAGGCACCCAGCTGCTCTATTCGGACTTCAAGGAGAAGGTGGCCGAAGGGACGATCAAGTCGGTCGAGATTTCCGACGAGCAGATAACCGGGGTAACCAACGACAACGAACCGTTCAGCACCATCCCCGTCAAGGGCGATACTACGCTGACTCCTCTGCTTGAGGAAAACGGCGTCCAGTTCTCCGGCAAGGAAGCCGAAAACGGCAGCATGCTGGTCTATGCGCTGATCAATATCCTGCCATTCCTGCTGATCCTGGGCATCGCGTTCTTCGCGCTGCGCCAGGTGCAAAAGGGTGGCGGCGCAGGCGGTGCCATGGGCTTCGGCAAGTCGAAGGCCAAAATGCTCACCGAAAAGCAGGGCCGTGTGACATTCGAAGACGTGGCCGGTATCGACGAAGCGCGCGAGGAACTGGAAGAAATCGTCGAGTTTCTCAAGGATCCGAGCCGTTTCTCCAAGCTGGGCGGTCAAATCCCCAAGGGTGCGCTGCTGGTCGGCTCCCCGGGTACAGGTAAGACCTTGCTCGCCCGCGCCATCGCTGGCGAGGCGGGCGTTCCCTTCTTCACCATTTCCGGTTCGGACTTCGTTGAAATGTTCGTCGGCGTCGGCGCGAGCCGCGTGCGCGACATGTTCGAACAGGCCAAGAAAAACGCGCCCTGCATCGTCTTCATCGACGAAATCGACGCGGTCGGCCGCAGCCGTGGTCATGGCCTCGGCAATTCGAACGACGAGCGCGAGCAGACGCTGAACCAGTTGCTGGTCGAGATGGACGGTTTCGAAGCCAACGAAGGTATCATCATTATTGCGGCGACCAACCGCCCCGACGTGCTCGACCCCGCGCTGTTGCGCCCGGGCCGCTTCGATCGTCAGGTCGTCGTGCCCGTGCCCGACATCGACGGGCGCGAGAAAATCCTCGCGGTCCATATGCGCAAGCTTCCGCTCGCACCCGACGTAAACCCGCGCACCATCGCGCGCGGTACCCCCGGCTTCTCGGGCGCGGATCTCGCAAACCTCTGTAACGAAGCCGCGCTTCTGGCTGCGCGCCGCAACAAGCGCCTCGTTGCCATGCAGGAATTCGAGGACGCCAAGGACAAGGTCATGATGGGCGCCGAGCGCCGCAGCATGGTCATGACCGAGGACGAGAAGAAGATGACCGCCTATCACGAGGCAGGCCACGCGCTGGTCAGCCTCAACGAGCCGGCATCGGACCCGATCCACAAGGCGACGATTATCCCGCGCGGCCGCGCGCTGGGCATGGTCATGCGCCTTCCCGAACGGGACAACTACTCCTACCACCGCGACAAGATGCACGCGAACCTTGCCGTGGCCATGGGTGGCCGCGTGGCGGAGGAAATCATCTTCGGCCACGACAAGGTATCGAGCGGCGCTTCCGGAGATATCCAGTACGCTACCGACCTGGCCAAGAACATGGTGACCAAGTGGGGCATGTCCGACAAGCTCGGCCCGCTGATGTATGAGGAAAGCCAGGAAGGCTATCTCGGCATGGGTCAGACCGCTCGCACCATGGGCGGGGCAGAAACCAACAAGCTCATTGATGCGGAGATCAAGTCACTGGTCGAAGGTGGCCTTGCCCGCGCGCGCGAGATTCTCACCGCGCAGGAGGACAAGCTGCACCTCCTCGCCCAGGCCATGCTCGAATACGAGACCCTGACCGGCGAGGAAATCGATCAGCTGATGAAAGATGGCAAGATCGACCGTCCCGCTGAATCGAAGGGACCGGTTGCAGTCCGCCAGCCCGGCGGCAGCACGGTTCCGAAAGCCGGCAAGAAGTTCGGCGGATCGGGTGAAGGCGCCCCCGCCGGAGCCTGAACTTCACATTTCGAAGCAATGAGGGCGCCGAGCGGGAAACTCTCGGCGCCCTTTTTGCGTTCATTATAGACACGGACCGATTGAACGGTCGCCAGAATACAGGGACGAACCGATGAAACGCATGATCGCTGCCAGCCTCGCTGCCGCAACCCTCCTCGGCCTTGCCGCATGTTCGGATCAAACGCAGGAAGATGCAGCACGCACGGCTGATCTTGCGGGCGACGACATCAAGGCAAATGCCGAAGTCGCAGGCGAGGTTCTCGAACAAGGCGCGAAGGAAGCCGCCGGTGCGGTTGCGGAAGGTGCTTCTAACCTGGAACGCCATATCGAGGAAAACGATACGGAAACTCCGGGGCCGGCGCCTGTGCTCGGCGATGAGTTGAATGCCGATCGGGCCGATCCAAACGAGTGAACTAGAAGGCGCCCATCACCAGCAGCAGCTGGAGAAACAGCGTCAGAATCACCATGATGAACACAGTAAGGACCGCGAGCCTCCAGAACGCTAAAAAGCGTGACAGCCCGTAAGCCCCCCGAAGCTGCTTGTAGATATGGAGAGGCGGGACGAGCATGAGGGCAAGTGCGATCAGAGCCG
This sequence comes from Qipengyuania sp. B-5, assembly GCF_056857815.1. Classification (NCBI taxonomy): domain Bacteria; kingdom Pseudomonadati; phylum Pseudomonadota; class Alphaproteobacteria; order Sphingomonadales; family Erythrobacteraceae; genus Qipengyuania; species Qipengyuania sp. B-5. Next base: position 54,443 of record NZ_JBSXNU010000052.1, on the reverse strand, counting down.
TATGCAGCCCTGCAAGCCCTGCCAGAGTCACTGCTAGCACCAGCAAGCTCATGAAGCTGAGCGAATAGGTCACGAAAATGGCGTGATCATACGCCTTGAAGCGGCGTCGCCAGGCAAACAGTAACCACACAAAGGGGATGGATAGGGGGATCAGCAGCCAGCTGAATTTGTAAAAGTTGGTTTGCAATTTGTAGAGCATGAGCCCCGGGTTTTTGCGCCACTTGGCGACGATGCCCTGATCGATTGTCTCGATACCTGTCAGGCTCGTGGTCGAAGAGGCCCGTTTTCCGTCCCGATCAATGAAATCATAGTCTCTTCCGGTCTCGATGAACGCGATTGCTTCGTCGAGGCCGGCTATCTCGGTCTCCAGTTCTGCCCGTCGCTCGCTATCCGAGAGATCGGTTGCCGCGAGTTCTGCCTTCAATGCCTCGCGTGCGCCTTCGGCCCGTTCACGCACCTCCGCATTCGGGCTGCTCATGTCGGTGGGCGTCGAGATTCCCGCCATCTGGAAGATCGCGAACATGAGGAAGATGGAAAACAGGAACAGCGCCATCGGAGAAACGAAACGGGTCCGCTCCCCATCGATATAGCGGCGCGTAAGTTCGCCGGGTTTGAAGAACAGCTTGGGCAGCGTTTTCCACGTTCGCCCTTCGAAATGGAGCGCCCCATGCAGCAGGTCATGTAGAAATGCGCCGATTGTGCGGTGGAGGTGCGCCTGCTGTCCGCATTCATGGCAATGCGAACCGATCAGCCCGGTCCCGCAATTGAGGCAGGTGCCCTCGGCGAAATGCCCCTGGACGAGCGGTGTCGGCTCACCGGTAACGGCCTGGTTCCCTTTGCGCCCGACGACCTTCGCAAAGAGGCCTCCCTCCGCTGCCGTTCCGATTGCTTCGCCGAAATCGCTCATTCCCACACCCTCCGGCGTTGCTATTAAACCGCATCACCAGACCTCGTCGAGGTCGAACATTTGCCCGTTTCTATGCACGCAAATACAAAAAGGCCGCGTCCCGATGGGAGGCGGCCTTTTCGTATCGAACGAGCGGAGGTTCAGCCTTCGTAGTCGGAACCGATCGAGGTCGAACGGGTCGGGGCCGAGGCGGTGATCCGCAGCGCCTCCGCCGACTGGCTGAGCGAACCTACTTCATCCATTTCGTCATCGTCGTCCGGCAGGATCTTCTGCAGGTTGGTGACGGCAGCTTCCTTCAGATCCTTAGGCTTCACGGTCTGCTCGGCAATCTCGCGCAGCGCCACGACAGGATTCTTGTCACGGTCACGGTCGATAGTCAGTTCCGCGCCGCCCGAAATCTCGCGAGCCCGCTGGGCAGCCAGCAGGACGAGATCGAAACGGTTGGGAATTTTGTCTACGCAATCTTCGACGGTAACGCGCGCCATGGGCACTCCGATGCAAAATCTGAAGAGAATCTTGGAAAGCGCGCCAAATAGGGATGGATCGGCCGATAGTCAAGGATTTGCGCAGTGCCGACAAGTCGCTAAGGCCGGGAAATGGGAGATACCGAAAGCACCTGCCCACCCCCGCAATTCCGGGACCCGGAACCGTTCGAAATGGATGCGGCGGGTCAGCACCTGGCTTTCTATCCGGGCGGGATCGATCGCCGCATTGCTCTCTTCGAACTGGTCGAAGGTGCAAAAACCAGCATCGATGTCTGCTTTTACATTTTTGCCGAAGATACGGTCAGCACCGAATTTCGCGATGCGCTGGTGGCAGCCGCACGGCGCGGCGTAAAAGTGACGCTCATCGTGGACCGCTTCGGTGCGGCCGCAACCGAAAGCTTCCTGCGCCCGCTGACCGATGCCGGGGGAGCTTTCCTGTGTTTTTCTGCCAAGTGGACGCGCCGCTATCTCATTCGCAATCACCAGAAGCTGGTCATTGCAGACGGAAAACGGGCAATGTTCGGTGGGTTCAACATTGCCGACGATTACTTCGCGCCGCCTGAAGAAAACGGGTGGAACGATCTCGGCATCGTGATCGAAGGTCCGGCGGTCGATGGATTGAACGACTGGTATGCAAAATTGCGCCAGTGGACCGAGCGCGAGGAGCAACATGCCCGCGAGATCGCCCGCACGGTACGCGACTGGGAATGGAAGGAAGACGAAGTCACCTGGCTGGTCGGTGGGCCGACGCGGGGGCTGTCGAGCTGGGCGCGCTGCGTGTCGGACGACCTCATAGAAGGCGACCGCCTCGACATGTTCATGGCCTATTTCAGCCCGCCCAAGAAGCTGCTTCGCCGGATAGGCCGGATCGCGCAGAAAGGTGACACACGCCTGCTGATGGCCGGAAAATCGGATAATGGAGCGACGATCGGAGCGAGTCGTTCGCTATACGATTACCTGCTGGCAAAGCGCGCGGAGATCTGGGAATTCGAGCCGTGCAAGCTCCATACCAAGCTCATCGTACTCGATGATGCAGTCTATCTGGGGAGCGCCAATTTCGACATGCGGAGCCTCTATATCAATCTCGAGCTGGTGCTGAAAATCGAAGATGCCGCGCTGGCGGAGCGTATGCGCGAGTTCGTCGGCCAGCACATCGCCGTGTCGGAACGCATAACCATCCCGCTGCATAAACGCCGTGCGACCTTGTGGAACCGTATTCGCTGGAACCTCAGCTGGCTGCTGGTTTCGGTGATCGACTATACGGTCACCCGCAGACTCAACCTCGGTATCTGAGATCTATTCGTAATCCTCGTAACCGCTACGCAGTTCGGGCGAGGTGAACTTGGTGAATTCGCTCTGGAAGAGCAGCGGTACGTTGCCGGTGGAACCGTGGCGCTGCTTGGCGACGATTAGTGTGGCGCGGTTCACCAGCTCGAGGTGACGCGCTTCCCAATCGGCATATTTCATGCGCGCCTCTTCGCTGCTGGTTTCGTCCGGCGTGTCGGGCTTGAGCGCGTTGTGATAATATTCGCCGCGATAGATGAACCAGACCATGTCGGCATCCTGCTCGATCGAGCCAGATTCGCGCAGGTCCGACAGTTGCGGGCGTTTGTCCTCGCGTTGCTCCACCGCGCGGCTTAGCTGCGACAGCGCTATAACGGGAACATGCAATTCCTTGGCGAGCGTCTTTAATCCGCGGCTGATCTCGGAAATTTCGTTCACGCGGTTGTCGTTTGCGCGGCCCGAACCCTGCAGCAGTTGCAGATAGTCGACTATGATCAGACCGATATCGTGGCGACGCTTAAGACGCCGCGCGCGCGTGCGCAGTGCGCCGATGGTGAGGCCCGGCGTGTCGTCGATATAAAGCGGCAGCTCGTTCAGTTCCTGACTGGCGAAGGAAAGGCGCTGGAACTCTTCCTTGCTCAGCTTTCCCGACCGCAGTTTTTCCGATGAAATTTCCGCCGTCTCCGCGAGGATACGGGTCGCCAGCTGGTCGGCGCTCATTTCGAGGCTGAAAAAGGCGGTCGCCGCGCCGGGGCTTTCGCTGCGCTCGATGCCGATCTTCTCGTCATCCATCAGCCGGCGCGCGGCATTGAAGGCGATATTGGTGGCGAGCGAGGTCTTGCCCATGCCCGGACGGCCTGCGAGGATCACGAGGTCGGAATTATGCAGGCCGCTGGTCTTGTCGTTGAGGGTTTCGAGCCCGGTGGTCTTGCCCGAAAACTTGCCGCCGGAATTGATCGCCGCCTCGACCATCTTGAGCGCGCCGAGCGCGGCAGTGCGGAAATCCTGTGCCTCGCTCCCGGTCGTGGCACCTTCGGCCACCTTGTAGAGATCGGCTTCGGCCTGGCTGATGCGGTCCATCGGCGCGACTTCATCCGAAGTGTCCAGCGCGCCTTCGACGAGATTGCGTCCGACATGCACCAGCTCGCGCAGCAGGGCGAGATCGTAGATCTGTTCGGCCAGCTTACCGGTGGCGAGCAGTCCCTGCCCGTCCATGGTGAGCTGCGCGAGATAGGTCACCCCGCCCAGCTGCTTCATCGCCTCGTCGCTCTCGAAATAGGGCTTGAGGGTGACTGGCGTAGCCACCGAATTGCGATCGATCAGCTTGTGGATGCGCTCGTAGATTCGCTGGTGCACCGGCTCGTAGAAATGGTGCGGCTGCAGCGGGGTGTTGAGTTCCTGCACCACCTGGTTGTCGATCAGCACCGCACCGAGGAAGGCAGCTTCCGCTTCGACATTGCTAGGCAGGGTCTGGCCCTGCTTCTCGGCAGTTGGTGTCGAATCGGTTGCGGGGAAGAGAAGATCGGTTTCGGCCATGCGCGGCACCATGGCCGTCGGCGACTCTATCCACAAGCGAACGAGTGTGCCGATTTGTCATCCTGACTTGTGGATAGCGTGGATTGTTTCGACAGGCCTTGCCCCGCCTCGTCGCAGTTGCGAAAGCAGCTTCGGACGATGAGCGATTCAACCACCCCTTCAGGCGACCAGCGCATTGCGAAGATCGATCTCGATGAAGAGACGATAATCTGGCGCAATGCCGATATCGAACAGGAACGGCGCATCGCGATCTTCGACCTGATCGAAGAAAATACATTCAAGCCGGTGCGCGCGGCCGAACGCGGGTCGGCCGGCCCCTATCACTTGCGTCTCGCCGTACGCGACGGGCGGCTTCTCATGACCATCTCGGACAGCGAAGGTAACGTGCTGGAGGAACTGCTGCTCGGCCTCGCCCGCTTCCGCCGCCCGATCCGTGAATATTTTGCCATCTGCGACAGCTATTACCAGGCGATCCGCAAGGCGACACCGGGCGAGATCGAGACGATCGACATGGCGCGCCGGGGCGTACACAACCGCGCGGCCGAATTGTTGCTCGAGCGGCTGGAAGGCAAGGTCGAAACCGATTTTCCCACTGCCCGCCGCCTGTTTACCCTCATCTGCGTCCTGCACATCAAGGGCTGACCGGCGATGGCGAAACGCAAGAAGAGCCGTGGAGGCCTCCTGATCAAGTTGCTGCTGCTCGCAGGCCTGATCGGCGCAGGCTATTGGCTGTATCTTCAATACGAGCAGCAGGGCTGGAGACCAGACGATCAGGCCTATCCGGACCAGGGCGCCCTGATTGGCGAGAACGATGGCGCGGTCGATTTCGAGGTCCTGAAGGGTCTGGGGGCCGAGTTCGTCTATCTCGAGGCCAGTCGCGGCGCGCGCGGCAAGGACGCCAATTTCTCGCGCAATCTTGCCGCGGCGCGCGAGGCCGGACTGCAGGTCGGCGCGGTCCATCTGTTCGATCCGTGTGAAACCGCCGACGGGCAATCGGCGAATTACGTCACTATCGTGCCGCGCGATGCCGACCTGCTGCCTCCTGCGATCCGGCTGTCGCGTATGACCGACGAGTGTCCCGAGAGTGTTTCCGAAGCGGCGGTGCAGAGCGAGTTGCTGACGCTCGTCAACCAGATCGAATCGCATACCGAAGCCCCAGTCGTGCTCGCGCCGAGCGAGGAGTTCGAGGATCGCTATCGGCCCGCACGCCGTCTCGAACGTGCGCTCTGGCTGGATGGTGACATGAAGGAGCCCGATTATGGCGGACGACCGTGGACGGTCTGGACCGCCAATTCGTCCTATCTCAGCGAAGCGGCCGAGAAGCCCTTGCGCTGGCTGGTCGTGCGACCGTAGAGCCGCAATCATGACTGACGACGACCTGATCGCTGCCGCCCGCAAGGCCGCCGAAAATTCCTATTCCCCCTATTCGAATTTCGCAGTGGGCAGCGCATTGCGCTTTGCAGACGGGAGCGTGGTGACCGGCACCAATATCGAGAACGCCAGCTATGGCCTTGCGCTTTGCGCCGAAACGGTCGCGGTATCGAAGGCCATGGCAGACGGGATTCGCGGCGGACTGGAAGCGGTCGCAGTGACCGGGCCGGGCGACGAACCGATTACCCCCTGCGGCCGCTGCCGACAGGTTCTCAACGAACTCGCGCAACTGGGCGGGACCGATCCGCTGATCCTGTGTGTGGGGCCCCAAAAGGTACACCGGGTGAAGCTCAGCGAGCTCCTTCCGCAAGCATTCGGGCCCGCCAGCCTCGTATGATCGACCGGCGCGCCGCCATCGGCGGTCTGGCCGCACTGTCTCTGGCGACTGCAGCACCTTCGCTCGCTCACGCCCCCTCTCGCCCCAGGTCGCGTCGCAAGCCGCGGCGCATCACGCTTGGCGATACAGTGGGCCTTGTGGCCCCAGCCAGCGCGGTGAGCGACGAGGAGATAGCCTTCGCCCAGCATAATATCCGTGGCATGGGACTGGTGCCGAAACTCGGTTCCAGCGTCACTGCAAGAGATGGCTATCTCGCCGGGACGGATCGCCAGCGTGCCAGTGATCTCGAGGAGATGTTCGCCGACGAAAGCGTAAGTGCGATCTTCGCCATTCGCGGAGGCTGGGGCGGGGCGCGGCTGCTTCGGATGCTGGACTGGAATCTGATCCGCGAGAATCCGAAGCTCCTCATCGGCTATAGCGATGTGACCTCGCTGCACCTCGCGATTGCGGCGAGGACAGGCTTCGCCACCCTCCATGCGCCCAATGCTGGCAGTCCCTGGCCCAAGGCAAGCTGGGAAAGCTTGTGGCGGCTCGCCTTCACCGGCGAGACGCCAGTCCTGAGCACCGGAATCGAACTCGCACAGGGGCCGCAAGGAAGGACGATCCGGACGGGCATGGCGCGCGGCAGATTGCTGGGTGGTAATCTGACCGTTCTCTCTACCCTGATGGGCTCTCCTTACGTTCCCGATTTTAGCGGAGCGATCCTGTTCCTCGAGGACGTGAACGAAGAAGAATACCGGATCGACCGGATGCTGCAGCAACTCTCGCTGGCAGGCGTGTTGGGTCAGCTATCCGGCGTGGTTTTCGGCCGGTGCCGCAGCTGTGCGAATTCCGACCCGGACTACGCGGGCCAGACGCTTGACGATTTGCTGACCAGCTATCTGGAGCCGCTCGGCATTCCTGCTTTCGCAGGCGCCAATATCGGCCATCATCGCGGGCAGTTAAGCCTGCCCCACGGCGGGATGGTGGAAATCGATGCTGCTGCGCGCACGATCGCCCTCCTGGAGCCGATCGTGCGCTGAGTTCGCCGGGCGCGGCTCAGATGCCGCGCTCGTCCATCCATTCAACCAGTGAAGCAAGGCAGTCGCGGGCCAGCATCTTGCAGCGTTCCGGGCTCCAGCCCTGTTCGGGTTCCGGATCTGCCTTGTTATCCTTGTAGGGCATTTCCAAGGTCATCGCGGTCGCGCCGAAGCGTTCTGCAACCTGATTGGTGCTCATGGAGAGGTTGGCCTTGCCCGGGGCGGCCTTGGTATAGCCGAATTCGGTCTGGAAATCGGGAGTACGGCGGTCGAGGATGCGTTCGTAGCTGTAATAGCGCTCCCCATGCTCCTCGGTCCAGGAGGGGATGCCTTCGTAGCCTGCAAGGAAACTGACCGGGATCGCTTCGTCACCATGCACGTCCATAGCGAAATCGACGCCGGTCTTGTCCATGTAGTTGCGAATGGCGAGCACTTCCGGACTGCGTTCGGCGCTGGGGTTTTCCCATTCGCGGTTCAGGTTTGCGCCCGCCGCGTTGACGCGTAGGTTCCCCCGCTTCGAACCGTCCGGGTTGCAGTTGGGCACGAGATGCAGGCGGCACCGCTGACGCAGCTTGCGCCCGACGCTGTCCGATGGATCGGTGAGCACTTCCAAGGCGCCTTCCATCCACCACTCGGCCTGCGTTTCGCCCGGGTGCTGGCGGGCGTAGAGCCACACGTTGAAACTGCCATCGCCCATCTCGAGGCAATCGATCGGCTGGCCGTCCAGCGTATTGCCGAGATGAGTGTGGGTCACCCCTTCCGAAGCCGCGGCCTCGGCTACGAGATCGTGATGGCGCTCCATCGAATAGGGCGCGAAATAGGCGAAATAGGCGATATCGCTGGCGGGCGTATAGCGGATCGTCAGTGTTCCGCCTTCTTCGCCTTCGTCGTAGCTGGAAGAGGCTCGGCCCCAATAGTCGCGGTCTTCGGATACACAGGCGTCATAGTCGGGCCAGCCGCCGGGATAGGCGCTGTTCGAAAGCTGGGTGATCTTGAGCACGAGTTCGCGGCCCGCAGCGCCCGAGACGCGAAAGTGAAACCACTGCTTGAACTCGCTATTCGTATCCCGGGGAATTGCCAGACGGGCGGTTGCGCCTTCTACCGACAGGACTTCGATATTGCCGCTGTCGAAAGCTGCATCGATCCGGATATCACTCACTCGGGAACCTCAATTTCTACTGTTTCGCCATTATTGCCGGGAAATTCGCTGAACAGCGCGGCGGCGACCGTCTGGGCGTTCGCCTGCGATTGCGCAAGGGGCGAATTGTCTGCCACACGGAAGTCGGCGCGGCCTTCCCACAGGTTCTGCGAAGTTGCTGCATCGCGAATTGTCACAGCCAGCTGGGTGCCGACCTGATCGCGCTGACCCCCGCCAAGATTGATGCCGAGTCCGACCCCGACGCCGGAACCATATGTTCCGGTGCTGCCGCCTACGCCGACACTCACGGGAGAGCGACGACCCTCGGCAGTCATCACGTATCTTTCGATGGAAACGGTCGCGATCTGGGAGGCGGAGCCACGCTCGCTCTCGCTATAGCCGAGGCGCCGCAGTTCCTCTGCGACTGCGGATTTATAGGGTGCCGCGGAAAGACTGTCGGCTTCCATGCCCTCGGCGCTTTCCACGAAAATACTGCCTTGGCCCAGCCGATCGCTGGCCTCGGATGCGACGAAGCGCGTTACCTCGACCGGGCCGGGAGTGGTTGCGCAGGCCGCAAGCGTCATGGCAGCGAGAGTTGCGGCGGCGGCGGATCTCAATGTCATTATGCGACCTTTCTTGCTTTCTTGCATTGGGGAAGTCTTTCTCCAACGCCCGGGCTGCGACAAGGCTCCGTCGCGCGATGATCTTGGTATAATCATCACTCACGCGCTGCAATGGGAGCGCCAGCTCTCCAAAATTCGCGGAAAAGCTTGACCAGAATCGGCACTGCCTCTAACGGGCGCGCTTGAAATTGGCGCGTCGGGGCACAATCTCCGGCGCGTATTTATTTGCAGAGAGAAACGATGAAGATCCGCAACAGCCTCAAATCGCTCAAGAGCCGTCACCGCGATTGCCGCGTGATCCGTCGTCGCGGCCGCACTTACGTCATCAACAAGACCAACCGTCGCTTCAAGGCCCGCCAGGGCTAAGCTTCGGCTGCGCGCGGGCCGTCCTGCGCGATTGTCTACCGACCGGCCCGGCTCCGAAGGGAGCGCGGGCCGTTCGCATTTGGGGAACCAGCATTATGAACCGTCAGCGGGTCGACGCCGTCGTTTTCGACGTCGGGCGCGTGCTTTACCAATGGGACCTGCGCCATTTGTTCGAAAAGGTGATCGACGATCCCGCGCGGCTGGAACGGATTCTGAACGAGGTCGTCACCGAGGAATGGCATTTCGAGCATGATCGCGGACGTCTGCTGGACGAGATGATTGCTGAACGGATCGCTCTTTATCCGGAATTCGAAGCAGCCATTCGGGTCTATCGCAGCCGCTTCAACGAGACGATTCCCGGACCTGTTCCCGGCAGTCACGCCCTGGTCGAACGGCTCCATGCAGGGGGCGTACCGCTATTCGCCATAACCAATTTCGGGGCGGAGTTCTGGGGGCGATTTGCCCCGCACGAACCGATCTTCGACCGATTCCGTGAAATTGTGGTTTCCGGGGTCGAGCGGATCGCAAAGCCCGATCCGGCTATCTTTATGCTGTCGGCGGAGCGCTTCGGCTACGCGCCGCAGACCATGCTCTTCATCGACGACAATCCCGAAAATATCGTATCGGCGCAGAACTGTGGCTGGCAGGTGCATCACTTCACCGATGCGGAGTTGCTCGAGGAGGATCTATCGGCGCGCGGCCTGATCTGACGAAAAAGCCCCGGCGGTTATCGCCGGGGCTTGAAGGCCCACCCTGATGGAGAGGGGGTGGGAGGGATCGGGACGGTTCAGCCGTTGCACTTCGCCAGCTTGTCAGCTTCGAGCGCTTCGCCCTTGGCGGTGAAAGCGACCACTTCACCGGTATCGCGCTGAAGTTCGCGGCAAACGCGCAAGGGACGCGAAGTGCCCTTCGGTGCGACGCAGGTCGTTCCCCGACAGGTCCAGGCGACACCACCGGCGATCACAGTGCGTTCGGTTGCGGGCTGCGAGAGTTCAGCGGTATAGAACGGCGCATTGCTGCGTGCTTCGGCTGCGCTCGGCGCAACAAGGGCGCCGAAGCCAGCGGCCGTGTAGAGGATAGCGGCGCCGAAGACGCCCAGCTTGGCGGAGGGAGAGTTGGAGAGGGAGAGGGTCATGTCGAAACCTTTCGGTGGATGCATTTTTAACAACAGCAATTGCGAAAACAGCAACTAAGTTTCGATTTGCAACTGGTTGCGAATCACTACCTATGCTTATAGGTTTCGTAATGCAACCCATTTTTCTAAATATTTGGCTTCAGCGGATTATGCGCTAGACAGGTTGCAGGAAGAGGACTGATTTCTATGGGCGATATCCGCGAACCGCTGCGCGAACTGACCGAATGCGGTCTGCCACAGGCGCTTGAGGTCATGGGCGAACGCTGGAGTTTCATGATCCTGCGCGCCAGCTTCAACGGCCTGCATCATTTCGAGGAATTCCTCAGCGAACTGGGTATCGCTCGCAATATCCTCTCGAACCGGCTGGCAAAACTGGTCGAGCATGGAATTCTCAAACGCGATCCCTGTCCCGACGATCGCCGCAAGATCGAGTACCGCCTGACTGAAAAGGGCTTCGATCTGCTGCCCGCCATGGTTGCGCTGCGCCAGTGGGGTCAGAAATACGGGGCCGAAGTGATCGAAAACCCCGTTCTCGTGGATGAACGTGACCGGCTTCCTATCGGCCCGACCTCCATCCTGAGCCATGACGGGCGGATTCTCGGCCCCCAGGATCTCCATCTGGTCGAGCGTGCAAATCTCGGCATACGCGCCGACGGAAGCAAGGCTGCACAGGGTGAACCCCTGGATCGTGGATCCGTGGTGGATCTTGCTGCCGACCGTCGCAAGCGCGACGCAGCCTGAACCCGGAGCAGCGGGGTAAATTCCACCGAAGAATGGTTGTCGCCAAGGCGAGGCCCACCCTTAACGGGCCTATGGCGTCGTGACGTCAAATGGCGATTTTCCGAGTGACGTCATCGTTAAAACCATCGCAACACCTTTCTGGCATACCTTGCGGTGAATCGGGGCACATGCCCGTTTGAGCCGGACAGAAACGTGATCGAAATCGAAGTTCAGAACGAGACCCACCAGACGCAATTCCGCATCAAGGCGATGGCCGTGCCGCGCATTGGTGAAGGGTTGCGCCTGAAGGAACCCGACGGAACCTGGGCAAGCTACGATGTGCTCGACGTATGGTACCAGCAGGCCGACTTCGGCGAAATCTGGGTGCCCTATCTGCATGTGCGCACCACGCCCGGTGATGGCGGGGCTTTGGAGACACCGAGCGCGGGGGCGACCCATATGCCCGACCAGGCAATGCCGATCGCCGATTTCCTCGCCAAGTTCGAGGGCGACCACGAACATGAGACGGTCAAGCTCAACCTCGACATGAGCGAGGAAAACGTACGCTGAAGATCAGGCGCGGGGTGGCTGTCGGCGGTAGCTGAGTGCCTCCGCCACGTGGATGCGCCCCACCTGTTCGGCACCTGAGAGATCGACGATGGTCCGCGCGACCCGCAGCATGCGGGTGTAGCTGCGTGCCGAAAGGCGCATCGCGCTTGCGGCCTGCATAAGCAGTTCGCGGCCCTTTTCCTCGGGACCGGCGATCTCTTCGAGCGCGTCGCCCTCCAGTTCCGCATTGGTGCGCGCCCCGCTTTTCTCCGCACGTTCCGTCTGGATCGCACGCGCCTTCGCCACGCGCGCGGCAACTTCCGCGCTCCCTTCCGATGGTGGTGGTAACGCCAGATCGGCAGCGCTGACCGGATCCACTTCGACATGCAGGTCGATGCGGTCGAGCAGCGGGCCCGACACTTTCGACTGATAATCGGCGGCACATTTGGGTGCGCGGCTGCAGGCCAGCGCGGGATCGCCCAGATGGCCGCAGCGGCACGGGTTCATGGCGGCAACCAGCTGGACGTTCGCCGGAAAGCTTACATGCGCATTGGCGCGAGCGACATCGACCTTGTTCGTTTCGAGCGGCTGGCGCAGCGAATCGAGCACGGCGCGCTGGAATTCGGGGAGTTCGTCCATGAACAGCACACCGAGATGCGTGAGGCTGACTTCGCCCGGCTTGACCTTTAGCCCGCCGCCGGTCAGCGCGGCCATGCTTGCCGAATGATGTGGCGCGCGGAAGGGGCGGGCGCGGCTGATCCGACCTTCCTCGAGCGTGCCCGCGACCGATTGAACCATGCTCACTTCCAGGGCTTCCTGCGGCGAAAGCGGAGGAAGTATACCCGGCAGGCAACTGGCCAGCAGAGACTTCCCTGCGCCGGGCGGACCGATCATCAATAAATTGTGACCACCGGCGGCCGCGATCTCGAGCGCGCGCTTGGCGGTTTCCTGTCCCTTCACCTGTTTGAGATCGGGCGCGCGGCCGGGCTCTTCCACGAGACCGCGTTCGGGATCGGGCAGCAGGCTCGTGCCCTTGAGATGGTTGAGCAGGCTGGCAAGGCCCGGCGCGGCGAGGATGGGGACGTCGCTCGCCCATTTGGCTTCCGAGCCCTGTGCCGCAGGACAGATGAGGCCCTTCTCTTCCTCGCTCGCATGGATGGCCGCAAGCAATACGCCGGGCGAGGGGGCGATCCGCGCGTCGAGCGCCAGTTCGCCGACCACGATCCAGTCCGCCAGCTGCTCCGCATCGGTGATGCCCATTGCGGCGAGCACGGCAAGCGCGACCGGGAGATCGTAATGCGAGCCTTCCTTGGGCAGGTCGGCGGGGGAAAGGTTGATGGTGATCCGCTTGGGCGGCAGGGCAAGACCCATCGACGAAAGCGCGGCGCGTACCCGCTCCTTGCTTTCGCCCACCGCCTTGTCGGCCAGACCGACGATGTTGAAATTGGGCAGTCCGGGCGCGAGCGAGCACTGCACTTCCACCGCGCGCGCTTCCAGCCCGAGATAGGCCACCGTCCGGACCAGTGCGACCACGCAAATACCCCCAAACCCCTGTCTGAATTTGACGCTCTGGCAAGAAGCGCAGATATTGTCGAGACTTGGCTTATCGAGGACGCTGCGCCGAGGTTTGAGGCTTGACCTTGAGGGCACATTCTCTTAAGCGCGCCCACCTGTGAGCGGTCGCCCGTTGCGGCGGCCCTTTTTTGTCGGAGCGATTCGCCCGGCAGCAACTATGGATTTTAAAGGACTTTCCGATGAAGCGGACTTTCCAGCCTTCGAACCTGGTACGCGCCCGTCGCCACGGTTTCTTCGCCCGCAAGGCAACTCCGGGTGGCCGCAAGGTGCTCCGTGCACGTCGCAACCGCGGCCGCAAGAACCTCTGCGCTTGATCGACTGATTGGCCGCGCCACGGTGCGGCTTCAATCACGACAGTCAAACGGGCTCCCATCGGGGGCCCGTTTTGCGTATCTGCACCCGATGCACCCGAGCCTCTCCGTCATCCGCAAGCGTAGCGACTTTCTCACTGCCAATAGCGGACTGCGCAATGCGAAGCCGGGATTCGTGCTGCTGACGCGCCCGAACGAGGGCAAGGGCAAGCGTTACGGGATCACCGTGACCAAAAAGATCGGCAATGCCGTCGTGCGCAACCGCATGAAGCGGCGCTTCCGCGAACTGCTCTGGGCGGCATTGCCCGAAGCCGGCCTGCCCGATCACGATCACATCCTCATCGGCCGCGAAACCGGGGTGGAGCGCGATTTCGCAAAGCTGGAAGACGAACTCCAGGCTGCGCTCGCCCGTGCTGCCCGCGGCGAGGGCGACCGCGCCCGGCGGCCCCGTCACCAGCGATCGCGGCGCGCATGAAATACCTTCTCATCTGGATCGCTCGTGGCTGGCAGCTAGGCCCAAGCCGTATCCTGCCGCCCACTTGCCGCTTCACCCCTTCGTGCAGCCAATACGCCATCGAGGCCCTGCAAAAGCATGGGGCAATCAAGGGTGGATGGTTGGCGTTCAAGCGGCTATTGCGCTGCCAACCCTGGGGGGGCTGCGGCCACGATCCAGTACCCTGAGCTTATCGCGCGGGGGTGCTGTCTTGACGTAGCAACACACCCGGCCCATCTGACCGAATACAACCACCAACGGGATCGACCTTGGAAAACTCTCGCAATTTCGTGCTCGTCCTGACCTTGTCGCTGGCCGTCCTGATCGGCTGGCAGTGGGCCATGGACTATTTCTATCCGCAGCCCGACGAAGTGCCCGTTACGGCCGAACAGGTCGATACGCCAGCCGAACAGGCCGCCGTCGCGGCAAGCGGTGAAATCGGCGGCGGGGCGACGCCTACGGTCGATCTTGCCACTTCGCTGGGCTCTGCGCAGCGCGTGGCCATCGATTCGCCGAAGGTCGCGGGCTCGATCAACCTGCAGGGCGCCTTCCTCGACGATGTGGTGCTCAAGGATTATGCCGCCACTCCGGATGCCGACAGCGAACCGGTCCGCATTTTTGCGCCCCGCGGCACGGCGACCCAGCAGTATTCGCAGTTCGGCTTCCTGCTCAACGGGCAGAAGATTTCCGACGATGCCGTGTGGCAGGCCGATGGCGGAACCCTCAGCCCGGGCAACCCAGTCACGCTCAGCCATGATGCGGGCGATGGCGTAACGGTCGAACTTACCTATTCGATCGACGAGAATTACATGGTCAGCGTCGAGCAGGCGATCTCGAACGGCAGCGCGGCACCGGTGGTGGCGCAGCCTTACGGGCTGGTCGGACGCACCAGCACGACGGCGAGCGACGATTTCTTCATTGCCCATTCCGGCCCGATCGGATCCTTCGGCCAGAGCGTCGATTACGATTATGATTACGACGATGTCGAAGAAGCCGGCAAGGTAAGTCCGGCCGGCGCGCCCGACTGGATCGGCTTCACCGACATCTACTGGCTGGCCGCGCTGGTGCCGCAGCAGGGCGCGGCGCCCGATGCGACATTCCGCTCGCTTGGCGCCGATACCTATCGCGCCGACATGATCTACGATCCGGTAACCGTTCCGGCGGGGCGTAAATATACCACTACCTCGCGCCTCTTCGCCGGGGCCAAGGACAGTGAAATCCTCGACTCCTATCAGGATGCCGGGATCCCGCAGTTCGGTCTCGCTATCGACTGGGGTTGGTTCCGCTGGTTCGAGAAGCCGTTCCTCTGGCTGCTCAAGAACATCTTCGAAATCGTCGGCAATTTCGGCGTCGCCATCATCATCCTGACGATCATCGTGCGCGGGCTGATGTTCCCCATCGCGCAGAAGCAGTTCGGCTCCATGGCGGCGATGAAGGCGATCCAGCCGAAGATGAAGGCGCTGCAGGAAAAGCACAAGGACGACAAGCTGAAGCAGCAGCAGGAAATGCAGAAGCTGTTCAAGGAAGAACAGGTCAATCCGCTTGCCGGCTGCCTGCCGCTGATCCTGCAGATCCCGATCTTCTTCGCGCTCTACAAGGTGCTCTACCTCGCGATCGAGATGCGCCACCAGAACTTCCTCTGGATCGAGGATCTGTCCGCGCCCGATCCGGCGACCATCCTCAACCTGTTCGGCCTGTTGCCGTTCACGCCGCCCAGCTTCCTTGCCATCGGCGTGCTTGCCGTTCTGCTCGGCGTGACCATGTGGCTGACGTTCAAGCTGAACCCCAGCGCGATGGACCCGATCCAGCAGCAGGTGTTCTCGATCATGCCCTGGGTGCTGATGTTCATCATGGCGCCCTTCGCCGCAGGTCTGCTGCTCTACTGGGTAACCTCGAACATCCTGACGCTGGCCCAGCAGAAGTACCTTTATTCCAAGCATCCGCAATTGAAGGCGGCTGCAGAGAAGGAAAAGGCCGAAAAGGCCGCCGCTGCTGCCAAGGCCGACGGCTGATGACCGACGAAGAAGCCGCCGAACAGGCCCTGCTGGAGCGGCGCGCGACCAAGCTGTTCTCGGGCCGGGTGGAGTTCCTCCTCTCGGCCCCGCAGCTCAGGTTTCTGCCCGAACCGACGGTGCCGGAAATCGCCTTTGCCGGGCGTTCCAATGTCGGCAAGAGCTCGCTGCTCAACGCGCTGACGGGGCGCAAGAAGATCGCCCGTGCGTCGGTGACCCCCGGCCGCACGCAGGAACTCAACTTCTTCGAAGTGGGGGAGCCCACGCAGTTCCGGCTCGTCGACATGCCCGGTTACGGCTTTGCCAAGGCGCCGGTGAAGGTGGTCGAGAAGTGGAAGGCCCTCGTGAAAACCTATTTGCGCGGACGGCAGGTGCTGGTCCGCAATCTCGTGCTGGTGGATAGCCGCCACGGGCTGAAGGACGTCGACCGCGAGATGATGAAGATGCTCGACGAGGCCGCGGTCGGCTACCGCGTGGTCCTGACCAAGGCGGACAAGATCAAGGCCAGCGAACTCGAAAAGACCGTC
This sequence comes from Qipengyuania sp. B-5, assembly GCF_056857815.1. Taxonomy (NCBI): domain Bacteria; kingdom Pseudomonadati; phylum Pseudomonadota; class Alphaproteobacteria; order Sphingomonadales; family Erythrobacteraceae; genus Qipengyuania; species Qipengyuania sp. B-5. The sequence goes on along the minus strand of NZ_JBSXNU010000052.1, from coordinate 37,995 downwards.
GCCGCGGTCGAAGCCGAGACGAAGAAGCACGTCGCAGCCTATCCGCAGATCCACGTAACCAGTGCGGAGAAGGGCATGGGGATTGCGGAACTGAGGGCTGCGGTGCTGCGGGACGCCGGAGTCTGACGAACGTCGGTTTGCGGCCAGGCCGCCGCCTTGTGATCACTCTGAAGGAAAGCCGCCCCGCGTCCTATTGGCGATGGCTACCAGCGACAGCATGACCGGCACTTCGACAAGAACGCCGACGACGGTAGCAAGGGCGGCGCCACTGCCCAATCCGAACAGACCGATCGCCACTGCCACGGCCAGTTCGAAAAAATTGGACGTGCCAATCAGCGCGCATGGCGCGGCCACAGCATGCGGTACCTTCCATGCCTTTGCCGCAGCGTAGGCGATAAAGAAAATGCCATAGCTCTGGACGATGATCGGAACGGCGATCAGGGCGATGAGCAAGGGGCGGGAAACGATGGTTTCGGCCTGGAAACCGAACAATAGCAGCACCGTCAGCAGCAAGCCGATGATCGACAGCGGTTTCATGCGCGAGGTGAAGCCCGATACCGCGCTTTCGTCGCCCCCGTGGCTGGCGAGCAAGCGGTGGCGCACGAAGGCCCCGGCGGCCAGCGGCACGACGACATATAGGCCGACCGACAAGAGCAGCGTTTCCCACGGCACGGAAATGTCGGTCACGCCCAGCAACAGCGCAACGAGCGGCGCAAAGGCGATGATCATGATGAGATCGTTCGCCGCCACCTGCACCAGCGTATAGGCGGGATCGCCCTTCGTAAGTTGCGACCACACGAAAACCATGGCGGTGCAAGGCGCCGCGCCGAGCAGGATCAGGCCGGCAATATATTGCTGTGCGTCGGCCGGGTCGATCAGGTCGGCGAAAACCACTTCGAAGAACAACACGCCCAGTGCGGCCATCGTAAACGGCTTGATCAGCCAGTTGACCACCAGCGTGATGATCAGGCCCTTCGGCTTGTCTCCCACGCGGCGCACCGCCCCGAAATCCACCGCGACCATCATCGGAAAGATCATCGCCCAGATCAGCAGGGCGACTGCCAGATTCACCGAGGCGTACTCGATGGATGCGAGCAGGGCGAAGGCGCCGGGCATCAGATTGCCCAGGATAATCCCGGCAAGGATCGCCGCGGCCACCCAGACGGATAGCCATTTCTCGAACAGGCCCAGGCCCGCCGCGCGGGCGTCGATTTCCGCAGTGGTCGCAGTCATCATGCGTCCGCTTCCTGCCCGATGGCGTGCAATTTGTCGCGCAAGGCGACCTGTTCGAGGCTGGCGACCGGCAATGCCAGCATCAGGTCGATGCGCCGCTTGAGCATGCGGAAGGCCTCGAGGAAGGCTGCGGCCTTTTCGGCATCGCTTCCCTCGACGGCGGCGGGGTCGGGGATGCCCCAGTGCGCGCTGGTCGGGCGGCCGGGCCAGACCGGGCAGGTCTCCGCCGCCGCGCTGTCACAGACGGTGAAGATGAGATCGAATTCCGGGCCATCGGCAAACTCGCCCCAGCTCTTGGAGGAATAGCCCTCTGCCGGATAACCCAGGGTCTTGAGCGTATGGATCGCCCAGGGGTTGACCTTGCCGGTGGGATTGCTTCCGGCACTGTAGGCCTTGAAGCGACCCGCGCCGTCGTGATTGAGGATTGCCTCCCCCAGGATGGAACGCGCGGAATTGCCCGTGCACAGGAACAGCACGTTCAGCGGTTGGTCGGACATGGTTCGCCTCAGCAGCAGGTGGATTTGGCCGGAGCCATTTGCGGTACGCAGCAGGCGCTGTTCGCGGCATTGGCCGAAGCCAGCTGGTCCAGATCGGGATTGCCGCCATAGATCGTGCTCTCGCCGTCGGTCAGGAAAGCTTCCCATACCACCCCGTCGGGATCGGCGATCCAGCTCTTTTCCGACTGCGCATAGCAGCAGGTGGTCGCGCCTTCTTCCAGCACGGGTTGGTCGGCGGCCCGCAGGCGGCCATAGACTTCTTCCAGTTCCTGCCTGTCTTCTACCTGCAGCCCGACGTGCTCGATGCCCTTAACCGCATCCTCGCGCGCGGATATGGCGAAGTTGATCCGCGGATCGTCCAGCATCCACTTGGCGTAATCGGCCTTCACGACGCTCGGCTCGCTGCCGAACAGGCTCGAATAGAAGGCGATGGATTTGTCGACGTCGGACACCCCGACATGCACATGGAAGCGTTTCATCAGGCGATCTTTCTTTGCTCGGTGGGAAGACAGGCGGCATCCTCGGAACAGGACATGCCGCCGCAGCAGTTTTCGGTGAGGTAGCCCATCAGCTTTTTCATTGCGGCATAGTCGGCCGAATAGATGATGGAGCGGCTTTCGCGGCGCTGAGTGACCAGCCCGGCATTGGCAAGCTGGGCCAAGTGGAAGCTCATGGAAGAGGGCGGAACCTCGAGCTTCTCGGCAAGCAATCCAGCAGCAACACCTTGCTCACCCGCCTGTACCAGCAGGCGGAACGCGGCGAGGCGGTGTTCCTGCGCAAGAGCTGACAGGGCGCGGATCACGTGGTCGGACTGCATCAGTTACTCCAATGATTCGATAAATGTCGAAATATGGAATAATGAGCGCCGGGTCAAGCCCCTGTGACTGCTTTTGCGTTTGCGGACAGCCGCCCACGCGGGTTTCGGGTGGTCAGCCGCTTGGTTCAGAGTCTGCTTTGGGGTGGGAAACGGTCCTAGAGACTACGAGCATCACCTTAGGCAAAGCGACGTGTCAGAAGTGCGGTCGTTAAGATGGTGAAGGGCAGGCTTGCGAAGGCCAGAAAACTCAGCGCCACCATTATCCAACCGTGCGGGTCGGGATTCCAGACATTGACGTAGATGATCATTGCTACGAGCAGCGCAGGAAAAGTCATCGCACTCAAAAGCCTTAGTGCAATCGGTCCTACCCTCAACAATCGTAGAACAAGGATTGCCCCTACTGTCACCAATACGGCGACCGCAATGACAGCTGCTATAAAGGGGATGTCGCCAGCGTTTATCATCAATGCAGTTTACAGTAATAGATACTTGTCCGCTACGGCGTCGTCAGCGGAACGTCTCCTTCTGGGTGTGCGCAATAAAATCCAGCCTAACGCGCAAACAGCATAGCATCGTCCGCGAAGGCCTTCATTTCCAGCGCATTGCCGCTGGGGTCGCGGAAGAACATCGTCGCCTGTTCGCCGGGCTGGCCCTTGAAGCGGATGGTGGGTTCGATGGCGAACTCCATGCCTGCCGCAACCAGCCGGTCGGCCAGCGTGTGCCAGTCTTCCATCGTCAGAACCACGCCGAAATGGGGGACGGGGACATCGTGCCCGTCGACCGGGTTGCTGGCGCGGTCGCCGCTTTCGCCGCCCGTATGCGCAACGATCTGGTGGCCGTAGAAATCGAAATCGATCCATTCGTCCGACGAGCGTCCTTCTGCGCAGCCCAGCAGGCCGCCGTAGAAGCTGCGTGCTTCCTCAAGGTCGCGGACGGGAAATGCGAGATGGAAGGGGCGCAGGGTCATGCCGCCGTTCTATGCCAGCGCTTTCCAATTTCCTACAGTATCTTGCGCCCGGTCGCCCTGTCACCATTCAGCGTCGACAGCGCGGGGATGAACGATTAGGGCGCAAACCGGACGGGAAAGGTGGAGCCTGCATGAAGATCATCATCGGCAACAAGAACTATTCGAGCTGGAGCCTGCGCGGCTGGCTGGCGGCCAAGCAATCCGGCCTGTCCTTCGAGGAAATCGTCGTTCCGCTCTTCGGAGAGAACTGGGAGGCTTCCAAGCAGGATGGCGAAATCCGCCCTTCCTCGGGCAAGGTTCCCCTGCTGTGGGACGGCGAGACCGTCGTGTGGGACAGTCTCGCCATAATGGAATATCTTGCCGACAAGGTGGGCCGCGACCGGTTCTGGCCGAAGAACGACACGGCGCGGGGCATGGCCCGATCGATGGTCGCCGAAATGCACAGTTCCTTCCAGGCGCTGCGCAGCGAATGTCCCATGAACGTGCGCAAGCGCTTCGAGGGATTCGAGCCGAGCGAAAACTGCCGGGCGGACATATTGCGCATCCTCACCCTCTGGGCGGAGGCGCGCAGCCGCTTCGGCAATGGCGGCCCCTATCTTTTCGGCACTTTCGGCGCGGCGGACATATTCTTTGCACCTGTAGTGTCACGTTTCATCAGCTATGAGGTCGCCGTTCCCGGCTTCGCCGCAGCCTATATGGAGGCCATGTGGGAGCACGAATGGATGCAGGCCTGGATCGAGGCATCGGAAAACGAAGAATGGGTCATAGAGCAATACGAAACCGTTTCCTGATCGCATTTGCGGCGCTGCTGGCGCTGCTTCCGGCGCAGGTGCAGGCCTGGGGCTTCTACGCCCACCGCACCACGGCGGCGATCGCGATGGAAAATGTGCGTCCCGAAACGCGCGCAGGGATTGCGCGCCTGCTGAGGGCAGCGCCCGAACTGGGCGTGGAGGGATGCGACCTTGCCAGCCTCGAGGATGCCAGCACCTGGCCCGATTGCCTGCGCAAGGATTACTGGCGCTGGGGCTATACCTTCGCCTGGCACTATCGCACTGCGCCCGTGTGCGAGGCTTACGAGCCGCGCGCCAATTGTTCGGGCCAGAACTGCATCCTCGCGCAGATCGAGCGCAACCAGCTGATCCTTTCCGATGAGAGCCTGCCCGCCAATGTCCGGCTGGAAGCGCTTGCCTTCCTCGTCCACTTCATCGGCGATGTGCACATGCCGCTCCATTCGGGCGACCATGACGACCGCGGCGGCAACGATATCGACACCGCCTATGGCATCGTGCCGGGGCTGAACCTCCACTGGATCTGGGACGGACCGCTGGCGGAACGCGCGATCACCTCGTCGCCCGTGCCGCTGGTGCGCCGTTACACTGCCGCAGAGCGTGCCGAACTGGGCGGGGGTACGCCTGCCGACTGGGGCCGCGAGAGCTGGGAGACGAGCCGTGATTTCGTCTATCCCAACGCCTTCGACCGGCCGGCCTGTGAGGGCGAAGACCTGCCGGGCGAAACCGCGCTGACGCAGGAAGATATCGAGCGCGCGATTCCCGTTTCGCAAAAGCGCGTCACGCAGGCGGGCCTACGCATGGCGGAATATCTCGACGCCGCCTTCGCTCCCGGCGCCTTGCCCGAGCCCGAACGGGACTAGGGCACACGCTCGGTGGGGTAGGGCGTGCCGTCCTTCCGGAAATAGCCCTCCGGCGTGAAGACCATGTCGATATCGGGATATTCGCCGCGGTCCTCGTCGCGGTCGCCGCCGCTGATGGCGATGAAGACGCAGGGCTTGTTAGAGCGGTTGTGGAGCCGGTGGCCGTTCTTCCTGCCTGCGGGCCAGGCGAGGATATCGCCCGGGTGGACGGGGACTTCGCCATCGTCCTCGATCAGGATGGCTTCGCCCTGCAGCATGACGACCAATTCGTCCTGCCCCTCGTGCCAATGCCGCTGCGAGGAATAGGCGCCGGGTTCGAGAACGACATGGCTGGCGCCGAGCTTCGTCAGCCCTGCAGCGGGGGCGAGGCGGCGATACCAGCGACCCTGGACGTCCTCGTCAAAGGGCGGCGGGTATCCGGTCGCATTGGTCCGGGGGATGGTATCGAGATCGAGCTTGGGCATCGGGTCGCACTCCTGCTAGCGGAGGGACCATGACCGAAGTCCTCGAACTCGCCAAGCGGCTGATGTCCGCGCACAGCGTAACCCCCGCCACCGGCTCCGTGTTCGACGAGCTTGAAGCAATGCTCGAACCGTTCAGCTTCACGATCAAGCGCTTCATTAGCGGGCATGGCGAAACAGGCAGCCCCGAGGCACCGGTCGAAAATCTCTTCGCCATCCGCCATGGACCGGCGGGATCGAAGCACTTCGCCTTCGCTGGCCATCTCGACGTAGTCCCCCCCGGCGGCGGCTGGACCTCCGACGCTTTCGCCCCAGAAGTGCGCGGAGAACTGCTCTACGGGCGGGGCGCAGTCGACATGAAAGGCGCGATCGCCTGCATGGTCGAAGCGGTGAAAAACGTCCCGGTCGAGGCGGGCACGATCAGCTTCATCATCACCGGGGACGAGGAAGGGCCTGCGCTCCACGGCACCCGCGCGCTGATCGACTTCATGCGCGAGGCAGGCCATCAGCCCGATCTGTGCCTCGTTGGCGAGCCCACCAGTGTGAACCGGCTGGGCGATATGATGAAGATCGGCCGCCGCGGTTCGCTCAATATCTGGCTCACGGTTGAAGGAACGCAAGGTCACGTTGCCTACCCGCACCTTGCCGACAATCCGATCCCCAAGCTGGTCGCCATGCTGGCCGAGCTCGACGCGCTGGTACTCGACCAGGGCAATGACTGGTTCCAGGCCTCGAACCTCGAAATCACCGATCTCGAAGTCGGCAACCCGGCACACAACGTCATTCCCGAAGCCGCGAAGGCGCGCATCTCGATCCGTTTCAACGATGAGCATTCGGGCGCCTCGCTTTCCGAAAAGGTCGTCGCCATTGCCGAAAAGCACGGCGGCACCGCGCTGCCGATCATTTCGGGCGAACCCTTCCTCACCCCGCCGGGCGAATTCAGCGACATCATCGCGCGTGCGGTGAAGGCGGAAACGGGCCTTGACCCCGAACCCTCCACCACCGGCGGCACCTCCGATGCCCGCTTCCTGCGCGCGGTGTGCCCGGTGATCGAATTCGGCCTTGTCAACGCCACCATGCACAAGCGCGACGAAGCTGTAGCCATCGAAGACCTTTCCACGCTAAGCCGCATCTACGCGCGCATAGTCAAGGACGCGCTGACATAAATTACCGGGACGTAAGGGGATACGCATGCTGAGGGTCTGGTTCGAAATTCCGCTGTGGCAGCGCGTGCTGACTGCGCTCATCTTGGGCGTGCTCACCGGTTATGCCTGGGGACCGGATGCGGAAAGCATCAAGTGGATCGGCGATTTCTTCATCAAGGCGATCAAGATGCTGGTCGTCCCGCTGATCTTCTTCAGCCTCGTTTCCGGCGTCGCCGCCATCGGCGATTTGCGCAAACTCGGCGCAGTCGGCGGCAGGGCCATGCTGCTCTTCGTCGTCACCGGCCAGATCGCCGTATGGCTGGGCCTTGCGCTCGGCACCTTTGTCGCTCCCGGTAGCGGGGTCGATACCAGCGCGATCGAGCGCGGCGAGACTCCCATGCCCAACGAGACCACGGCAGTGGACATGATCCTGTCCATCGTGCCCGAAAGCCCCGTGCAGGTTATGGCCGATGTCGCGGTACTGCCGCTGATCGTCTTCTCCATGCTGATCGGCATCGGCATATTGATGGCGAAGGAAGAAGGCCTGCCCGTGCAGAAGGTCTTCGATAGCGGCGCGGTGATCATGCAAAAAGTCACGATGATCGTGATGGAACTGACGCCCTTCGGCGTTTTCGCGCTGATGGCCTGGGTGGCCGGCACGCTGGGTCTCGATGCGCTTCTGGCGCTCTCGAAGCTGGTCGCGCTAAACTATGCGGGCTGTCTGCTGATCATCTTCGTCATGTATTCGGCGATGATCAAGTTCCTCGCCAAGCTGCCGGTGCGCGATTTCTTTCGCGGCATCGTGGACGCGATGGCGGTGAGCTACTCGACTGCCAGCTCCAATGCGACACTGCCCGTCACCCTGCGCTGTACGGAGCGAAATCTCGGCGTATCGAACTCGGTGGCGAGCTTCGTGATCAGCCTCGGCGCGACGATCAACATGAACGGTACGGCAATGTATCTCGGCCTTGCCACGCTGTTCGGCGCGCAGATATTCGGCGTGGACCTGAGCTGGGGCGATTACTTCCTCATCTCGATCCTTGCCACGCTCGGCGCGGTCGGTGCGGCGGGCATCCCGGGCGCGGGCCTTATCATGATGGCGCTGGTCTTCGGCGCGGTCGGCGTGCCGCTGGAAACCATTGCTTTCGTTGCCGGGGTGGACCGGATCATGGACATGATGCGTACTACGACGAACGTCAGCGGCGACGCGGCAGTGGCGACAACGGTGGCGGTGATGACGGGAGAGATCGACCGGGGCGAGATGGTCTCGGCGGACGATGTTTGATGAGCGAGGACTAACTAATGCTAAGGTACGTTCTCGCATTCTTCGGGATCAAGTTGCTGATGGGTATCGCGCTCGCTGGCGCGTCATATTACGTAGAAGACATTCCAACTTCGCTGTCGACTGTGGCGACTATCATCGCTGCATCGGGGGCGATTTGGTGGTTTATGAGTCGAGAAAACCGACGGCTAACTACCACTGAAATATGGGTGTTTGGTGTGGGTGCAGCTGTCGCGGACGTTGTTTTCTCTGTCTTATGGTTGGTCGGAATGATGGTCATTCTGGACCAGCCATTGTCTTGGGAAGGAATAGCTACAGTATTTGGAGGTCAGCTCGATCCGTCAGAAATGGGAGGGGTCTTGGTTGGATCTTTTTTGATCGGGTCGGTTCAAGTTCTGTTCCTCAGTGCATTCTTTGCATGGCTGCTAACCAAGCGGTTGCCTGAGGTTGCCGATAACGAAAGCAAGTTAATGTAGAGGGGCCTTCGCCGGCCGCTTCAACGCCCCTTCGGCTTCTCCAGAACCTTCTTCCGGTAGCTGCACAGATCCACCACCTTGCACCGCCAACACTCGGGCGTCCGTGCCTTGCAGACATAGCGACCATGCAGGATCAACCAGTGATGCGCGCCGAGGCGGAAGGGCTGGGGTACGCGCTTCTCGAGCTTTGCCTCGACCTGCTCGGGTGTTTTGCCCTTGGCGAGGCCGGTGCGGTTGCCGACGCGGAGGATATGCGTGTCGACCGCGAAGGTCTCCTGCCCGAACCAGCAGTTGAGTACGACATTGGCGGTCTTGCGCCCCACGCCGGGCAGACGCACGAGGTCCTCGCGCGTGTAGGGCACCTCGCCGCCATATTCGTCCACCAGCAACTGGCTCATGGCGATCACGTTTTTTGCCTTGGAATTGAACAGGCCGATGGTCTTGATGTGCGCCTTTAGCCCCTCTTCGCCCAACTCCAGCATTTGCCGCGGCGATACGACATTACGAAACAGTGCTCGGGTAGCCTTGTTCACGCCGACATCGGTCGCCTGCGCCGATAGCGCCACTGCCACCAGCAACTGGTAGGCATTGCCATATTCCAACTCCGTCTCGGGCGAGGGATTGTCCTCTGCCAGACGCCGGAGGAATTCGAAGATCTGGTCTCTGGTCATGCCACGCGCGTCAGATGCCCAGTACCTGTTCCATAGTATAGCGCCCCGGCTCTCTCCCGCGCAGCCATTCGGCCGCCCGGATCGCGCCGCGGGCGAAAATCGCACGATTCTCGGCGCTGTGCGAGAGGGTGAGCCGTTCCTCGTCGCCCGCGAGGATCACGCTGTGCTCACCCGCCACCGTGCCGCCGCGCAGCGCCGCGAAGCCGATTGCGCCTTCTGCCCGCGCGCCGGTGTGTCCGTCACGCCCGCTCTCGCGATTATCCGCTAGCGTGATGCCCCGTGCTTCCGCTGCTGCCTCGCCGAGCAACAGGGCCGTGCCGGAGGGAGCATCGACCTTGCGGCGGTGGTGCATTTCGACGATTTCGATATCCCACTGGCTGCCGAGACGAGAGGCCGCCTCGCGCACGAGATGGGCCAGCAATGTGACGCCCAGCGAAGTATTGCCGGTCTGGAGAACGGGCACGGCGCGCGCGGCGTGGTCGATGGCTCCGTGATGCTTGTCTTCAAGGCCGGTGGTTCCGATCACTATCGGAATTCCCGCACCCACGGCGGCGTGCAGGTTGGACTGTAGCGCGCCCGGAGCGGAGAAATCGACCAGAATGTCCGACACATCGGCCAGCTTGCTGACATCGTCGCCCTTGTCCGCACCTCCGGCATAATCATGGTCCGAGGCCTCGATCACGCGCCGCAGTGCCTCACCCATCGCGCCCTTGCTGCCGATGACACCGATATTCGCCATAGCCCCTCCGTTGGTTCCCGTAGTTCATTGGTAGGCTTTAACCTGCCCTACCGCTTCGCTACGTGAGGGCAATGACCAATATCCGCAACATCGTCGTCCTGACCGGCGCGGGAATATCCGCAGAGAGCGGGATCGATACTTTCCGCGATGCCGGAGGTCTGTGGGAACAGCACCGGGTGGAAGATGTCGCCACGCCGGAAGGCTTCGCGCGAGATCCCGATCTCGTCCAGCGCTTCTACGATGCACGGCGCGAGGCGGTCCGGAAGGTTTCGCCCAATGCCGCGCATGTGGCGCTGGCGCGGCTCGATGCGGAATGGGAAGGCGATCTTTTGATCGTGACTCAAAATGTAGACGATCTCCACGAGCGGGCCGGGGCCAAGCGAGTGCTGCACATGCATGGCGAATTGCTGAGCGCACTTTGCTCGCGGTGCGAGGCACGGCACCGTTGGAGCGACCCGCTTTTCGAGCGTCCGGCATGTCCCGGCTGCGGCGAGCATACGCTGCGTCCCGATGTCGTATGGTTTGGCGAGATGCCTTACGAGATGGGCCGAATCTATGCGGCCTTGCGCCGTGCGGACCTGTTCGTGAGCATCGGTACCAGCGGCGCGGTCTATCCGGCCGCGGGTTTCGTGCGCGAGGCGAAAGAACTAGGTACCCGCACGCTGGAACTCAATTTGGAACGCGGCGAGGGCTCGTACTGGTTCGATGAATCTCGCCAAGGCAAAGCGGGCGAACTCGTGCCGGAATGGGTGTCTCAGATATTAGGTTCCTGATCCGCATCCCTTGCAAGCCGGGTCCTTTGTAATCGTGAACTGCCGCATTCCGGGCTGTATCCCGTCGAGCAGGTTCACCCGGCTCCATTGAGGGTCGCCAAAGCCGCTGACGTCTTCGAGCAGGATTCGTACCGTATGCAGTGCAGCGAAGCTTCCCACCCATCCGGCCATCGCGCCGAGCATGCCGTCTTCGGCGCAAGTGTCGCAATCCTCCGCATCGAAGGCATCACCGACAAAGCAGCGGTAGCAGGCTTCTCCCTGCAAATGTCCTGCGAAAGCTCCGACCTGGCCCTGAAAGCGCCCGACCGCGGCTGACAGAAGCGGTACGCCTGCCTTCACGCAGGCATCCGATACCGCGAGACGGGTGGCGAAATTATCGGTTCCGTCGAGCACGAGATGGGCGCCTTCGACAAGCGCGGCGGCGCGGGCAGGATCGATTCGGCGGTCGCTGATTTCGACATCGAGCGCGGGATCGAACAGCTTTATCCAGCGCTTGGCGGAAATGGCCTTGCCATGACCGACATCGCGTTCGTTATAGAGCGTCTGGCGCTGCAGGTTCGAGATATCGACCTTGTCGTCGTCGACCAGTGTAAGTCTGCCGATCCCCGCCGCGGCAAGATATTGCAGCGCGGGGCTGCCGATCCCGCCCAGTCCGACCAGCACAAGGTGCTTCCTGGCCAGCGCGACCTGCCCTGCGCCGCCGATTTCCGGCAGGACGATATGGCGTGCAAAACGGTCGAGGCGATCGGGGGACAGGCTCATGGAAAGCCTGTTGGCATCAAGTGGGAAAACTGTCGACAGGCCTCTGCGCCCGGCCTGTCGATCAGTTCTGGCTCCGCGCCTGTGCGATCCGAAGGGCTACGGAGTGGAAATGGGTCAACTTTCGAGCTGACGGAGAAGACTACGCACATCGCCATCCATGTCGGCATCGCGCTGGCGCAGATCCTCGATCAGGCGCACGGCGTGGATTACGGTGGAATGATCGCGCCCGCCGAACTTGCGCCCGATTTCGGGATAACTGCGAGGAGTGAGTACCTTGGAAAGATACATCGCCACCTGCCGCGGGCGGACGACCGCGCGCGCGCGGCGCTTGGAGCTCATCTCGCTGCGGTCGATCCGGTAGAACTGGCACACGGTCCGCTGGATTTCGTCGATGGTAATCCGGCGGCGGTTTGCCGAGAGGATGTCGGTGAGTTGCTCCTCGGCCAGCTGGAGTGAGACTTCCTGTCCCGTAAGCTGGGCATAGGCGATCAACTTATTGAGGCCGCCGACCAGTTCGCGAACGTTGCGGGTGATGGTGCGCGCAAGGAAGTCGAGCACGTCCTCGGGCACGGATAGCGGCGCGAACTTGGTCAATTTGGAGTGGAGGATCTTCTTGCGCAATTCGATATCGGCCGGCTGGATATCGGCGACGAGCCCCATCGAAAGGCGCGAAAGAAGGCGTGGCTCAACTCCGTCGAGTGCTTGCGGTGCGCGGTCGGCGGCGAAGACCAGGCGCTTGCCCTCGTTCAGCAGCGCATCGATCGTATAGAGCAGTTCTTCCTGTGCCGAAGCCTTGCCGATGATAAACTGGATATCGTCGACCAGTAAAAGATCGAAGCTGCGCAGGCGGGCTTTGAACTCGATCATCCGGTTCGCCTTCAGCGCCTGGACGAATTCGACCATGAACCGCTCGGCGCTGCAGTAGAAGATACGGCTGCGGTTGTGCGTCTGAAGGAATGTATGGCCGATGGCGTGGAGAAGGTGAGTCTTGCCCTGACCGGTCGCAGCTTTGAGATAGAGCGGGCTGAACTGCGGTTTCTCGGTGGCGGCCATGCGCTGCGCAGCGTTGAATGCGAGTATGTTTGCCTCCCCCGTCACGAAAGCGGCAAAGGTCAGCGTCGCGTCGAGCCCGACCGATGAGGTGAAGCCGGAATCCCCCAGCGTATCGGCACCGATCGCCATCATCGAAGTGTCGGCGTCGTTGGCCGGACGGCGGCCATCATTGTGGAGACGCAAATCGGCAACCTGGCGGCGTCCGGGATGGACTGAAATGGCGACCTTGCGAACTTCGCTGCGCGCAATCTTCCAGGCCAGACTTAACCGGTCGGCGAAACGGTCCTTGACCCAGTTGGCGCTGAATTCGGTCGGAAGATAGAGATCGAGCGTACCGGTCTCTGCATCGATCTTCCCTAGCTGGATCGGCTTGATCCACTGGCTGTGAAGCTGGTGACCCAGATCCTTGCGGAGTCCCTGGCTAATGTCGGCCCAATCCGCTGCCAGGTTTACCGCCTCGAGATCTTCCATGTCGTCAGTTGCCTTCCGCTTGCCAGCAAGCTCGCCCGTTTTTGTCATTTTCTCATTCCCCCAAACGATCCGATACGTGATCGTCTGCTATTTTAAGGCGGTTCGCCAGGAGCGTAGGCACGGCTCCGCCGTTGCCCGGAATCGGTTGATTCACGGGTGGTCCCTCCCCTTGGCCATCGATGTGAATACCCGGGCTGTCCCCCCCGGGCAGAACCATTTTCTAAGTCGCTCTCGGGATGAGTCGCAAGGGGGATAACTGTAAAAAAGTCGAAATAAACTTGTTGACTCGACGCTACCCCGCAGTCCCCCGTTCATGCATTTGAAATTACGTAGATTTCAGAGAACTAGGCTCGCGAATCGCAGGAATCCCGAGGATCACGTTACATTGGAGTGACAGTTCGGTTTTGAAGCGCAACCCTTATAAGACAAAAGGGGCCGCCGGATATTCCGGCGACCCCTTCGAAATTTCATCTGGTCGACCGCAGCCGGACCCGAATCAGAGAGCGGCGACGCGCTTCGACAGGCGGCTCATCTTCCGGGCCGCAGTATTCTTGTGCAGCACGCCGCGTGCAACGCCGCGAGCCAGCTCGGGCTGGGCGTTCTGCAAAGCAGTTTGCGCTTCCTTCTTGTCGCCAGATTCAAGCGCCAGTTCCACCTTCTTCACGAAGTTGCGAATGCGGCTCATGCGCGAGGTGTTGATCTCTGCGCGGCGGTTGTTGCGACGGATGCGCTTTTTGGCTTGCGGCGTATTGGCCATGTTTGTCCTCGGTCGAGCCGCAGCGAACAGCGGCGAAATTCAATTTGGCGTGTCGAAAAGGGCGGATGGACCGCCGGAAAGCGGCGCACTTAGCGTTGGCCTTGCGAATCGTCAAGCGAAAGCGGAACAGTCCGCATGACGCCCTGTTCTCTTGATATGGGCAGAACCCCGAGAAAGGACAAGCAGTGACCGAAAAGCTCGTAATGACCGATGAGCAGTGGCGCGAGAAGCTGACCCCCGAGCAGTATCACATCTTACGCGAAAAAGGCACCGAGCGCGCCTTTACGGGGAAGTACGAAAAGAACAAGGCTGACGGCGAATATCACTGCGCAGGCTGCGGCCAACTGCTGTTCGAAAGTGCGGATAAATACGATAGCGGATCGGGATGGCCCAGCTTCACCGCCCCGGCCGAAGACGACGTGGTGGAGCAACACCGCGACGTTACACACGGCATGGTGCGTACCGAGGTGGTTTGCTCCAATTGCGCAGGACACTTGGGGCATGTCTTTCCCGATGGACCGGGCGAAAGCGGGCTTCGTTATTGTATCAATTCCGCTGCACTGGAGTTCGAACCGGACGATTGACTGGTGCCATTCTCCACGCGAATTCCGTGTTCACCCGAGGTTACGTCTCGCCATGACAGGCCTTGGCGGATAAAGGGCAATCCAATCGTAAACGAGGGAATTCGCACTCGATGGACAAGAGAGGCAGCCGCCGCAAAAGCAGCAGGCGCGCGGCACGCGCAGCACGAGCGGACGCGGAAGGCAGGCACGGCAACGGCCGAATGAGGCTCTGGCTAAGACGCTTGCTCATATGGGGCGGCGGGGCCGCCGTGCTCGGCCTGGTTTTTCTCGCCATTGCGGTGGCCTTCGCGGCGCGTTCCTTGCCCAGCTACTACCAGCTCAAGGCGACTCAGAATGCGCAGACTATTGTTGTGCGTGCACGAGACGGTACGGAAATCGTGGAGCTCGGACCCAGTTACGGCAAATGGCTATCCAGCAACGAAATCCCGCAGGTAATGAAGGATGCGATGATCTCGGTCGAGGACCGGCGCTTCTATTCGCATCCCGGCGTCGATCCCTATGGCCTGACGCGTGCAGTCTATGTCTGGGCTACGGGTGAGGACAGGCTTGGCGCGACATCGACGATTACCCAACAGCTGGCGCGAAACGTCTTTCTGAATTCCAATCGCTCGCTCGACCGCAAGCTGCGGGAGGCCGTGCTGGCCATGGCGCTCGAGTGGAAGTTTTCAAAGGAGCAGATTCTCGAGCTTTATCTCAATAAGGTCTACTTCGGGGGAGGGGCGTATGGCATCGATTCGGCCAGCCGGAAGTTCTTCAGCCATCCCGCGACCGAACTTTCGACGGCAGAGGCCGCGATCATCGCCGGGCTGGTAAAAGCGCCGAGCCGTTATTCGCCCACCGCCGATGTAGATGCCGCCGTTGGGCGGGCCAGTGTGGTGCTGCGGCTTATGCGCGAACAGGGCAGGATCAGCCCGAGCGAAGCGCAGGTGGACGTTTCCGCTGTAAAGCTCAAACAGGAAACCGGCACCAATTCGGTCCGCTACTTCACCGACTGGGCACTGCCACAGCTCGATTTGCTGCTGCCCGAAACGTTCGAACCGATCGAAGTTTGGACGACGCTTGATCCGGGTATGCAAAGAGCGGCGACCGCATCGGTCGCAGGCAACACACCGGAGGGTGCGCAAGGCGCCCTTGTAAGCCTGGATCGGGATGGTGCCATCCTCGCTTTGGTGGGGGGCACCGATTACGTCCAGACCAATTATAACCGCGCCACCAATGCGCTGCGCCAGCCGGGTTCGAGCTGGAAGCTCTTCGTCTATCTCGCCGCTCTCGAAGCGGGGTATACGCCTGAAGACCGGGTGGTCGATACCGAGGTGTCGATAGGCGGGTGGAGCCCGCGCAATTCGAACGGCCGCAATATCGGCGAGACTAATCTTCGCACTGCCTTCGCTTATTCGATCAATACAGTTGCGGCGCAGCTCGGAAACGAGGTCGGTTTCAGCGCGGTCGCCTCGATGGCACGACGATTCGGTATTACCACCCCGATCAATACCTATCCGGCTATGGTCCTAGGCTCGAACGAGGTTCGCCTGCTCGACATGACCCGGGCCTTTGCTGCGGTGTCGGCGGGCGGTTCTTCGGTCGAACCCTATGGTATCGTCAAGGTAACTACTGCGGATGGCGATCTGCTCTATCAGCATGAGCGCGCACGCAGCTCGCAATTGATTCCCGACCATGTCGCACGCGGGATTACCGACTTGCTGCAGACCGCCGTTCAGACCGGTACCGGACGCGCGGCTCAGATCGGCCGGCCGGTGGCGGGCAAGACGGGCACCACCAGTTCGAACAAGGACGGGTACTTCGTCGGCTTTTCATCAGGCATTACCACCGGTGTGTGGATGGGTCGCGACGACAACGCGCGTGTCGGCGGATTGCAAGGTGGTCGCGCGCCGGCGCAGGCCTTCGCGGCCTATATGCGCTACGCTGTGAAGGATCGCCCGGTCGAGGAATTCGACACCGAGTTGCAGCTGCCTGAATGGCAGTTGGAAGAAGAGGATGACTTCTTTTTCGGAGATCCGGACGATTATTATTACATAGACGAGCAAGGTAATCTCATCGAGCCCGGCCGCAGCGAAGAGCCCGGCGGGGCGCTGCCATTCCCCGGAGAGGGGGAAGGTCAGGATGGCGAAGGTGATGCGATGCGCCCGCGTTCTCCGGCACCCGGACCGCGTGTTCCTGCTCCGCGCTCCCAATCTTCCGTTGGCCGTGGGGCAGACGGAGCACCGCAGGCGGTGGACGACGATTTCCTCGACGGGGTGATCGGACGTGATGAGACACGACCTTCACCAACTCCGACGCGCACTCCGGGCTGAGCGCAGACACGATAAAGCCCTCCCGGTGCGAACCGGGAGGGCTCAGTATCACCCGCTTAAGCGATTAACGCATGCGTATGGCGACATACTCTGGTGAGCCACCGCGCCGTTGGACACGAAGCAGCACGGCATCGCGGTTGTCCGATTGAGCGCTGCGGACGATTGCCTCAAGTTCCGATACCTGAAGCACCGGACGATAATTGGCGGTGAGAATGATGTCCCCGCGCCGCAAGCCTTTGCGTGCGGCATCCGAATTCTGGTTGACCGAAGCCACGACCAAGCCTTGTGTGTCGGCACCTACTCCGAGTTGGCGGGCGATCTGCGGGGTTAACTGAAGTACCTGGAGTCCAAGGCTCTCTTCCAGCACCTCACTGTCGCTGGGTGCCATATCATCTTCCGATTCCGCATCGGGGTCGAACATCTGGCTCTGTCGCAATTCCTCCTCGCTCGGACGTTTGCCGACAGTGACGTTGAGGCGGCGTCGCTCGCCATCACGGACTACATCCAGCGGAATGGTCGTACCTGGTGCGATATTTGCGATGAGATAGGAGAGGGTCTGATCCGGTGTCACCTCGCGTCCATTGACCGAGAGCACGATATCACCTGCCTCGACGCCTCCACGATCTGCGGCTTCGCCCGACTGGACCATCTGCACGATTTCGCCGCGGTTGCGTTCAAGACCCAGCGAAGCAGCGACATCGTCGCTTACCGGCTGGATCTGGATGCCCAGATAGCCGCGTTCAATCTCGATGCCGCGCACCAGTTTGTCGACAATAGGCTCTGCAGTCTCGGCCGGAATGGCGAAGCCGATGCCTACACTGCCACCCGTTGGCGAAATAATGGCGTTGTTGATGCCTATTACATTGCCCTCCATGTCGAACAGGGGGCCGCCTGAATTGCCGCGGTTGATGCTGGCATCGGTCTGCAAATAGCGATCGTAGGCACCGCCCCCGGTGTTGCGGAGCACCGAAGAAACGATCCCGCTGGTGACAGTGCCGCCAAGACCGAAGGGATTACCGATAGCGATAACCCAGTCGCCGACACGTGCCTGCCTGGAATCGCCAAAGGTTACGAACGGGAACGGCTCGTCGCGATTGACCTTGAGCACTGCGAGATCCGATTGCGGATCCGTACCGATCAATTCGGCTTCATATTCGGTTCCGTCGGGCAGGGTCACGGTAATTTCTTCGACCGATCCTCGCCCGGTGGGGCTGACCACGTGATTGTTGGTGACGACATAGCCATCGGCCGAGATGATAAAGCCCGAACCAAGGGACTGACCCTCGCGATACTGCGGTTCAGTCTCCTGTTGTCCCTGGCGGCGGTTGAACAGTCCCTCGAACGGAGTGCCGGCGAACGGGTTGCCTCCGTTTTGCACTTCGATACGCTGACGCGTCGAAATATTGACTACGGCAGGTTGCAATTGGGCGGTCAGATCCGCAAAGCTCTCCGGCGCTCCGGCACGCGGGACCATGCGGGCCATTTGCGCGTCGTCGTTCTGAGCAACCTGGGCTCCGGCCGGAAAACCGGCGAGGGAAAGGGCGGCGCCACCAGCCAGCAGGGTCGCGGTTACGGAATAGGCATATCGCACTTTTTTCACGTCCTCTTTCTAATCCTCTATCTCACGTCACATTGCGCGCGTGCAGTCAGGCTATGCAGCGCTGAGGCTGCGGTTCCTTGTGCGGCAAACTGCTCCGACGCGCTGAACGCCCCTTGAACGAGGATGCTCGTAGTCCGCCCCTCTCGACCAAAGATCAACGGCGTCCGCGGAACTGCTGCAGATACTCGTTGTCCGGCGAAAGGATGATGCTGCTTGCCGCATCATTTTCCGAAGCGAACGTTGCGTCGTAGCTCTGCATAGCGCGGTAGAAATCGTAGAAATCCGCATCCTTACCGAACGCTTCCGCATAGATGCGCGCAGATTCGGCATCGGCATTTGCACGGATGATACGGGCATCGCGATTACCTTGCGCGCGGATCGTGCGCGCTTCGCGTTGACGGTCCGACTCCATACGGGTGAACGCCGATTGCAGAGGCGCGTCAGGTAAATCCGTGCGGGTAATCTGCACGCCGACAACTTCGGCGCCGTACTGGCGCGCCTGTCGATCGAGATTGATACGTACATTCTCGAGGGCTGATCCACGTTCCGCGGTCAACATGGCCTGAAAAGTACGGCGTCCGAGCTCCTGACGCAGCACCGAGTTGAGAATCGGTTCGAGTGCGTTGCGCACACCATCGGTCGAGCCGGCGCGTTCCACCATGCGAACCGGATCGATGATGCGGAAGCGAGCATAGGCATTGACCAGCAGGCGCTGCTGGTCGTTGGACAGCACTTCCTCGTCACTCATCTCGAGGTCCAGCAATCGTTTCTCGACGCGCACGACACGGTCCACGAACGGCATGCGGAGGTAAATGCCCGCATTTGTTTTTCCGTCCGGAGTATTGACCGTGCCGATCGGCTCACCGGTTCGGATGACGACTGCCTGCTGTTCTTCCGATACGACATAGACGCTCATCAACAGACCGAGCAGAACGATTGCGCCGACAATGATCGACAGGCGGTGATCTTCCCAGATACGCTGCATCTTACTGTCCTTCGGGCGCGGTTACGGTGGTGGCTGGCTGCGATTGCTGCGCGCGCCGTCGGATCTCGGGGAGCGGTAGGTAGGGCGTAACCCCTTCCGTTTCTATGATGGTCTTGTCAGTGTTGCTCAGAACGCGTTCCATCGTTTCATAATAGAGACGCTGGCGCGTCACTTCCGGAGCGAGCCGGTACTCTTCGTAAACTTTGTTGAAGGCCTGGGCTTCACCCTGCGCCTGCGCCAGCACCTGCTGGGCATACCCCTCAGCCTGGTTGCGCGCGGCATCGGCATTCTGTTCGGCGACCTGCACATCGCGGAAGGCATCGACTACCTGGCCGGGCGGGTCGGCCTTTTCGATTTCGACACCCAGCACATTGATACCGGCCTGGTAATTGTCGAGAGTGCGCTGCATTCTTTCGCGCACATCGAGTTCGATAGCCGCACGGCCTTGGCCAGAGAACGTCTCGTCGAGCTGCTTTTCGGCAATCGAGGCGCGCATGGCGGCTTCAGCCACTTCATTCACGGTCTCGATTGGATCGACTACGCGGAACTTGAAATCGGAGAGGTTTCTGATGTTCCAGCGAACGATGTAGCTCAGATCTACCAGATTCTGGTCGCCGGTAAGGATGAGCTTCACCTGGCTATCGTTGCCAGGAATGCGCACGGCGCGCACCCCCTGGACATCTTCCACTTCGACAGACTCGATGGGAAAAGGCGCGGAGAACTGAAGGCCCGAGTCGAGCGTTCGCGTATAATTGCCAAGTGTCTTGACCACAGCCTGCTGCTGCGGACCAATGAGGTGGACGCTGGTGGCAAGCAGACCGAGCGCTATGATTCCGACAACCAGAACCGGGAACCAACTTTTCCCGCCGGGGCGCTGCGGCATGCGGAAACCCGGTCCGCCCGTTCCGCCGCCGCCGCGACGACGCGGGCCTTCAGGCCCGCGATTCCTGAAAATTTCCTCGATATTCGGGCCGCGACGTCCATCGCCGCCTGTGCCGCCAGAACCTGGTGGAAGCCAAGGATTGCGCGGCCCCTTGGGCTTGTCGTTGCCTCCCTTATCTCCGTCATCACCCGAGCCCGAAGAGCCTTCGCTCCCCGAACCCCACGGATTGTTTCCTGCCATTGCGAGGCGGATCCTCTGTCCAAGCCCGTCCAAAATTCTCATAAGTGTCTTATAGGAAGGCTTTGGCGGAAAAACAGGGGTTGCAGCGCGCTTTTCGATGCTACAGCAGCGGTCGACATGAGCCGAGCCGACTTTTCCGACCAGTTTTCACCCGAAATCGCAGCCCGCATCACGGGATCGGTCCTCAACGAAGGACGGGCGACGGTGGTGCTCGACGTTGCAGGCCTCTCCGACGAAGAGCGTGCCGATATGGAACGCTTGATCCACGACAAACTCGAAGCGCGCGAAGATGTCGGCGACGTACGCGTTGTGATGACAGCCGAACGAAAGGAGCCGATGATAATTGCCGTCGGTTCGGGCAAGGGTGGCGTGGGTAAGTCGACGCTGACCGCCAATCTCGCCATCGCCCTGGCGCGCAGCGGTGTGAAAGTTGGGCTGGTAGATGCCGATATCTATGGGCCTTCGCAGCCGATGATCTTTGGCACACAGGGCCAAAAGCCTGTTGCCCGCGACAACAAACCGGTTCCGATCGAAGGCAAGTTCGATGTTCCGCATCTCTCGATGGGTCACCTCGTTACACCAGGCAAGGCGTTGGCCTGGCGCGGGCCGATGGCGGCCAGCGCACTCGGGCAGTTGATCGAAGCGCACTGGAGCAAGGATACCGAGGTCTTGCTGGTGGATTTGCCTCCGGGAACGGGCGATGTGCAGCTCACCATGATCCAGAAGTTCAAACCGGCCGGCGCGATACTGGTTTCGACACCGCAGGATTTGGCGCTGATCGATGCCGCTCGCGCCGGACAGTTGTTCGATACCGCAGGCGTGGAAGTCATCGGGCTGGTCGAAAATATGTCGGGCTATGCCTGCCCTCATTGCGGTGAACTGTCCGATCCCTTCGGCGCGGGCGGTGTGGAAGCGGCGGCCGGAAAGCTCGACCTGCCATTCCTCGGCCGTATCCCGCTCGATATCGAGATCAGACAAGGCAGCGATGCCGGCGATCCACCGGCGGCAGGTGACAGCTCCATGGCCGAACCCTTCCTGCGGATTGCCGAAAGATTGCAGGCATGGATCTCCGCAAAAAACTGAGCGGCCTTCCAGTATCCCGCCGCAAGCTGCTGGTCGGCGCAGCGGCAGGCGGGGGGCTGCTCCTTGCATGGTCGCTCTGGCCGCGCAGCTATGCGAGCCCGTTGGCTGCCCGCGAAGATGAGACCGAGTTTGGCGGTTGGCTTGTCATCGGGCGGGACGGGGTAATCACGGTAGCTCTTCCGCAACTCGAAATGGGGCAGGGCGTGGGTACGGTGCTGGCGCAGGTCGCGGCGACCGAGCTCGGTGCGGACTGGCGTCAGGTGGGGATCGAACCCGTTCCGCCTGCGGGCTTCTTCGCCAATCTTCCGCTCGCCGCCGAATGGGCGCCGCTGTGGGAAGGATTCCTCGGTGCCGGGGATCATCCGCAGGATGGAACGGTGAAGAGATTCGCACGGTCGAACGATTTCACTCTGACCGCTGCAGGCACAAGCCTGGCGGCGTATGAATTGCCTTTGCGAGAGGCCGCAGCCAGCGCGCGCGACATGCTGACCCGGGTTGCGGCCGATCGCTGGGAAATCGAGCCCGAAGAATGCGAAGTAGCGGAAGGCTTCGTAATTCGCGGATCCGACCGCCTGCCTTTCGGCGATCTGGTGGAGGAGGCGGCAGACTACGATCCACCCGATCCGCCACCACTCCGGCCGACGCCGGCCTTCGAGGAGCCCGTACCCGGCGAAGGAGGTGCGCAAACGCTATTTACGCGGCTCGACTTGCCATCGAAAGTGGACGGCAGCCATCTGTTCGTGGGGGATATTCGCCTGCCGGGCTTGGTCTACGCTTCAATCCGTCACGGGCCGCATGGTCTGCCGGAACTCTTGCGGTTCGACGAGGACGCTGCGGCCGGGACGCAAGGACTGGTTGCAGTGGTGCGATCCAGGCGCTGGTTGGCAGCTGTCGCCGAAAGCTGGTGGATCGCGGACCAGGCCCTGGCAAGAATGCGCCCGCAATTCACCGGACCCGGTGCGCTCGAGCAGGTTGTGATTGACAGTGAAATGGAGAGAGCGGTCGAAGCGGCGGAGGACCTTGCCGAACGCATCGAAACGATCGGAGAGCCCGATGGTCTGCTCGCAGATGTGCAGTTTACGCGGCGCTATGATGTAGCCGCGGCCGCGCATGCTCCACTCGAAACCGCTTCGGCGACTGCGCGGCTGTCCGACGGGCGGCTCGAGCTCTGGATCGCTACCCAGGCTCCAGCCACCGCGCGCGATGCGGCAGCAAAGGCCATTGGGCTCTCGGCGGAGGACGTAATCCTCTACCCCATGTCGGCTGGTGGGAGCTTCGATGCTCGGCTCGAAAAGCAGCATGCGATCGAGGTGGCACAGATTGCGGCACAGGTAGGTAGACCCGTCCAGCTGACGTGGACCCGTGCGCAGGAGTTCCAGTCCGTACCGCCACGCGCTCCGGTCTCGGCGGAGATTGCTGCGGCCCTGGGCGCGCAGGGTCAGCCCGTCGCCTGGCGCTCCCGCATCACGGCTCCCGCCTGGATGCGTGAAACCGGCCACAGGTTGTTCGACAATTACGTGGTCGAAGCTGCGCAGCGCGAAAGTGCGGGCGAGCCCGACAGCTATGTAGTGGAGGGCGCGATCCCCTCTTATCGGATCGCGCATGTCGCCGTGGAGCATGTGCCTGCCAGCATCGGTCTGCCGACTGGTCGTATGCGCGGAGGGGCGCAGGCATACACCTCCTTCTTCACCGAGTGTTTTGTCGACGAACTCGCAAGGAATGCAGGACGTGACCCGTTTCTCTACCGGATGGCCATGCTGGGCGGAGCTCCGCGCATGGCCGAAGTTCTGAGACGGGCCACGCGGCTCGGGGACTGGGATGGGGGGCAGGAAGGATCAGGCGAAGGCCTTGCCATGGTCCGTATGGGCCGGGATCCCGAGCGGGCAGGCCATATTGCCTGTGTCGCCCATGTTCGGCGCGGCGAGGGCGGTATAGCTGTGCGGCAATTGAGTGCGGTCGTCGATATCGGGCGTATTGTGAACCTTGATATAGCGCGCCAGCAGATAGAAGGTGGCCTTCTATACGGTATGGGCATCGCTCTGGGCGCGCCGCTGAGCTTCGACAGCGGGCATCCGGTGCCGAAGACCTTGGGCGGCATGAGGCTGCCGGGTCTCTCGCAGATGCCCGACATGCTGATCGACTTCATGGCGAGCGATGCGGAGCCCTTCGATCCGGGAGAAATCGGTGTCGCCGTTGCCGCGCCGGCCATAGCCAATGCGCTCTTTGCCTTGACGGGCGAGCGATCATACCGTCTGCCGCTGGCCCCATGACCTTGCAGCCACAGAAGCTCCCCACAGACCATCCCCCCGTGCAATCGGGACGGGTGGGCTTGCTGCTCGTCAATCTCGGCACACCCGATGCCCCCGAAGCCGGTCCCGTCAGGCGCTATCTTGCGGAGTTTCTGTCAGATCGCCGCGTGGTCGAGATTCCGCCCATCGCCTGGCAACCCATCCTCCGCGGCATAATCCTCAACACCCGGCCCAAGAAGAGCGCGCACGCCTATTCGCAGGTCTGGACAAAGGAGGGTTCGCCTCTCGCAGTCATTACCCGTAAACAGGCGGAGGCCATGCAGGAGGCATTCGGCGAAGGCGTGAAGGTCGATTGGGCAATGCGTTACGGCACGCCGTCAATCCCTGACCGTTTGCAGGCGCTGATGGACGCTGGCTGCGAGCGTATCCTGATCGCCCCGCTCTACCCGCAATATTCAGCTGCGACGACGGCTACGGTTGTGGACAAGGCTGCGGACAAGTTGCGGACAATGCGTTGGCAACCTGCGCTGCGCACTTTGCCGGCCTATCACGACGATCCGGCCTATATCGATGCGCTTGAAGCCGATCTGACTCGCCAACTGGATGCCCTGGATTTCGAAGCCGAAGTCCTGCTCTTGAGCTTTCATGGGATGCCTGAGCGAACGCTGCATCTTGGCGATCCCTACCACTGTCACTGCCAGAAGACTTCGCGGCTGCTGCAAGAACGGCTGACAGGCAGAAACTTGCGAATTCGCACAACTTTCCAGTCCCGTTTCGGCCCG
The DNA here is from genome assembly GCF_056857815.1 of Qipengyuania sp. B-5. Lineage (NCBI taxonomy): Bacteria > Pseudomonadati > Pseudomonadota > Alphaproteobacteria > Sphingomonadales > Erythrobacteraceae > Qipengyuania > Qipengyuania sp. B-5. The sequence continues at coordinate 13,522 of NZ_JBSXNU010000052.1, read as the reverse complement.
GCCAAATGGCTCGAGCCAGCGACAGATACAGTCATCGGCGAAGAAGCTGCGAAAGGGACGAAACGACTGGCCATCGCGGCTCCGGGGTTTTCCGCGGATTGCCTCGAAACCTTGGAAGAGCTGGCGATCCAGGGGCGCGACCAATTCCTTGAAGGTGGGGGCGAAAGTTTTGCTGCTCTTTCCTGCCTCAATACCTCGGAGGCGGGTCTGATCATGCTCGAAACCATCCTTCGGCGTGAGCTGTCCGGCTGGATAGATTGCTAATTGCTACTTAATCCCTGCTGAGGCATAGTCGGCCCATGGCAACCTCGGCAGCACACGATCCCATCCCGACGCACTGGACCGAAGGCAATCTGAACGACGATCAGTTAGCCCACATCCCCGGCGAAGGGGGCTGGCCGCTGGTCGGCAACACTTTCAGGATGCTCAAGGACCCGCACGCCTTCACCCGGCACATGGTCCGGACCTATGGTCGGGTGTACAAGAACAGGGCTTTCGGGGGCTGGAACATCGCGCTGATCGGTGCCGATGCCAACGAACTGGTACTGTTCGACCGAGGCAGGAATTTCAGCAGCGAACAGGGGTGGGGTCCGATCCTCGACCAGCTCTTCCCGCGCGGGCTCATGCTGCTCGATTTCGATCACCACCGCGCAGATCGTCGCGCTCTTTCCATCGCCTTCAAGCCTGAGCCGATGCGGCATTATTCGGGCAGCCTCAATCACGGGATTGCGAAGAAGGTGGAGAATTGGGGCGAAGGGTCGATGCGCTTCTATCCGGAGATCAAGACGCTGACGCTCGATCTTGCCGCAGACAGTTTCATCGGCATCGAGTGGGGCCCGGAAGCCGATCGGATCAACACCGCTTTCATCGATATGGTTCAGGCGAGCGTAGCACCGGTGCGCAAGCCATTGCCCTTCACCCAGATGAAACGCGGCGTGGATGGTCGTGCCTTCCTAGTGGATTTTTTCACCCGGGAAACGCAGCGGCGCCGGGCCGAGGGCGGAGGGAAGGATATGTTCAGCCAGTTCGCTACGGCCGAATATGAGGACGGCAGTCTCATGCCGGTCGATGAAGTCGTCGATCACATGAACTTTCTTATGATGGCGGCCCATGACACGATTACCAGCTCGGCGACCTCGCTCATCTGGCTGCTCGCGAAGCACCCCGACTGGCAGGAAAAACTACGGCAGGAAGTCGAAAGCGTAACCGGCGGCGCGGGTTCGGACGGCAAGCCGCGCGATCTTGCCTATGAGGACATGGGCAAACTCGAACTCTGCGAAATGGCCTTCAAGGAAGCCTTGCGCATGGTACCGCCTGTCCCATCGATGCCGCGCCGTGCGTTACGAGAATTCGAGTTTGGCGGATATCGCATCCCGGCGGGCAGCCATGTCAATATCAACCAGTATTTCGTTCACCACGAAGAAGAGCATTGGGACGATCCCTTTGCCTTCGATCCGATGCGATTCACGCCCGACAAGGTAAAGACGCGTCACAAATATGCATGGGTGCCGTTCGGCGGCGGCGCGCATATGTGCCTGGGTCTTCACTTCGCCTATATGCAGGTGAAGATCCTGCTCGCCCAGTTCCTGCCGCGCTATCGCGTAAGCCTCGAGCAGGAGCCGGACTGGCAGCCTTGGCCGATTCCCAAGCCAAAAGACGGGCTCAAGGTCCGGCTCGAGAAAATCTAGAAATCGATCGCGATGCCATCCTTGACCCAGTCGCCATAGCGGGTGGGGCTGAGGTCTTCGTCGTCGCTACCCTTTTTCGGTTCTGGCGGCGGCTCGCTGTTCCAATGCTTCGGCTTTTCGAAAGTCTCGGGCCGCTTGGTGACGCGTTTTGTCATGCGGGCAAGATGAGCGCTCTGGCGGCTTTGCGCAAGAGCAGGTAGGGGCGCTGTCTCATGGTCCAGCCCACCGGAATACATGCGCGCCGCGCCGCGCTTCGCCTGCTCGATGCCGTCCTGCGCCGGGGCGAGACGCTCGATATCGCCTTCGCCTCCGCAACCAAGGATGTGCGAAAATTCGAGGACAAGGCGCTCGCGCGGGCAATTGCCAGTGAAGTCTTGCGCTGGCTGATCGACCTCGATGCCCTCATAGACAGCACGACGAAGAAGCCGTTGCCCGCGGATGCCAAGGCGCGAGTTGTGCTGCGCATGATGCTGGCCCAGTGGCTGCGCCTGCAGACCCCGCCACATGCGGTCATCGCGACATGCCTGCCTCTGCTCGCTGGCGGACCGCGAAAATTGGCGCACGGTGTCTTTTCGGCACTGGCCAAGCGCGAAGTGGTCCTGCCGGACATGCCGACATTACCTGCCGAGGTTGCCGAGCGTTGGGGTGGGCGAAGTGCTTCGATCGCGCGAGGACTTGCCGAGCCGCCACCGCTCGATATCACATTGAAGGACCCGGCCCAGACCGAGATCTGGAAGGCGAAGCTTGCCGCCGACAGCATCATGCCTGGGCACATACGCCTTCCGCGCGGTGAAAATGTAGAAAAGCTGGCCGGGTTTGCCGAGGGCGAATGGTGGGTGCAGGATCTGGCTGCTTCATTGCCCGCGCGGTTGCTCGGAAAGGGTGAGGGGCGCCATGTGCTCGACCTGTGCGCCGCACCTGGAGGAAAGACGCTGCAACTGGCGGCGCAGGGCTGGCAGGTAACTGCGCTCGATATCTCCAAACGCCGCCTCGATCGGCTCAAGGTAAATCTCAAACGTACCGGCCTCAAGGCAGGCGTGGTTCGTGCTGACGCACTTGTCTGGGAGCCGAAGCACAATTTCGATGCGATCCTGCTCGATGCCCCTTGCACCGCAACGGGGACGGCCCGGCGCCATCCCGACGTCATCCATCGCATCGGCCAGCGTCAGATTGAGGAGATGGCCGAGCTGCAGGCCGCGCTGATCGAGAGGGCCAGCCAATGGCTGAAGCCGGGGGGGCTATTGGTCTATGCCACCTGTTCACTCGAACCCGCCGAAGGCGAGCAACAGACATTTACAGGCCTGCAAACCGTTCCGATCGCACCAGGCGATCTGCCAGCGGGCCTCTCTCCGGACACAAATGGAAGCCTGCGCACCGATCCCGGCATGCTTGCTCATCTTGGTGGACTCGATGGTTTCTATATCACGAGGCGGCGCAAAGCCGCTTGATATGGGGGTCTGACGGAGCGGCGCAGGTTTCAACTCGTCGCACCGACCGACCGAACCGGCCCCAGTCTCGCCACATTCCGGCCATTGTTCATTTGCGAGCAAGGCCATTCTCAACACCGCTCTCCTCTCGTGGCGCCAAGCCCCGGGCCCTGCGCCGTTTCGGCGTGGAGGCAATGACGTAGGATTTCGAGCACCGGGTCGCCGGTCATGACTTCGCCCTTCCCCCTCAAGGCGTCGTCATCGTTTAATAAGGAGTACCAAAGTGACTGCATTTACTAAGAAGGCAGGTATCCCCCTTCTGCTATCCGCAATGGCCCTTCCGATAGTCGCACCGCTTGCGGCGCAGGAAGCCGATAGTGGCATCGACGTCTATGGTTCGGCGCTTACCGAAGGCCCCAAGGTCGAGGGCATGATCACCGCGCGTGAAAACGACCGGATTCAGGTGACCACCGAAAACGGGCAGGCCACCACAATCATCGTGGACGAGGGCACCGAGGTCAAAGCCTCGGGTGGCTTCCTCGGCCTCGGTAGCAAGACCCTCAACACTGCCCAGTTGATGAACGGCCTTCCTGTCGAAGTGGAGACGCTCCAGTTTCAGGGCGGCCTCGTCGCCAAGCAGGTCAAGCTCAAGTCGAGCGACCTCGAAACCGCCTCGATGATCCGCGGCGCAACCCAGCAGCAGTTCGCCGAGCACCGCGCCGACATCGATGAAAACACCGCCGCTGCCGAGGCACTGCGCGGCCGCATGGGAAATATCGACCAGTATAATGTCCGCGGCGTCACCAACGTCTATTTCGACTCCGGTAAGTGGAACCTGACTGGAGAAGGCCAGCGTGAGATATGCAACATTGCCTCGCAGGCGGAGCAGATGGACAATGCCCTGCTGCTCGTCGTCGGCTATACCGACTCGGTCGGCGATCAGGATTACAACCAGGTTCTGAGCGAGCGCCGAGCAAGCCGCGTCGTCAATTACCTCCAGCAGGAATGCGGCTGGGAGCCGTGGCGTATGCTGACCCCGACCGGCATGGCGGAAGCGGATCCAGTGGCGGACAACAGCACTGCCGAAGGTAAGGCACAGAACCGCCGCGTTTCGGTAAACATCCTCGTCAGCAAGGCCGCCGAAGAAGGCTAAATCTGACGCGAGATGCTGAAAGATCAGGGGCAGGCCTTCGGGCTCGCCCCTTTTTATTCATGCATCGTCTTTGAGGTATTTTTGAAAGCTCTTGCGCAGCTTCATCAGCTTCGGAGGTATAACTGCAAGACAATAGGGATTCCGCTGGCCTTCGCCTTCCCAATATTCCTGATGGTAGTCCTCTGCGGGATACCATTCGCCGCCTTCGATGGTGGTGACCGCGGTCTGCCCCGGATGATCATCGTTCCAGCGGGTAATCGCGTTCTCGGCGGCTGCGCGCTGATCCTCCAACGGGAAAATTGCGCTGCGATATTGCGTCCCGACATCGTTGCCTTGGCGGTTGAGCTGGGTCGGGTCATGCGTTCCCATGAATATATCGAGGATCTGGTCCAGCGTGATCTGCTCGCTGTCGAAGGTTACGCGAACGCCTTCGGCATGGCCGGTATTGCCGGTGCAGACCTCTTTGTAGGTGGGGTTCGGCTTGTCACCTCCGATATAGCCGCTTTCGACCTCGCTCACGCCGATCACGTCCTTCATCACCGCCTCGGTGCACCAGAAGCACCCGCCCGCAACCATTACCTGCTCTTTTGCCATCTCGATCGATCTCCTTGTTGGAGGGGCAGATAGGAAGCCGTCTCTCGCTTGTCATCCGGGACGTGCGCGTGCAGAACTCGCCGCACCATACCGAGGGAGAAAATCGATGCGCTACCTGCTTGCCGCCGCCGTGCTGACACTGGCCGTTCCCGCCGCCGCCGACCATCACGAACTGGCGGATCCGGCCGAGTTCGCTGCCACCCATGCAGAAGCGCTTTCGAGTGCGATCAATCACCCCAGCCGCGCCGAAGACCGAGCGCGAGATGAGTTTCGTAATCCAGCCGAAACCCTCGCTTTCTTCCGCGTCAAACCGGATATGAAAGTCGGCGAATATGCTCCGGGGGGCGGTTGGTATACCCGCGTCCTGGGTCATTACCTTGGGGGTGAGGGCCAGCTCGTCGGCCTCTATTTCGATCCGACCAGTGGTCCGTTCAACGCTGAATCGCAGCAGGGTATTCGTGCCGGCGCCGCAGGTTTTCCAGCCGAAGCAGCGGAGTTCACAGGCCTCCCGATCGAAAATTTCTCCGCGATGACACTGGATGCCGTGCCTGAGGGAGAGACGGGCACCTTCGATAGGGTGCTGGTGATCCGCATGCTGCACAACATGATGCGCTGGAACAATGCCGACAGCGAGCTGAAGAAAATGCGCGAATTGCTGAAGCCGGGCGGAATGCTCGGCATCGTCCAGCATCGCGCGCCTCAGGATGCGAGCGCGGACTATGCAAACGGTTCGAAAGGTTATCTGCGGCAAGACGACGTGGTTGGTTTCGTCGAGGCGCTCGGCTTCGAATTCGTTGGCAGCAGCGAAGTCAATGCGAACCCGAACGATCCCGCCAACTGGGAAGGGGGCGTATGGATGATGCCGCCTAGCCTAGGCGGCGACGATGAAATGGACGCCCGCACGCGCGATCTTGGAGAAAGTGACCGCATGACACTGCTTTTTCGCAAGCGCCCGTAATCATTGCCTGAACGACGGCGGCACCCTATCTCGCGCGCATGAGAAAGCTGACCATCGCTGTCCTGCAACTGCCGCTTGCCCGTTCGCAAGCGGCTGACAATATCGCTGCCGTTTCGTCGCTGGTCGAGGAAGCGGCGGCGAAGGGCGCGCAGGTGATCCTGCCGCCGGAACTGTTTGCGGGCGAGTATTTTTGCCGAGAGGAAGAGGAGGAGTTGTTCGCTCTGGCGCACCCGACCGCTGCGTCTCCGAGTGTGCTGGCAATGCAGAAATTGGCACGAAAGCTCGGTGTTGCAATTCCGACCAGTTTCTTCGAGCGTGACGGGCATCACTACTACAACACGCTGGCCATGATCGGCCCCGATGGCGAGATCATGGGCACCTATCGCAAGAGCCACATTCCCGACGGACCGGGTTACGAGGAAAAATACTATTTCCGGCCGGGCAATGACGACTTCAAGGTTTGGGATGTCTTCGGCGCCCGGATTGGCGTCGGCATCTGCTGGGACCAGTGGTATCCCGAATGCGCACGCGTGATGGCGCTCAAGGGGGCCGAAGTGCTGTTCTATCCTACGGCCATAGGCTCCGAACCCTACGATGCGGATCTCGATACCAGTCGCATGTGGCGCAGGGCGATGATCGGTCATGCGGTGTCGAACTGCATGCCGGTCTGCGCCGCCAATCGGATAGGTCATGAAGGTCCTGCCGACCGCCAGCAGAGTTTCTATGGTCACAGCTTCATCAGCAACGAGTGGGGCGACTTGCTGGAAGAATATGGCGCATCGGATTCTGGAACTCTGGTTGCCACGCTCGACCTCGATCAGGCGGCGAGGCATCGCGCGGGTATGGGATTTTTCCGCGACCGTCGCCCACAGCTGTACGGGCGGATCAGCGAGGATATCTAGGCTTGGCCAAGGGTCGTGTTATCCGCCAAGATCAGCTTGACCGGCTTTTCACCGCTGCGCTCGAAGCAGCGATCGGACGGGTCGAGAAAGATGGCCATTTTCACCCGCTGGTCTTCGAATTGCGCGACAATGGGGCGATCCAGGCAATAGTCCTTCTTGAAACCGGCGAGGTGAACGACGAGCGAGGTCCTGTCGAAAGGCTCTTCGACCTGCTCAAGCCGCGGGCGCAATGTGGAACTATCTATGGCGTCGCTATTGCCTTGCTTCATTCATCCTCTGCCGTCCTGGAGGTCCAGGTACGCGCTGCCAATTATTCAAGCGATATCCGTGTGCCTTTCACAATGGAAACCACCGGTGTTTTCAAGCGAAAGCGTAGGATCAATCTGGGCGAGTTTTCGCATCGACCGGCGCGGAACAATCTGTTCGGTACGCCAGCGTGACCCATCGCTATCTGGTCGCGATCGGGTCGAACATGCGGGTGCCGGGTATAGGCGCGCCGCATCGTGTCGTGGATGCAGCCGCAATTGCTTTGGCGGAGGCCGGGAATGTTACAGCGGTCTCGTCTACCGGCAGCAGCCGCCCAATCGGTCCTTCCCAGCGCCTCTATGCGAATTCCGCGGCTCTGGTGGAGACAGCGGTCGAGCCGCCGCATTTTTTGAGGCAGTTGCAGCAGCTTGAACTGCGTTTTGGCAGACGGCGGCGCGGAGCGGCTTGGCGCGCACGGCCACTCGATCTGGATATCGTGCTGTGGAGTGGTGGCTTTTGGGGATCCCGCGACCTGATTATTCCGCACCCCCTGTTTCGCGAACGTCCCTTCGTCATCGGACCGGCGGCAGAAATAGCCCCCGAGTGGCGCGACCCGGTAACCGGCCTTACGCTTCGGCAAATTGCAAATCACGGGTCGCGCGATTGATTGTCGGATGGCAGCGATGGATGCTTGACCCGCTGTCATCACCTGCCTAGGTGAGCGCCCGTGGTCGGGCCGTTAGCTCAGTCGGTAGAGCAACTGACTTTTAATCAGTAGGTCGCTGGTTCGAACCCAGCACGGCTCACCACCATTTCCGCCCATCGCCTCTTTCCCCGCGCTGCCAGTGCGCTATCCTGCACTGTGATGGCTTCTCCGAGACTTTCGATTTTCGCTCGCCTGCCTGTGCCCGGCAAGGTGAAGACACGCTTGATTCCGGCGCTTGGCGAAGAAGGTGCGGCAAGGCTTTATGCAAGAATGCTGGCGCGGACTGTGGAGGTCGCGAAGGAAAGCGGACTTGAGTTCGAACTTCGCGTCACCGGCGGCGAAGTGGCTGCATTTCATGATTTGTTTGGCGATGAGGTTGCGGTGGTTGATCAGGGCGAGGGCGATCTCGGGGCGAGAATGGCGCGGGTGGAAGCGCCCGCTCTCTTGATCGGGAGCGATTGTCCGGGTGTCACTGTGCCACTTCTGCAAGCTGCATCCGGCGCACTGGAGGATCGGCGAGTGGTGCTGGGTCCCGCAAACGACGGCGGTTACTATCTCATCGGCTTTCGCGAGCCCGTATCATTCCTGTTCGAAGAGATGGAGTGGAGTACGCCGCGCGTGTTTCCGGAAACGCTCGCGCGGCTGGCCACGCACGGGATCGGTCCGGCGATATTGCCCGAACTGGCCGATATCGACACAGCTGAAGATTTCGCTCAGTGGCCCGAATTCGAATGAGCGCCACTTTACTCGTCCCGACGCTGGATGAGGAGAAGGCTCTTCCGGAATTGATCGAGGCCTTCGATAAACTCGATCCCCGGCCGCAGGAAATCCTCTTGGTCGATGGCGGAAGCAGCGACAGGACGATTGACATAGCGCGCGAAGCGGGATGGCGTATCCTGGAATGCGACACAGGCCGGGCACGACAGATTAATCTCGGCGTAGATCGAGCGATGGGCGAGATTGTCTGTGTTGTTCATGCCGACACGATCCCACCAAGCGATATGGTCCGTGTGATCGAGGATACGCTGGCGGATCGGCGAATTGCGCTCGCCAGCTTTACCCCGATCATTCGCGGGACGGAGAAGACCCGGTGGGTTACGACCGTCCATAATTGGGCCAAAACCTGGTACGCTCCGCTTATTACCCGGCCTCACTTGTTCTTTCGCGGAGTGCGACTGCTGTTCGGAGATCACGTGATGTTTTTCAGACGCAGCGATTTCCTCCGGGTTGGTGGTTGCACGCCGGGAGATGCAGTGATGGAGGAGGCGGATCTGTGTGTGAAACTCGCCGCGCTGGGCCGGGTGAAAATGGTGCTGCGGTGCGTATATACGTCTGACCGCCGGATCGTCGCGTGGGGTCCGGTCAAGGCCAACTGGATATATTTCAAGGTCGGCATGCTCTGGGCCATCGGCCTCAGGCACCGGATGGCCGAAAACTATCCGGATGTGCGCTAGGCGTCCGGCAGAAAGCCCTCACCGATACAATAATCTATCAATCGCCGGATATAGGCTTGCCCGGTCGCCGGGCATTCGAGGCCGGTGACTTCCCGGAATGCAGCATCGTCGAAATGCGGATTGCGCTGGAAATAGCTCGCGTAGAGGCCAGCGACCTGCCTGAAGAGCCGTCGTTCGATTGCGGGCAGTTTGGCCGGATCGAAAAGCTCAGGCGAGACGAGCTCGGGTTCCTGGAATTGTGGATAGGTCCCAATCGTGCCGGTGAATGCCGCAACGGGCAGCGGCTGACCCGATACCAGGTGGAAGGTGCCTCCCGCTGCCTTGCCCATTGCCTGCAATAATCTGAAAATTCCGCCTGCGACATGATCGATCGGCACGAAATCCAGCGTCGCGTCGAGGCGAGCAGGCATGTGGCGGACCCGCCCCCCGGCAATCAGTTGGAAAGCGGCATAGGTCGTATCGAACTGGCGGATTTGCCCGCTGTCGTATTCGCCTACGACGATGGAGGGTCGCGCTATGACCCAGCGTAGTTGGCTTTGCCGTACCAGCCGCTCGCCCTCGGCCTTGCTTGCTTCGTAACCGTTTGCAAATCCCGTTTCCGGCAGGGTATCGGTCTCGCGGATCAAGCCGCCGCGCGTGCCGCAGACATAGGCGGTCGAGACATGCAGGAAATTCATGTCGCCCGCCTCGGCCAGGGCGAGCGCATGGGTAACGCCACCTACATTGACTGCACGATAATCCGCTTCTGCGAGATCGAAGCGTACTGTGGCGGCACAGTGAACCAGCAATTCGTGGCTCGCAGCTATCTTGGCGAATCTATCCTTGCTCCATCCGAAGCGCGGGAGCGATACGTCGCCCGACAGGGGCCGGACCGGTACGTGTGAACCGTCGTTGCCAAGAATAGTGGGGTTGCGATGTACGAGGCCGGTGACCTCGTACCCGGCCGCCGCAAGCAGCGCGCAGATCTCGCCGCCCAATAAACCAGCTGCCCCGGTGACGAGAATTCTCACGTGATATCGGCCGTCGAAGGCGGAGTAGCGAACATTCCTTCGCAATGGCAGCATTGTGCGTTAGGCAGCAAGCGATGAAATTCACCCATGACGTGATCGTGATCGGTGGCGGGGCCGCCGGGCTCACCGCTGCAGGAGGCTGTGCGCTCTTCGGCCTGGACGTGGCGCTGATCGAAGCCCGCAAGATGGGTGGTGAGTGTCTGAACGATGGCTGCGTGCCGTCGAAAGCACTACTGGCTGCCGCGAAGCGCGCCGCAGAAGCGCGAGAAAGAACCCGGTATGGCGTTACCTTGGCCAAGCCCGTTGTAGAGTGGGCGGGCGTGCACAGGCACATCCACGATGCGATTGCTGCCATTGCACCGCATGACAGCGAGGAACGTTTCGAGCAGATTGGTTGCGAAGTCATCCGTGACTGGGCCCAGGTGACCGGCCCGCAATCCGTCGAGGTGGCATGGCGCACACTGACTGCGCCGCGCATCGTCATAGCTACAGGCTCAGAACCTGCACTTCCACTCGTCGAGGGATTGGATGAGGTTCCGTATCTGACCAATGAAAACCTGTTCGATCTCGAAGATCTCCCCGACCATCTAGTAATCGTGGGCGGCGGGGCGATTGGTATGGAAATGGCGCAGGCCTTCCGGCGGTTGGGCAGCGAAGTTACGGTCATCGAGCCGGGCAGATTATTGGCCCGCGACGATCCCGAAAGTGTTGCGGTAATACGCGAGGTTCTGGAGGACGAGGGCGTCCGCTTCGTCAACGACAAGGCGGAAAGAGTCGAAAGCCGTGGGGGAGCGATCCGTCTGTTTGCTGGCGGCGAGACTATCGAGGGAAGCCACCTCCTCCTCGCGACCGGGCGCAAGGCGAGATGCACAGGCTTCGGGCTTGAAGAAATCGGTGTGAAGATGGGAGTCAACGGGATTGCAGTCGACGCACGCCGACGCACTTCGGTCAAAGGCATCTATGCCATTGGCGATTGCCGGGACGGGCCGCGGCTAACCCATGTTTCGGGCTATGAAGGCTCGAACGTCGCGCTAGAGATTACTTTGGGCATCCCGACGAAGGTAGACTGGTCCGCACTGCCATGGTGCACCTATACCGATCCCGAAGTCGCACAAATTGGCCTCACCGAAAAAGATGCGCGCAGGAAATACGGCGATACGATCAGGATCGTGAAGGAAGCTTTCCGCGACAATGAGCGGGCCCTCGCCGAAGGCAAGGACAAGGGGCATCTCAAACTCGTATTGAAGGGCAAGAAGGTTCTCGGTGCGAGCATGGTCGGAAAGGATGCTGGAGAATTGCTGCTGCCCTTCGCTCAGGCGATTACCGGCAAGAGCAGCACTTTTGCGCTCGGCTCGGCGATCATCGCCTACCCCACACGTAGCGAAATATCCAAGGCCGCCGCGTTCAGTGCCTGGGAGCCGACGGTTTTCGGAGCTATCCCCAAGAAATGGGCGCAGCTGGTGGCAAGGCTGCGCAGGCGTTTCGCGTGAGTAGAGCCCGCATGGGTTCGCGCAACGCACCTGCCGGACCCTCACCGTTCGCGGTCGAGGCTGCGCCCCTATCCCGAGAAAAATTCAGCGATCCGCAATTAACTGCGAAAGGGGAGAAGCGCGCTCATGTGCCCTTTTCAAGATTGGATACGCTGTGGCTGAATACCGGCACCTTGTGCAATCTGGCCTGCACGACCTGCTATATCGAGAGCAGTCCCACGAACGATGCGCTGGTATATCTTACTGCAAGCGATGCCGTACGCTTCCTCGATGAGGCGGCAGGATTGGGAGCCCGCGAGATCGGTTTCACCGGCGGCGAACCCTTCATGAACCCCGACATTGTCAGGATGATGGATGGTGCGCTCGATCGAGGTTTCGAAGCTCTTGTCCTGACCAATGCGATGAAGCCGATGCGTCGGCATGATGCGGCGTTGCTGCGGCTTCGCGAAACGTATGGCGACAGTCTGACCTTGCGAGTCAGCCTCGACCACCACAGCCAGCGCGCTCACGAAGCCGAGCGCGGCTTACGTAGCTGGCAGCCAGCTATCGAGGGACTGTGCTGGTTGTCCAGGAATGGCTTTTCCATTGCAGTCGCCGGACGTTTGCTTCCCGAAGAGGGCGATGCTCGTGCGCGAGAGCGCTACGCGGCGCTGTTCGAGCGTGAGGGGATTGCAATCGATGCATATGATCGCTCCCGGCTCGTCCTCTTTCCAGAAATGGATGCCGAAAAGGATATTGCGGAAATCACGACCGAGTGCTGGACAATCCTCGGCAAGTCCCCTGCCGATGTAATGTGCAGTAACAGCCGCATGATCGTCCATCGCAAAGGCGAAGCGTCATCGCGCGTGGTCGCCTGCACGCTCATCCCGTATGATGAGGGCTTCGATCTCGGTGAAACGCTGGAAGAAGCATCCTGCGACATCGCTCTTAATCACCCTCACTGCGCCCGTTTCTGCGTGCTCGGTGGAGCCAGCTGTTCCGGCGGAGCGCCGGAGGGATAAATCGCGCGGCGCATTCGTTGGGCCGTTATGTTCGTATCCTCTCCCGAATTCGATGCGGTTCTTCGGGGACTGCTATTGGCGATGCTCGCCCTGAGTTGGGCGGTCGCGCTGGTGCGTATCAACGGTTTGCGCTCGCTCTCGAAGATGACAAACTTCGATTTCATCATGACGATCGCGCTGGGAAGCTTGATCGCCAATGCTGCACAGGCGGCAGATTGGCGGGAATGGCTACAACCAGTAGCGGGTATGGCAGGGCTTTTCCTGCTTCAGCATCTGGCAGGACGCCTCCGGAATTCTTCGGACCGGATAGAAGATATGTTGCAGAACAACCCGGTTATTCTCATGCGTGATGGGGAAATCATTCGCGAGGCCTTGAAGGCGACGCGCGTTCCGGAAAACGATCTCGTCGCCAAGCTTCGTGAAGCGAATGTCTTGGATCTTTCCGAAGTGAGAGCCGTCGTGCTGGAAACGACCGGCGACATTTCGGTACTTCACGGGAACAAGCTGGAAGAGACACTGCTCAAGGGTGTGAAAACGCTTTAGCGTCACGCTTTGGGAGCAACCCCTCCGACTTCAGTCGGATACTGGCTTCAGCCATAGACTCGCATAATAGCAGGTATCCTCGGGAAAGTGAGACCGCCTGAAGGGCGTGAAGTCTCACTTTCCCGAGGATACCTGCTATGGGCTATTCGAGTGGTTGCCACACGACCTTTCATCATCGCTATCATATCGTCTGGGCGCCCAAATACCGGTTCAAGGTGTTGCACGGCGAGGTCCGCCTCAGGGTGCGCGAGATCATCAAGCAGGTCTGTGTCGAAATGGGCGTGACGATCGTCAATGGCGCGCTTTCACGCGATCACGTCCATATGTTCGTTGAAATCCCACCGCATATC
>NZ_JBSXNU010000051.1:0-223032 GCF_056857815.1 Qipengyuania sp. B-5 | reverse complement strand
AGCGGATCGCCATCCCGGCTCAGCCGCTCCAGGTGCTCCGACAGCGAAAACAGGCTCGATGGCTGCATCAGCATTATCTCCTCGCGGAGCTTGAATCACATCATTGGCCAAAACGCGAGGGGTTATTGCGGGTGTCCAGCTTCGTACTCGAAGCCGCTGGCGCGTGAGGCAACTGAGATTAACGACATTACAAGCCCTCGGTTTGTTAAACCAATTATGCTCTCCCAGCTTAATTCGAACAATGGTATTAAGACGGCTACGAAACATCGAAATCGGTAGTTTATCCAGAAACGAGGATTTATGAGGATCCTTGAATCTATTTATTTTCGACAAATTGTTCTCTACGGGGGACGAAACGATTGAAAAGCACTGCCACTGGATAAAGCCTATTAAAGCAACACTTGACCTAAGAATTTCCCTGAAAGTCCCGTCAAGGACATCGGGTCAACAATGCGGTGGAGGAGGAACTTTTTTCGGTTACGCTGGAGGCGGCGGAGCTGGGCTCCATTTCGTTTCCCGCGCAACAGTATGCGAAGCACTCGCCAAACAATGTATTTGCCATCCGTCAACCGGTTGCGATGGACCTGCCAGTCGATTTTGAGGCAGTCGGGTGTGAGACTACAAATCACGCAGTCTGACGATACGTGTCATTCAAAGCTCACAGTCCATCTATTGCTGTCATTTAACAGTCCAATGATATGTCGTTTTCAAACTACGATCACTCGGGCGCCAAGTCCGACAAGATGTGACGCGACACAGGGTGTTTTCACATTACATCCCAGAGCGCTATAAAACCCTTGGAAGCCTGGGGTTTTTCGACATTGGGTTGTCCTGCATTTGCTCTGCCATGCTTGCCAAATCCCGGACTGACTACTTCTTGATTCTTCGGTCGCTTAATCGGCCATTCCTCCAGCGGAAATAGAGGGCAGGGATGGATTTAACCTACGCAAGTGAGACTGGTGTAGTTTGAGCATTCCATCCCCTTGCTCGGCCAACTTGGGATCTCAGTAGTGATGGTATGACTAGTGCTGCTTCAACCATTCACCGTCAATTCGCCGCAGCGTCGCACTGGAATCGTCTTGTAGCTGCGAAGCGAGAAGGACGGATGGCATGTCCTGATAGCTGACCGGACGCAGGAATCGGTCGATGGCGAGCGTGCCAACCGAGGTACTACGTCCGTCGGAGGTGGCGGGGTAAGGCCCCCCGTGGACCATAGCGTGGGTAACATCCACACCTGTCGGCCAGGCATTGGCAATGATCCGGCCAGCCTTCTGTTCGAGGATGGGTATAAGGCGGGAAGCCTCTTCGTAGTCGTCTTCAATCATGTGCAGCGTTGCGGTGAGCTGGCCCTCAAGGCCTTCGAGGACCCTGGCGACTTCGGCTAGGTCCGCGCAGCGGACAACGATTGAACTGGGCCCGAAAACTTCTTGCCCGAAATTATTGTTGTCCAAGAAATCCGCGCCGCTTACTGTATAGACATGCGCGCGACCACAAGTCGCAGAGCCGTCTTCGCCGACGCCCAGCAGTTCGGCTCCGTCGAGACCGCCCAGCTTCGCCACTCCGCTACGATAGGCTTCGCTGATGCCGCCTGTGAGCATCGTCTGTGCGGGGACTGCGGCAAGAGCATCCTTCGTTGCGACCAGGAAGTGGTCGGTCGCCTCCCCCTCGACAGTCAGGATGATTCCGGGATTGGTGCAGAATTGCCCTGCGCCCAGCGAAAGCGAGCCGACATAGGCCAAGGCGAGGTCTGCTGGCCCTTGTTCCAGCCTAGCCGGCATCAGTACCACCGGATTGATGCTGCTCATTTCGGCGTAGACCGGAATGGGCACCTTGCGCGCTGCGGCGCGCTGCATCAGTGCAAGGCCGCCCGCGCGTGAGCCAGTGAACCCGACAGCGGCAATGCGTGGATCGCTCACCAAAGCTTCGCCCAAGGCGTAATCGGTGCCGCTCAGCAGCGAAAAGATGCCGGCAGGAAAGTCCGATTCTGCGACTGCTTCGGCGATCGCGCCTGCCACCAGTTCCGAAGTGCCGGGATGCGCCGGATGCCCCTTCACCACAACGCAACAGCCGGCCGCGAGCGCCGACGCAGTGTCGCCGCCTGCGACCGAGAAGGCGAGCGGGAAATTGCTCGCGCCGAAGACCGCCACGGGTCCAAGCGGGATCTTGCGCATCCTCAAGTCGGGCTTGGGAGGTGTGCAGTCTTGGTCAGAATGGTCGATGCGCAGGCCCTGCCATGCGCCGTCCTCGACCTCGTCGGCGAACAGGCGCAACTGGCCTACGGTGCGCCCGCGTTCACCATTGAGACGCGCTTCGGGCAAGCCGCTTTCGGCCATCGCACGCTGTGTCAGTTCATCCCCGAGCGCGTCGATCTTGTCTGCCGCAAGGCGCAAGAAAGCTGCGCGTTCTTTCAGAGGAAGCGTGCCGAAAACCTTCTGTGCTTCGGCAGCGGCCGCACAGGCATCTGCCACATCGCCGGCCGAAGCTTCGAAAAACTCCGGCTTGAGCGCTTCGCCGCTAGCTGCATCCAGCCCGGAGAAGGTGCGATTGCTCTCGCGCCATTGTCCGGCCACAAGAATTTTGCCCGTAAGCATTGTAGATATCTCCCGTTATCTGGGTGTCGGTAATCGAAAGGTGGCTTGCCAAGCCATGCAAATCGGTGGAAGGTAGCGCTAACATAAATAGGCGATTGTGCAACAGCACGACGAGGGAGGGAGTTTTGGACAAGGGGCAGACGGGCGCGAATATGGCGCTGATTTCCGCGATTGTGGCGGTCGCCACGCTTGGCGGTTTCTTATTCGGTTTCGACAGCGGAGTGATCAACGGAACGGTCGACGGCTTGCGGATCGCTTTCGATTCGGACGACGCCGGCACCGGCTTCAACGTCGCTTCGATGCTGCTGGGCTGCGCGATCGGCGCATTTCTCGCAGGCCGCTTGTCCGATATTCTCGGGCGTCGCCTAACGCTCCTGATTGCGGCGGCCTTCTTCATCGTCAGCGCCTATGGATCGGGCATAGCGGGCTCTTCGACCGAGTTCGTCGTCTATCGAATCATCGGCGGTTTCGCGGTCGGGGCGGCCAGCGTACTGGCCCCTGCATATATTAGTGAGGTCACTCCGGCCCATTTGCGTGGCCGCTTGTCGAGCTTGCAGCAGGTTATGATCATCGTCGGCCTGACCGCCGCATTTCTCTCGAATTATTTGCTGGCCGAATTTGCCGGCTCGTCGACTACGGTTTTCTGGATGGGCTACGAGGCCTGGCGATGGATGTTCTGGATGGAACTGGTGCCGGCGTTCATCTTCTTGATCGCGTTAATTTTCATTCCCGAGAGCCCGCGGTATCTCGTGACGCGCGGTAAAACGGAACAGGCGCGTTCGGTGCTCGACCGCCTGTTCGGCGGAGCAGTGGCAAACCGCAAGGTGGGCGAAATCGAGACTTCGATTTCCAATGATCACGCTCCCCGTCTGTCGGATCTTCTGGATAAGGGCAGCGGCAAGGTCCGCACCATCGTTTGGGTCGGAATCGGCCTCGCGACTTTCCAGCAGCTCGTCGGCATCAACGTCGTCTTCTATTACGGTGCGGTCCTGTGGCAGGCGGTCGGGTTCAGCGAATCCGATGCCCTCAAGATCAACGTGTTGAGCGGTTCGATCTCGATTGCCTCGTGCCTTTTCGCGATAGCTCTCATCGATCGGATCGGACGCAAGCCTTTGCTGCTGATTGGTTCGATTGGCATGGCGGTGACACTCGCAATCATGTCTTTCGCCTTCATGAGCGGGTCGCTGGTCGACGGTACGCTGCAGCTGTCCGACGGGGCGGGTCTTGCTGCGCTGATCGCGGCCAACGTCTATGTCGCTTTCTTCAACTTCAGCTGGGGGCCAGTCATGTGGGTGATGCTGGGTGAGATGTTCCCCAACCAGATCCGCGGCTCGGGCCTGGCCGTGAGTGGGTTCGCGCAGTGGATCTCGAACTTCGGAATTACCATGACTTTCCCGATCATGCTTGCCAGTATTGGCCTGACTGGTGCTTACGGCTTCTATGCGCTAAGCGCGGCCATCTCCGTGATTTTCGTTTGGATGATGGTGCGGGAAACCAAGGGCATCGAGCTGGAGGAAATGCAAGGATGAGGTGGGGGGCGGCTGGTGAGGCCGCCCCAATGCTGAGAGCTGCTTCGACATGACTACTCGCGCTTCCTCAACCCACAGCAAAGTTCGAGTCGTCGTGCTTGGAGGCGGGACCGCGGGCTGGATGACGGCGGCGGGAATTGCCAAGCTGCTGCCAGGCCTGGCCGAGGTCCAGCTGGTCGAGAGTGAGGATATCGGTATTGTCGGCGTAGGCGAGGCGACGCTGCCGCATATCCGCGGCTTCGTGGAGAAGCTGGGCATCGACGAGGCGGCCTTCATGAAGGCCACTCACGCTACCTACAAGCTTGGCATAGATTTCCGGGATTTCGGCAGGATTGGTGAGAGCTATATTCACCCTTTCGGTTCCTTTGGAGAGGAATTGAACGGGGTTGGCTTCCACCACTACTGGCTCGAGCTTCAGCGGCATGGTCTCGCACGGCCATTGGGCGATTATTCGTTGGCGGTACAGGCCGCGCTCGCCAACCGCTTCCGGCCACCTGCGCAGGACGACAGCCTCACTTCTAGTTATGGCTATGCGTACCAGTTCGACGCAACGCTGTTCGGCCCTTTCATGCGCGATTTCGCGATTTCGATCGGAGTGAAGCGGCACGAGGGAAAAGTCGTCTCGGTCGATTGCGACAAGGATAGCGGAGACGTTACCGTACTCAACTTGGAAGACGGGCGCCGGATCGAAGGGGACCTCTTCATCGATTGCTCAGGATTTCGCTCGCTCCTGCTTGGGCAGGAATTGCATGAAGACTGGGAAGACTGGACCCACTGGCTGCCATGCGATCGCGCCGCTGCAATGCCCTGCACCCATGCGACCGCGGAAATTCGTCCCTACACCACCGCCACGGCCATGCCCGCCGGTTGGCGCTGGCAAATCCCGCTCCAGCACCGCATGGGCAATGGCTACGTGTTCTCCAGCGCGCACCTGTCCGAAGACGAAGCCTGCGAAGCCATTCAGGCAGCTGCAGAGGGCGAACCGCTGGCCGATCCGCGCGTGTTGCGATTCCGGCCCGGGCGGCGTTCGCGCTCGTGGAGCCGCAATGTCATCGGTATCGGCCTGTCGAGCGGCTTTCTCGAACCGCTCGAATCGACCTCGATCTATCTCGCTCAGATGGCGATTACCTATCTCATCGAGCTGTTCCCCGAAGACGGGAAGATCGACCCGCGCGACCGGGATGAGTTCAACCGGCTGGTCGACATGGAGTACGACCGGGTGCGCGATTTTCTCATCCTGCATTACAATGCGACGACGCGTGACGATTCGGATTTCTGGAATCACGTGCGCACCATGACGGTGCCGGAAAGCCTCGGGGACAAGCTGGAGCTTTGGCGCAAGTCGGGCAGAATTGAGAAGTATTCCGACGGCCTGTTCTACGATGCCAGCTGGATAGCGGTATATGTGGGGCAAGGCGTTTTGCCCGAACGGCACGACGCACGTGCGTCACTCGCTGAGCCGGAGCAGATGGCCCGCGCGGCGGAGCGCTTCCACAAAGTAGTTGCCGACGAAGTAGCGGATATGCCCGGGCATCGCGAGTATCTGCTCGCCGAAGCAGCTAGGATTGCAGAGGCCGTATGAGCGAGCCGCGAGACCACTGCCGCAGGATCGTGGTGGTCGGCGACGGCCAGGTCGGTATCCTGGCAGCAATCGCCCTGCGCCGCGCCCTGCCCGTATGTCAGGTTGTGCTGGTCGGCCAGCAACCGACGCCCGCAAGCTTTGCCGACTGGTCGCCGACTGCCTTGCCTTTTACCAACAAGCTGCATGATCGGCTTGGGATCGAGGAAAGTGAAATCGTGCTCAGGGCGGGCGGCAGCTACCGGCTTGTCACCCGCTTCGATAATTGGGATGGGAAAGGGAGTAGGGGCACACTTTCCTATGGAGAAGTGCTCGCGCCCGAACTCAAGACTGCCTTCGCAAGAGATTGGGGCGGCGGTCGGCAGGTCGGGCAGGGAGAGGGTAGGCAAGGCTCGCTGGCTGAGGTGCTGGCCGATGCCGGGCGCTTTGCTCCGCCTCCGCCAGACCAACCCACTCCCTTATCCGACATCGATTACGCGCTGCGTTGGAACCCGGGTGCTTATCGCAACTTGCTCGTCGAAAAAGCCCAGGCGTTGCAGGTGCAATATGTTGAAGGGACCATCGAACGCGTCGAGCCGGACGAGGGCGCGAATATAGCCGCCATCGTCATCGCCGAACAGGGGCGGATAGAGGCGGATCTGTTCGTGGATTGCAGCGGGCCAGCGGCCACCTTGCTTGCCTCGCATTCGGACTTTGCATTGGTCGATTGGTCGCAAAGCCTGCCGACGCGGACCGTCTATCTCGCACAACCGACCGCGCCGGAGATTGCGCTAGAGGATCGCGTGTCTTTGCTCGACAAGGGATGGCAGACGCGCGTTGCGGGGCGCGACGGGGTTTACTCGACCTTGGGCGTCGGAGATGGCGTTGATCGCAACGCAGCGCAGGCCGCGCTCGGAATGCCTGCGGTCGCCGCGATTGGTCTGACGCCGGGTCGCGCACGCGCACCGTGGCTGGGCAACATCGTTGCCCTTGGCGATGCCAGCGCGCGGTTCGAACCGCTTGGGCCATACCATCTCGATCTCGCGCATCGTCAGCTCGACCTGCTGCTCGAAATGCTGCCCGGCCGCGAGATAGAGCCGCTCGAACGCGCGGAATATAACCGGCGTTCGGTGCTTATGATGGAAGGCGTGCACGAGATGCTCGCTTTTTATTTCGCCCGGCCCGTAGCGCAGGACGTGTTCGGGGAGCGCGCCGTCCAGGGACGTGTCGCGGAGGTCGTCGACCAGTTCGAGAGGCGGGGACGAATTCCCTTTCGCGAGGAAACTCCACTCTCCTCGCAGGAGCAATTTGGGCTGCTGGGCGCGCTCGGTTTCGAGCCGGGGGTCCCGCCAGCCGCCCGTGCTGCTGACCAAGCCATAGAAGAGCGTGCAAAGGCCGAGTTCGATGCTGCTGCAAGGGCCGCTCTCCGCTTCGCGCCGCCCTACGGCCAGTGGCTTGCCTCGGTCAGCCAGCGGAGCCAAGAGCGCGCCGGATAAGCGCACGCATCTGGGCAAACATGGCCGGGCTGGGCGGGCCGAGGATCCCTTTGGCATGATCCGGCAAATGCTCAGCCGCGTCACCGTCGGTTCCGAACACATAATAGTCGAGCATGGTACGCCAGACCTTGCGTTCGTCGGCTGGCAGATGGCGGAAGGCAAGCATGGCATGGAGCAGACCGTCATAGGGATTTCCTACGCCTTCGGGCAGGTCGGGCGTCCACCAATAGTTGACTAGTATGCTGACCGGCTCGAGTGATTCGACGCCGTGCCACCAGCCATAGGGAATGTAGATGGCATCGCCGGGTTCAAGCGTGACCTGCTGTGCTTCGCTCCACGCCTTTTCGAAACGCGGGAAGCGTTCGAGGTCAGGCTCTGCGATATCGACCATGCTTACCGGTGTGCCGGCGGGCGTCAGTTCGAACGGGCCCGGATAAAGGTCGGCAGTGCGCTCTGGCGGGAAAAGGGTGAAGCGCCGCCGCCCGGCGACGCAACACGCGATGTTCTCCTTCGCGTCGTAGTGCGGCGCAACGCGGATCCGGTTTCCTATCCAGATGCGCGGGGGAACTCCCGGCAGAAGGTCGAGCGGGTTCTCCTCGAGAAATCGCGGTAGCAGGCGATCCACGTCCTCCGACTGTACAGCCATGGCAGGCGGCATCTTCATATCGCTCGCCTTCAGCAAATCGTCCAGAAAAGCATCCAGCCTGCCGCTTGCCTTGACGAAATTCAGCCGGCTGAAATCCTTAGTGTAGAAAAACCTCCCCATCTCACTCGGGGCCGCAGCGATTGCGTTGACCGGTCGCTGCGAATAGCGCCCGACCAGGTAAGTTGCGATTTCGCTACGGCCCTTGAGGGATGCTTTCACGGCCGGCCAGTCGGAGACGAGGCCGCGCATTACGACAGGTCTTCCATCGGCCCGCAACTGCTCGAATTCCTCAGAATCGATCCGTGCCGATCTTTCTTTCATTTGCGAAGCTGGTGGAAAACCGTTCACGTGCTCAGCCGTGCATCGGTTGGAATTGCCCCGCCTTTGTTCTGGAGAAACTGGTATTGAGTTGGCAGCTGGTCGACCGTCTGGTGGATGACCTCTCGAATATGTGTGAGCCGCTTGAGCGTTTCCTGGTCGTCGAGGAGGCGCGCTGCCGGGTGGTATCGCTCAGGCGTTATGCCTTGGCCCAGCATGACCGAGAGCCAACTGGCCTCGGTAAAGAGCTCGTTGTTCTCCCGAAAGATGCGCCCCGAACTGGCAAACATCTCGAGCTTTTCCTTCAGCCCGTCGGGTGCCTCGAGATTGCGGCAATAGCGCCAGAACTCCGAGTCATCGCGCTCTGTTGCACTGTAATGCAGCACGAGGAAATCGCGGATATCCGCATATTCGCGCTCGGTCTCTTCGTTGAAGCGCGCGATCTCGACTGGTGAGAAACTGCTGTCGGGAAACAGCGACATGAGCCGCGCGATGCCCGACTGGACGAGGTGGATGGAGGTGGATTCAAGAGGTTCGAGGAAGCCCGCCGACAGGCCAAGCGCGATGACATTCTTCTCCCATACCCGCGCACGATGGCCGGTCTTGAAAAAGAGCTGGTTGGGTTCGGTCAGCGGCTCTCCGTCGAGATTGGCGAGCAGCATATCGGTCGCATCTTCCCGCTCCATGTATGCAGACGAAAAGACATGGCCGTTACCGAGCCGGTGCTGGAGCGGAATTCGCCATTGCCATCCTGCCGGCCTCGCGGTCGAGCGAGTGAGCGGTTCGTTCTTTCCGCCGAGCGTGCAAGGCACGGCCACCGCCCCATCGCAGGGCAGCCAATGCGACCAGTCGTTGAACGGCACTTCGAGCGCCTGCCCAAGTAGCAACGAACGAAAGCCCGAGCAGTCGATGAACAACTCGCCCTCGACGACTTTGCCACTGTCGAGCTCTATGCCCGTGACAAAACCGCTTTCGCCGTCCTGATGCACTTCGACCACGCGTCCTTCGATACGGCTCACACCTTCCCCTTCTGCCATTCGGCGCAAGAAGGCTGCGTAGCGCGCCGCATCGAACTGAAATGCGTATGCGAGCTTCGACATTGGCGAATTGGTGTCGGGCCGCGGCCAGTCGAACTTGCCCGCCTTTCCTGCCATTGCTGCAATCGAATAAGCGTCGATATCGGCCTCATCTCCGAGCGTGCGACCGCGCAGCCAGAAATGCTGGAATTCGATACCCAGCATGTCGAGCCCGTAGCTGCCGAACGGGTGCACGTAGGAATGGCCCGGGCGCAGCCAGTCGACGAATTCGATGCCCAGCTTGTAGGTTGCACGGGTCTCTCGCATGAACTGCATCTCGTCGATGCCGAGCAAACGGTTGAAGCCGATGATCTGCGGGATCGTCGCTTCGCCCACGCCGACCGTACCGATAGTCTCGCTTTCCACCAGTGTGATGGAAAAACCGGGCCCCTCGCCCATGATGCGGGCAGTCGCTGCGGCGGTCATCCAGCCGGTAGTTCCGCCGCCCACAATGACAACCTTGGTTACCGGCGCGGCGCTCATTCCGCGAGGCCTGCCGCAGGAGCGGGGTGTACAATGTCTTCATGCCACCCGCCCGTCTGACGGATGAAAGCATCGTGCGAAGGAAGCTTGGCAGCCGTCTCGCGATAGGCTTCGCGCATCTGGCGCATGGCGGCGGCGACCTTGTCGGGGTCAAGCGTGTCGGCAATCGGTTCGTGTGATTCGGGCCAGACATTCTGCCCCAGCATCACGGCTATCCAGCTGTCGGCGACGAACAGTTCTGCATTTTCGCGAAAGACGCGGCCGCGCAATTTCCAGAGCTCGATCTTGCGTGCAAGGCTTTCGGGCACCTCCATATCGCGCACGTAACGCCAGAACTCGGTGTCGTCCCTCTGCGTGGCCTTGTAGTGCAGGATGATGAAATCGCGCACGTCTTCGAAGATTTCGCGCATGCCGCGGTTGTATTCTTCGCGTTCTATCGGGCTGACGGGGTTGTCTGGAAACAGCGCGAAGAGCCGCGCGATGCCGTTCTGGATGAGGTGGATGCTGGTCGATTCCAGTGGCTCGATAAAGCCTGCCGAAAGTCCCAGCGACACGACATTGTGGCTCCACGCCTGTTTGCGCATGCCGGTGAGAAACCGCAAAGTGCGCGGCTCCTGCAGTGCAGGTCCTTCGAGGTTGGCGAGGAGGATATCGCGTGCCTCTTCCTCTTCCATGTACGCGCTAGAGAAAACATGGCCATTGCCGGTGCGGTGCTGCAATGGGATGCGCCATTGCCATCCGGCACCATGCGCGGTCGAGCGCGTGAAGGGGGCAGGTGCAGACATGTTCTGCGAAGGAACAGCTATGGCGCGGTCCATCGGCAACCAATGGCTCCAATCCTCGTAGCCGGCGGCAAGCGTTTCATCGATCAGCAGGCCCCGGAAGCCCGAGCAGTCGATGAACAGGTCGCCTTCAATTCTAGTGCCGTCTTCAAGCACGACAGCGCAAACGTCGCCGCTTTCGCCATCCTGCTCTACCTGCGTGACACGACCCTCGATGCGATCGACTCCCCGGCGCTCGGCCAAGCGCCGCAGAAATGCGGCATAGAGGCTTGCGTCGAAATGGTACGCGTAGGCAATCTGATTGACGAGCGACTTGGCGCCGGGTGCGGGCCTGCCGAACTTGCCGCTCAAGGCTGCAACAGTGCTCATGGAGAAATTGCCGATTTCACCTGCTGATGCGCCAGAGCGCGCCTTTTCGCGCAAAAACAGCTGATGAAAGGCGATGCCATGGAAGCTCTGGCCAAAGCTTCCGAAAGGGTGGAAATAGCGATCCCCCTTTCGGCCCCAATTCACGAACTCGATGCCGAGCTTATAGGTGCCGCGCGTGGCGTGCAGAAATTCGTCCTCGCGAATGTCGAGCATGGCATTGAAATTGGCGATCGGCGGGATCGTCGCCTCGCCGACGCCTACTGTGCCGATGGCTTCCGATTCGATCAGTTTGATCGTCCGTCGACCGTCGTCAAAGAAGCGTGCCAGCGCTGCAGCCGCCATCCAGCCGGCTGTTCCGCCGCCAACGATCACAACGCGCTCGATCCGATTTACGTTACCGATACCATTCCTCCATCCCATCAATCCCCATATCTATCGCGTCGCGGCATTGTTGGCAATTTGCCACAGTATTTCGGCAAACAACAACGAAACCCTCTTGCCAAGGAGGTGTGTCGTCGATAAGTCATTGGGTGGAGAACGAGCAAGCTGCCAAACTAAAGTGGTAGCGCTAACATGGGAGGGATGGTCTTATGGCCAAAGCGATGTTCGATCGCGAAGCGCACGCGACAGGGCGTGACGTTTTTCTTAAGTCGGTACTGCGCACCACCGCTTCGGCGATGGTGGTTGGCAGCATGCTATGCACTACTGCCGCATTCGCGCAGGATGCCGAGGTCGAAGATGAGTCAGAGGCTGAGGATGGCGAGGTGATCGTCGTTACCGGCATCCGCCAGTCGCTAGCAAATGCGCAAGGCATCAAGCGCGACGCCGATACGGTAGTCGACGCAATTACGGCCGAAGATATTGGCGCCCTGCCTGATCGTTCGGTTACCGAAGCGCTTCAACGCGTTCCAGGCGTCGCAATCAACCGATTTGCCGGTTCGAATGATCCCGACCATTTCTCGGTCGAGGGCTCGGGCGTGGTTGTTCGCGGCCTCAATTTCGTTCGCTCCGAGTTCAACGGACGTTCTGCCTTTGCCGCGGGCGTCGGCGGTCAGGCGTTGAACTTTGCCGATGTTCCCTCCGAACTGCTTGGCTCGGTTATAATCAGCAAGAACTCAACCGCCGATATGATCGAAGGCGGGCTCGCCGGTACGGTTAATCTCAATACCCGCAAGCCGTTCGATAGCAATTCCGACGACTTGAAAGTCGCGTTCGGCGTCGAGGCCAATTATGGCGATTTCAGCGAAGAATGGACGCCGACTGTATCGGGTCTTGTAAGCAAGTCCTGGACCACCGACAGTGGCCGCTTCGGCATATTGGTCAGCGGTGCATTTTCGCAGATCAAGAGCCGTGCCGACGGCCTGCAGATCGCCAATTACCAGACGCGTGACGGCCAACTGGTTGCCCTTGCCAACGAGGCCGACAGATTTATTTGTCGTAACCCGCTTCCATCGGATTCGGATACGATGACATTGCCTGGCGGGAATGCCGCTTGCGGTGATTTCGGTTCGCCGGGTGCAGACGGATTTGCCGATTATGCCGACTACCGCGTCGCTCCGGTGGGCGGGCAGTTCCGTACCCAGGAATTCAATCGCAAGCGCGATGGGATTGCAGTTTCGGCGCAATGGGAGAGCCTTGACGAGCGAACACGCCTGACCGCCGAGTTCATCCGTTCACATACGACCAACCGCTGGGGCGAATATACGTATGAGACGGCGCCTGATCTCGCCGAGTATTCGACATACCCGATCGGTTGTCTGCAGAATGGTGCCGGCCCGAACGTCGTTGACAGCAACGGCACCATCAATCCCGACGACGAGACCCCACCGCGCGCACAATGCCCCGTCGGCGAATTCACAAACTATGTTTACGACGAGAACGGTCTGTTCCAGTCTGGTTATATCGTCGATGCCTCCAACGGTTGGCGCGGAGATCCCGGCACTTCGCCTTTCGTGCCGATCGGCGGGTCACAGTTTTCGCTAGCCCGGCGCCAGGTCTTGGACGAGACTACCAACAACGACTACAGTCTGCGGCTAGAGCACCAGCTGACCGAGAAATTGCATGTCGAGCTGGACGCGCAATATGCGACCTCACGCAAAGAAAATCTCGACTTCAGCGTTTTCGGCTCTAATTTTGCCGATCAGGAACTCGATATAAGTGGTGACTATCCGGACATTGTTCCGCACAAGCCGCAATTCCTGGGCTATACTTGGTCTGCCCCTGGCGCGGACCTCGCGAACGCGAGTGACGAGGATTACTTCACCGATCCCCGCTTCCAGTTCTGGCGTGCCGCTATGGATCATGCCGAGGACAGTGAAGGCGACCAGTTCGCATTCGCTGCCGATTTTACATATGATTTCGATGAGTACGCTTTCATCCGTCGGGCAAAATTCGGTGCCCGCTATCAGGGCCGCGAACAAACAGTTCGCTACACGACTTATAACTGGGGTATGCTCAGCGAGACCTGGTCAGGCTCCCGTCCCGTCAACTTCGCCGATACCGATCCGGGTGCTTCCGAACGGTACGAATTCCCGAACTTCTTCCGCGGGGAGGTCTCCGGCCCTCCGGGCGCATTCTATTACTCGGGCGATCTAATCGACGATTACGACGGTTCCGTCGCGTTCTTCCAGTCGGTTCAGGACCAGGCAATTGCACTGGGGGCGGCCCCGACCTGGAACCCCCTGGCTGCGCGTGGGGGAGCCATAGAGGGAACCCCATACCTGCCTTCCGATATCCAGACGGTAAAGCAGTACGATTACGCCGCTTACGGGATGCTGGAATTTGGCAGCGACGACTTGCTCGGCGATGTTCGCTTGTCGGGCAATGTCGGTGTGCGGTACGTGAAATCCGACGTGAGATCGGCGACCTCGCGTACTGCAGGTACGCAGGATGGCCTCGGCATTGCGCAGGACTTCGATGTCCGTTGCGCTCCACGGGATCGACCGGCCGCCGCCGGCGGTGGTCAGGCAGTACCGGGAGGAATCTGTAATCGCGGCGAAGATTTCTATGTCGGGTTGCAGAATTTCGCAGACGGTGTGTTCCTCTACAACCAGGTGAACACCGACTATGATTACTTCCTGCCAAGTATGAACCTGAAATTCGGTTTAACGGACGATATTATCTTGAGATTTGCCGGGTCCAAGGTTCTTACAAGGCCGGACAACGGCTACATTCGAAATTACTTCAATGCGAGCATCGACAGTTCGGGCAACTTTACCGGCACAGCCGGCGCGCCAGATCTCGTGCCGGCGACCGCATGGCAATTCGATGCCAGCCTGGAATGGTATTTCGCTCCCGTGGGTTCACTCACCCTCAATGGCTTCTACAAGACCATCGATAATTTCTTCTATCAATCGGTGCGTACCGAAACCATCACCAATGCCAGCGGGGAATCGCGCGATATCACTATTCGCGGCCCGGCCAATTTCGATGGAACGGGCAAGATCAAGGGCTTCGAAGTCGCCTATCAGCAGACTTACGATTTCCTTCCTGCGCCGCTCGATGGATTGGGGGCTAGTGCAAACTACACATATATCGACAGCTCGGGCCTGCCGAACACGTTCCTGAATGGTGGAGCCGTTCCGACGGATTCGACAGTTCCGCCGGGCAACCTGCCGCTGGAGCAGCTTTCGAAGCACAATTTCAACGTCAGCGGCTTCTACGAAAAGGGCCCGATCTCACTGCGTGCTGCCTATAACTGGCGCTCGCGCTTCCTGTTGACGGCCTCCGACGTGATCTTCCCGTACTACTCAATCTTCAACGAGCCGACGGGGCAGCTGGATGCTTCGATCTTCTTCAATCTCGGCAGTGTCATGGGCCTACCGGGCGACCTCAGGGTCGGGGTGCAGGGCGTGAACCTCACCAACGAAGTGACCAAGACGACCCAAGCCTATACCGGTGATCCGGATGTCCTTGCGCCCCGCTCATACTTCATGAACGACCGCAGGTACTCGTTCATCATCCGCGGCAGCTTCTAGCCCCGGCGTCACACAGAAAAGGCCGCGCTACCAATTGGGTGGCGCGGCCTTTTCGATGTTTACTGTCTATAGGAAGCTCCCTGTCGGCTGCGCGCGAGGGTAAGGCCTTCCATCGCACTGCATGGAAGTGGTGATGGCTTCCCCAACCCTTGGTCACGGGAGCAATCAAAGAGGCCGCGCTACCTTTCGGAAGCGCGGCCTTTATCAACAAGTCCTACGCCGGCGTGCTGAAACACCTGTCAAACGCGCCTTCCTAGGTGGACAGGCCTTCTGCCAGTACCGTACGCAGAGGCTTGGGTTCATAGTTCGAAGTATAGGGAGTCCCCCGCACTTCGAGGCCATCGGGCCGTTTCGCGGGGTCGAAATACTGCAACCAGTTGAAGCGGTCGATCATTCCCCAAGCCAGCACATCGTCCAGATGCGCGTCGTATTCCATCATGACGTCGAAGTAGCGCCGCGTATATTCGGCGACTTTCTGATCTCGCTCGGGAATGTCGGCAGGCAGTGCTCTGTCCTTCACGTCGAACTCGGTAATCAGCAGGCGCAGGCCCATTCCGGTCACTTCGTCGAGGAAGCGGCGCCATTCGCGCTCGGCATAAGGGCCGACACCGGTAGCAGGATCGATGCTGAACATCTCGATGTGCGATTGGATGCCCAATGCATCAACCGGCGTGCCCCGCTTCATCATTCCTTCGAGCAAGCGTAGCACATCGGCACAGTGCTTGAGATGGTCGGGTTCCCAGCTCATGTAGTCGTTGTAGACCAGTTGGGCTTCGGGCAGCTCCTCGCGCGCAGTGTGGAAGGCGAGGTCGATGACTGCCTCCGGACTCCCCATCGCGCGGCTGAGGCTTGTTTCGATCGGGGCATTGCGATCGTGATCGATCGCTTCATTCACGACATCGTGACTGGAAATGATACCGCGATACCGACGGGTCACAGTCCGGATGTGCTCGGTCAGCAGACGTTCGGCCTCGGCTACCGGATTGGCCCCGAAATCGTAGGTGTTTAGCCAGTCGGGAAACCACTGCGGGCGATGCCACAGAAGTGTATGCCCGCGCACGTCCAGCCCGTTCTGCTGAGCCCAGGTGACGATCGAATCCATCCGGCTGAAATCGAAAGTCGAGGAGTCCGGGCGCAAAGTCTGCCACTTCATCTCGTTTTCAGGAACGACGAGACCGCATTCTGCCTTGATCAGGTCCATGTAGAGTGCGTTCTGCACCGAGCCTGCTTCAGTCTGCCCCGGCGTGGAAGCTACCGCGCTGCCGAAGCGCCGCCCGCCGCGCCGAGCGATCGTATCGAGGCTAGGGATGGGGTAACCGCTAGATGCTGAGGGTGTGGTGCCTACTGGGCCGTTTACGATAGCTACGCCCGCCCCGCACCCCATAAGGGGGAGGGCTGTCAGACCCGCAAGCGCCTGCCTGCGGGAAAGCGGGAATTTCCTGTCCATCTAGATAACCTCCACATTGACCGATTTGAGTGCGGCCGAACTATTGCCCGCGGACAAGGCAATGGGGCCTGCTTCGTTGACCTCCTCCATGTCGCGGTTCCAGATTAAGAGCTGGCGCGGTTCGATGACGAAGCGCAGCCGACGGGTTTCGCCTGGTTCCAGCGAAACGCGCTCGAACCCCTTGAGCTCTAGCACCGGCCGCGTGACCGAAAGATTGGTGCGTGTGATGTAGAGCTGGACCACCTCGTCGCCCTGTCGAGATCCAGTATTGCTCACATCGACCGAAACTTCGATAGCTTCGTCGCGGGTGTAGCGGGTTTTGCTCGGGCGGGGCTCGGAGATCGCGAATTCGGAATAAGAGAGGCCATGTCCAAACGGGAAGAGTGGCGTTTTGTCATCGAAAAGGTAGCCACGCCGGGCGCTGGGTTTGTGATTGTAGAAATACGGCACCTGTCCCGCATTCCGCAACACCGTTACTGGAAGCTTGGCACCCGGATTGATGTCGCCCAGAATCGCCTCTGCCACTGCAACGCCGCCCTCCTGGCCGGGATACCAGCACTCCAGTATGGCATCGGCTTTCTCGACGACATTGGGCCAGCTGGGCGGGCGTCCGTTGTAGGCGGCGACGATCAGCGGTTTGCCGAGGGCGGCCAGTGCATCGACGAGCTCGTTCTGCTCGCCCACGATATCGATATCGATGCGATCACCCAGGTGATTGGCCGCGAAGCCTTCTCGGCTCGTCTGTTCGGTGTCGCCGATCGCGAGGATGATCGTGTCGGCAGTGCTCGCCAACGCTACGGCTTCCTCGATGAGGCGTAGATTCTCCTCACGGTCGGCAAGGTAGATGAGATCCTGTGAGCGATCCTCGCTGGTCGTGATGAAGACACCCTGCGCGGTTACGAATTCGGCATCGGGTGCAACTTGGCGCAATCCTTCGATCAAGCTGATCCGCTGCTTGGGCACACTGGAATAGCCCCCCAGTCGCGCTATGGCGTGGTTTGGTCCGATCACGGCGACTTTGCCCATCGTGGCGCGATCAAGTGGCAATGTGCCGTTCTTGTTCGTTAGCAGGCATAGGCTTTTGCGTGCCGCTTCCAGCGCCAGAGCCCGCGCTTCCTCATTTCCGGTGATGCGGCTAGACAGCTCCCAATTGCCATACGGACTTTCGAAGAGGCCTGCGCGGAATTTAAGAGTGAGCATGCGCGCGCAGGCCGTATTCACCAGTTCCACAGGAACTCGGCCGGCATTTACTGCATCGACGAGTGTCGCATAAGCGCGGCCTTCCGGCAGCTCGCTGTCCACGCCCGCGAGCAGCGCCTGATGAGCCGCATCCTCAAGATTGTCCGCTACCTTATGCAGCGTTGCCAATTCGTGGACCCCGCCATAATCACTGCCGATTATCCCGTCGAAGCCCCATTCGCCGCGTAGAATATCGCCGAGCAGCCAAGTATTGGCGTGGCTAGGAATACCGTCGATCTCGTTATAGCTCGGCATGACTGAGCCGACCGAACAGCGACGCACGATCTCGCGAAAAGGGGGGAAGAAGTTTTCCCGTAACTCGCGCTCGGATAGCTGGGCGGGCGCAACGTTGTTGCCCGCTTCAGGCTGGCCATGGCCGGTCATGTGCTTGAGCGTCGCAAAAACCTTGCCATCGCGCAGCTTCTCGAACTTGCCCGGGCCCTGCAGGCCTTCCACTGCAGCGACGCCCATCTCCGCAGTCAGATATGGATCCTCGCCCCACGTTTCCTCGATCCGGCCCCAGCGTGGATCGCGCACGATATCGACCACGGGACTGAGCACGAGCGGTACGCCGCGAGACCGGACCTCGCGCGCTGTGACCGACTGGATGCGTTTCATCAGATTTGTGTCGAAGGACCCTGCAAGAGCAATCGCTTGCGGGAACATGGTCGCTTCGGTCGCCATATAACCGTGAAGTGATTCCTCGTGAACCAGCACGGGGATACCGAGGCGCGTGTCCTCCAATGCCCAGCGCTGCAGGGCGTTGATAAATTCAACCGTCTGCTTTGGTGTGCGCCAGTTTGCGGCCGTACCGCCAGACGCCTCGGAAGCGCCCGGCACGCCGCGCTTGTCGCTGGGGCGAGTTACATGGCCGATACCATTGGGAAAAGCTGCGCTTGCCCTTGTGGGATCGAATTCGAGCCCGTCGATCATATCGCCCTTGGCCGCCCAGGCGGTGCGGATCTGCTCGACCTTCTCTTCCAGCGTCATGCGGGCAAGCAGATCTGCCACGCGGGCTGGGATGGGCGCCGCGGCATCCTTGTAGACAGGCCCGGCCTGCGCGAACACAGACGGTGCCTGTGAGATTGCGATAACGGAAAGACTGCCCCCGTATAGCAGTTTCAGAGCGCCACGGCGGCCAGTGATCATGGTTGCACCGTGACCGTCACGCTTTGCAATTCCTCCGAGCTGGGGCCGACCATCAGCATGAATTCGCCCGGTTCGACAACGCGTTCCATGTCGCGGTTCCACATCATGAAAGACCGCGGTTCGATTGCGATATCGACAGTCTTCGTTTCGCCCGGTTGGAGTGTGACCCGCTGGAACCCTGCGAGTTCCTTGACCGGCCGCGTGACCGAGCTGATGACATCGCGTAGGTAGACCTGCACTACCTCGTCACCCGCCATGTCGCCCGTATTGGTGACTGGAACCCTGACGGTGACCCCCTGTCCTGCACCGATAGTTTCCGCCGACACGGTCGGCTCGCCGAACGCGAAGGTTGTGTAGGACAGGCCGAAGCCGAACGGATAGAGCGGCGTGACCTCGTCGAAGAGATACCCGCGCCGCGCACTCGGCTTGTAATTGTAGAAATTGGGAAGCTGCCCGACATTGCGCGCTGTGGTGACCGGCATCTTGCCGCCGGGGTTCACTTCCCCGAACAGTGCCTTGGCAATGGCCGTGCCCTGCTGTTCACCAGCGTACCAAGTTTCGAGAATGGCGTCGGATTGTTCCGCCACGGCAGGGTAGCTTGGCGGCCTTCCGTTCACGAGCACGGTTACGACCGGCTTGCCCAGCGCCTTGAGAGCTGCAAACAGCTCGTTCTGTTCGCCGACCAAGTCGAGGCTGGTACGATCGCCAAGATGCTCGGGAGCCCAGCCCTCGCGGCTGGTCTTCTCCGTATCGCCAATGAAAAGCAGGATGGTATCAGCGGTTTTCGCAAGTTCGACCGCCTCGGCTATGCGCCTGCGGTTCTCTGCCGGATCGCCAAGCTCGACCTCGTCATCCCACCAGTCGTCATCACCTTTTGTGATTTCGACGCCTAGCGAATGAACGATATTAGCGCGATCGCCGACCAGCGAGCGTATACCCTGCAGCGGCGTTACGCTGGCGCGCGGTTCTCCGTAATAGCCGCCGAGACGGGCGACATCGGCATTGGGGCCGATCACCGCGATTGTCGGCTTGTCCCGACCGCCTTCCTGCAGCGAGAGCGGCAGCACGCCGTTGTTCTTCAGGAGTACGAGAGATTTTTCTGCGGCTTTCAGGGCAAGCGCTACGCCCTCTGCACTGTTGGAAGTGCGTGCGAGCTCAAGATCGGGCCAGGGGTTGTCGAACAATCCTGCGTTAAATTTCATCGTCAGGAAACGGCGGGTGGCCTGGTCGATCGCTTCCATGGAGACCCGCCCAGCACGCACGCTGTCTGCAAGGTTTTCGAAGCCATCTCCTTCGGGCAAGTCGACGTCGACGCCCGACTTGAGGGCCAGCTCGCCCGCCGCTGTGTAATCAGGCACGATCTGGTGCAACCGCGCCATATCTTCGATTGCATAATAATCGGAGACCACCGCACCGCGGAAATCCCATTCTCCACGCAACACGTCGTTCAGCAGCCAGGAGTTGGAGTGCGAGGGTATACCGTCGATCTCGTTGTAACTGGCCATGACCGCGTCGATCGCCGTGCGGGTGACAACCTGCTCGAACGGCGGGAAGAACATTTCGCGCAAAGTGCGTTCGCTGATCTGGGCGGGGCCGACATTGGTTCCGCTTTCGGGCTGGCCGTGGCCGGTCATGTGTTTGAGCGTGGCCATAACCTGCCCTTCGCGCAGCTTGCGGTCGGTGCTGACGCCCGTCAGCCCCTCGACCGAGGCGACACCCATTTCGCCTACAAGATAGGGGTCTTCGCCAAAGGTTTCCTCGATCCGGCCCCAGCGCGGATCGCGCGCGACGTCGACAACCGGAGAGAGGACCAGATGGACGCCGCGCGCGCGAACCTCGCCAGCAATCAGGTCGTTGATTTCCCGGATGAGGTCGGGATCCCAGGTGCTGGCAAGGCCAATGGATTGCGGGAAGGATGTGGCATCCTTGGCCGCGAAACCGTGGAGCGATTCCTCATGGAAGAGGATGGGTATGCCGAGGCGCGTATCTTCCATTGCCCAGCGCTGCGCATCGATCACGTACTGGATGCTGTCCTCTATGCTGCGGCGCGGCACCTCGCGCGGGCTGGAGGGTCCGAGTCGGTCGGACGGACGGGCAATCTGGCCGATCCCGTGCGGGAAGCGCGCCGCAGCCTTGGCCGGATCAAAGCGGTCGTCATCGCCTTGGATTTCATTCTTGCTGTTCCAGATCGTGATGATCTGGGCGACCTTCTCATCGAGCGTCATGCGGGCGAGGAGATCTTCGACACGCTGTTCCACCGTGAGGCTGGCATCCCAATACGGGGCATCCGCCATCGGGCGTTCCACTGTCACATCCTGTGCGGCGACAGGTGCATGAGTCATCGGGGCCAGTGCCGCCAGGCACAGACCGAGAGTAAGCGCAGACCGCTTGATGTTTCGCATTGTTTCGTCCCTCTCCCATCGCGCCGGACTTGACTACCAACGCCTTTGTGGTAGCGCTACCATGATGAGGGGAAAGATGCTTGTCAACTGGCTTGCAACGCTGCTCGCCGTGTTTGTTGCAGTCGTATTCGCGGCGCGTCCAGTTGCTGCAGAAGATGGCTATGAGCTGTGGCTGCGATATGCCCCGCTCGAAGGGAAAGCGCTGGAACGTCTGGTTGCGCTTGATGGCGGCATCTACACAGAAATGGCAAGCGATCCGACCGTTGCGCTGGCGGTAGACGAGCTGCAGCGTGGACTGGCGCAGCTCTCTGCTTCGCGCCGCCTGCCGGGCTTGGTGGTGAACGCGCAGCGTGTCGCCGACACGGGTCCCCGCGGTTCCTATTATTACAACTGCCGCAAACGCGATTTGCCTGAAGGCGGGGCGTTCGACTTAAGCTTTTCCGACGGCAGCTTCCGGATCGATGCTGCCGAGCCGACGGGTTGCCTCTATGCGACCTTCGCACTTCTTCGCGAACTTTCGATGGGCCGCGATCTGCGGGCGATAAGTCTTAACCAAGCTCCTGCCATGCCGCTGCGCATGCTGAATCACTGGGACAATCCCGATGGCCACGTCGAACGTGGCTATGCGGGACGCTCGATCTTTGATTGGTGGCACCTGCCTGAGCGGCTCGACCAGAGGATGATCGACTATGCGCGCGCGAATGCCTCGATCGGCATCAATGGCGTGGTGGTAAACAATGTGAACGCCCGTGCCTTCATGCTCGAACCGCGCTACATCGCCAAATACCGCCGCCTTGCCGATGCTTGGCGGCCTTACGGGATCCGGCTTTATGTATCGGCCCGTTTCAGCGCGCCACGCGATATCGGCGGGCTCGATACTGCCGACCCGCTTGATCCGCGTGTGCGAGCCTG
Source organism: Qipengyuania sp. B-5 (assembly GCF_056857815.1). Classification (NCBI taxonomy): domain Bacteria; kingdom Pseudomonadati; phylum Pseudomonadota; class Alphaproteobacteria; order Sphingomonadales; family Erythrobacteraceae; genus Qipengyuania; species Qipengyuania sp. B-5. Next base: position 201,058 of record NZ_JBSXNU010000051.1, on the reverse strand, counting down.
GTGGAAGGCGAAAGCGAACGAGATTTACGCCGCAATTCCAGACTTCGGGGGCTTTCTTGTCAAAGCCAACAGCGAAGGTCAGCCGGGACCCCAAGACTACGGGCGCAGCCATGCCGAGGGCGCCAATATGCTCGCAGATGCCCTGGGTCCGCGCGGTATCGTGATCTGGCGCGCCTTCGTCTATTCGGCCGAGGACAACACCGATCGTGCACGGCAGGCTTCTTCCGAGTTCGTTCCGCTCGACGGCAAGTTTGCCGATAATGTTATCGTTCAGGTCAAGAATGGACCCATCGATTTCCAGCCGCGCGAGCCCTTCCACCCTTTGTTCGGTGCCATGCCGGATACCAATCTGATGTTCGAAGCACAGGTGACGAAGGAATATCTCGGCTTCGCTAGCCATCTCGCCTTTCTGGCGCCCATGTGGAAAGAGGTACTCGATGCGGACACGGGCCGGGGCGGAACGGTCGGCGATGTCATCACAGCGACCGGCATTGCGGGCGTAGCGAACACGGGTTCGGACCGTAATTGGAGCGGTTCGCATTTCGACCAAGCCAACTGGTATGCGCTGGGTCGGCTAGCGTGGGATCCATCGCTCTCAAGCGAGGAAATCGCGCGCGAATGGACCATGCAGACTTTCTCGCGCGATCCCGATGCGGTTGAACCAATTGTGGACATGATCCTGGGCAGCCGGGAGGCGGTGGTACGCTACATGACGCCCCTTGGCCTCGCGCATCTGATGGACACTGGCCACCACTATGGTCCTGCGCCCTGGGTCTGCGACCTGCCGCGACCGGAATGGAATCCCTGCTACTACCACCGCGCCGATGCGGAAGGTATCGGTTTTGATCGGACCGCGACCGGCTCTAATGCGCTAGCCGATTACAATGATACGATTGCCGCGCAATGGGCCGCCCCCGAGAACATTGACAGTCGATATCTCCTGTGGTTCCACCGAGTCCGCTGGGACCGCCGGCTCAAGTCCGACCGTACAGTTTGGGAAGAGCTTGTCCGCGAATACGATGCCGGAGTCGAGCAAGTCGACGCGATGGCTAGACAGTGGGCTGACCTTTCGGACAGTATCGATGCTCAGCGGCACAGGGCGGTTGCGGAAAGCCTCGCCATCCAACAGCGCGAAGCCCGCTGGTGGCGCAATGCTTCGATTGCCTATTGGCGTTCGCTCAACAGGTTGCCGATGCCAGAAGGAAGCGCTCCGCCACCGGAGACACTCGAAAGCTACCAGGGGCGCACATTTCCCGAGGCTCCGGGGCAATGATGGCACTTGCCGATATATCGGGCATGGCTCTATGGCCATCGCCATGACTGGTATCGTAGGGGCGGCCAAAACGGTCCGCAAACGTAGCGCCCGGCGTAGTAATACTGCGCCCACAATCGCCGATGTCGCGCGGGCTGCGCATTGTTCGCCGATGACAGTGAGTCGCGTCATCAATGGCGAGCAGAATGTGCGCGATAATACGCGTGAAGAGGTGCTCGCGGCGATCGAGAAGCTAAACTACGTCCCCAACCGCGCCGCACGCTCGCTAGCCGGTGGAACGCAGTTGCGCATTGCGCTGTTATTCGACAATCCCTCCTCCTCCTATCTTAGCGAGTTCCTGATGGGAGCTCTGGAGGAGGCCAGTCGACGCGATATTTACCTCGTGGTTCAAAGCCTGGAGACTGTCCCGCAAAGCGGCGAACTCATTCGCCGGCTCATCGATGGCGGCATCGGCGGATTCATCTTGCCCCCACCGCTGTGTGACGACCAGCATGTTCTCGACCAGATCAAGGACGCGGGAGCCATCGCAATCGCCGTTGGTCCGGGTAAGGCGACCGGTTCGCACGGGGCAGTTCTTATCGACGAATTCCAGGCGGCGTTCGACATGACCCGCCATATCATCGGCCTTGGCCACGAACGGATCGGTTTCATTATCGGGAATCCCGAACAGGTCGCCAGTGGACGGCGCCTGCAGGGCTTTCGCGAGGCGATGAAAAGCGCTGGCCTTGAAATCGCCGAGGACCTGATTGCGCAGGGCCAGTTCACCTATCGTTCGGGCATGGTGGCTGCGGAAAAACTGCTTGGCGCAAAAGACCGGCCGACCGCCATCTTCGCTTCGAACGACGATATGGCAGCGGCCACCGTTGCGATGGCCCATCGCCGTCATCTCGACGTCCCCAATGACATTACCGTATGCGGCTTCGACGACACTGAACTCGCGCGATCCATCTGGCCGGAATTGACCACCATCCGCCAGCCTATTCGTGAAATGACCGCGCAGGCTGTTTCGATGATTGCCAAAGTCTATAAGGCAACCACTCGCGCGAAAAGCGGCAAGGGTGAGCAGCTAACGTTGCCCTACAAGTTGATTCGCCGCAATTCGGATGCCGGGCCCAGCCTGGCCTCCTCATTCAACAAAACAGACGAGTGACCATGACCGAACGAACCGGCAAGCGACGCCTGCGCTCACGCGACTGGTTCGACAATCACGAGCGGATGGACATGACTGCGCTCTATCTCGAGCGCTTTATGAATTACGGGGTGACGCCTGAAGAATTGCGTAGCGGCAAGCCGATCATCGGTATCGCGCAATCGGGCAGCGACCTGTCGCCCTGCAACCGCATCCACATCGAGCTCGCCAAACGCACGCGAGACGGCATTCGTGATGCAGGCGGTATTCCTATCGAGTTCCCGGTCCATCCAATCTTCGAGAACTGCCGCCGCCCAACAGCGGCGCTCGATCGTAACCTGCTCTACCTCGGTCTGGTGGAATTGCTGAACGGCTATCCCATAGATGGGGTTGTCCTGACTACGGGTTGCGACAAGACCACGCCGAGCCAGATCATGGCCGCAAGCACGGTCGATATTCCGGCTATCGTCCTCTCGGGCGGTCCGATGCTCGATGGTTGGCACGAGGGCGAATTGGTCGGGTCCGGTACTGTCATTTGGCGTAGCCGCCGCAAACTTGCTGCGGGGGAGATCGACGAGGAGGAATTCCTCGACCTCGCCACCGACAGCGCGCCGAGTGCTGGACATTGCAATTCGATGGGCACCGCCAGCACCATGAACGCCGTTGCCGAGGCACTGGGGCTTTCTCTCACTGGCTGCGCTGCTATCCCGGCGCCATACCGCGAACGCGGTCAGATGGCCTATCGCACCGGTCGGCGTATCGTCGAAATGGTCGAGGAAGATCTCAAACCCTCCGACATACTCACGCGCGAGGCGTTCCTGAATGCCATCGCCGTTGTCAGCGCGTGCGGCGGATCGTCCAACGCCCAGCCGCATATCCAGGCGATGGCAGCCCACGCGCATGTCGATTTGCCTCTAGAAGCGTGGCAGGACCATGGATACCGCCTTCCGCTGCTCCTTAACATGCAGCCGGCCGGCAAGTTTCTGGGCGAGCGCTTCCATCGCGCTGGCGGTGTGCCTGCCGTGATGTGGGAATTGCTGCAGGCAGGCCGTCTTTTCGGCGATTGCCTCACCTGTTCCGGCACCAGCCTGGCGAGCAATCTTGAAGGGCGTGAAAGCAATGATCGTGAGATGATCCGGCCGTTCGACCAGCCGCTGATGGAGAACGCAGGCTTTCTCGTCCTAAGCGGAAACCTCTTCGATTTTGGCATTCTCAAGACGTCGGTAATCAGCGATGAATTCCGCGAACAATACCTCTCACGACCCGGGTCGGAAGGCGTCTTCGAAGCCAGGGTCATCGTATTCGACGGCTCGGATGATTACCACCACCGTATCAACGATCCCACGCTCAATATCGATGAGGGATGTATCCTCGTCATCCGCGGCTCGGGTGTGATCGGCTGGCCTGGCAGTGCGGAAGTCGTCAACATGCAGCCGCCAGATGCGATGATCCGCGATGGCAGGCAATGGCTGCCAACTCTTGGCGACGGGCGGCAATCAGGCACCAGCGATAGCCCCTCGATACTCAACGTTTCCCCCGAAAGCGCAGTGGGAGGAGGCCTTTCATGGCTGCGCAACGGCGACATCATTCGCGTCGACCTGAACGAAGGCAGCTGTAATGTGCTTCTCGATGACAAGGAAATCGCCAGGCGACGGGCCGAGGAGCAGGAGCAGGAAATCCCGCAGAGCAGCACGCCGTGGGAAGAGCTCTTCCGCGAGAAGTCGGGCCAGCTTGGTCAGGGTGGAGTAATGGATTTCGCGTTGAAATATCGCGGCACGTCGAAGAAACTACCCCGACACAATCACTAAACTGGCCTAGGACTCTTGCGCGCAGATTCGGATTTTCAGACTGGCTTTCTCACCCGGCTGGAGAGAGGGGACGTCGGCAGGATTCTGGTTGAGCGCATCGGGCGTATGGCTAACGGGCTCCAGGCATAGGGCTTGCGCGTCGACGGGCGCGAAAAGGTGCAGATGACGAGCTCCCGTAGCAGACAGCTTGATCGTCCCAAGGTCATCCTGGATCATGACGACACCTCCCCAGTTTGTGAAGCAATGATCGATAGATACATCCGGGAGTTCGGTCCCCGATGCGAAGTCGCCGAATTGCGAAATGGGTGCCAGTTTACCATTGGGCAGGCATTGCGGCCCAGTCTCGCACACATGGCTTGCCTCGAACGTCAGCCGACTTTCCGGACGGCGACGAAAATACGGGTGGAGGCCGAGACCCGCAGGCATGATGGTTTCGGAGCGATTGGCGAGGATGAGGGTGACCGAACATCCTTCCTCTCCCAGGCTGATGTGCTGCTCCGCGCGATAGGCCCACGGCCAGCCTGCGATTTCCTCTGGCCATGTCTGGGGACCCAATCCCTGCCATTCATGCGACAAAATGCAGTGGTTCTGGCGTACCTCCTCCAACACCCATCTGTTTTGCCATCCGAAGCCGTGAATAGCAGAGGTCTCACCGGGAAAATTCGCTGGCAGTTTCACCCGGCTACCCATCCAGGAGAACCGACCTCCTGCAATGCGATTTGCGAATGGGACGAGCGGAAAGGAAGCCGATAACAACGGATCGAAACATCGGGGCGGTAGAGGACGCAGGATTTCCCCATTGTCATACGACAACGAGGCAAGCAGGCCACCATGTTCGGGAAGAACCGCGAGCTTATAGCCGTGGCCCTGCAGATGCGTCAGCCCGGACAATTGGGGGCCTGCGCGTTGCAGTTCTTGATAACACCCCCGCGGATCAGCGCGAGCATTGCAGCACCAGCGGTCATGCCGGGCAGCATTTTGCAGCGGTCCAAATTCATCATTCTATTGGAAGCTCGAAGCCAGGCACAGGACGTCCTGCGGCGTCATAGAGGTTGATCACCGGTGCATCCGACCAAGCGTGGCGCACCCGACTTGCGTCGTCACCGTCGCCAAGATCGATGACCATGGTGTCCTCTACCAGCCTTGCCAGCACGTAGCGGCAGCTACCAACTGCAGTCCCGCAAATCTCCACCCCGAGCGGGACAGGTCCGCCATGAGCAACGAGGCCTCCTTCGATGCCGGTGAAGCTTACCGTCACGTGTGCATCATCCCGCACAGCGCTTTGCGGCATGGGCATCGCGCGGCCCGTGAATGCGTCAGCCAAGCGCACACCCAGCACGTTCTTGTTCGCTGGATGAATATCTGCAGGCTCGCCGATATCGATAGCCGTAACGAGGGCGGCATTGCCATCTGCCATTACGCCCGCCAATTGCTCCTGGCGAAGTACTGCCCACCCCGATTCCACCGGTTCCGACTGGCGCTGGCCGAAATCGGCGAGCTGGACGACGAGCATCCGTGCCTGTCTGCCGAACTGGTTACGCCAGCCTTCGAAGAGGACCCGCAGTTTCTCGTCATAATCGGGCTGTCCGACATCGGCTTCGCCCTGGTACCATGCAACAGCCGCCAATCTTATCGGACCGAGCGGAGCGATCATTGCGTTGTGCATCACTCCTGCACCCGCATTGGCGTCCCATGGCGCACGTGGCGGGACGCCCTCGACGCCCGATTTCGCATATTCCCAATCCGCGCCAAGCGGAATTGGCTCGTCACCATTGCCAGGGGTGAAGAAAAGCCGGTCAGGACCGGCAAAAAAGCCGCCCATGTCCCACATGTTGTTCGCGGCGATAAGGATCTCGTTTTCGCCTTCGCGAAGGAACTCGTCCGGCACAGTATAGGTCCGTTCGATCCCCCAGCCGAAAGTGTAGCCCACCGGTTCGCCATTGACGAAAGTGAGATCGAGATCGTCGATCGCACCGATGGATAGCCGACCGTCCCGATTTGCCTGTTGGCGCGTCAGCGTAACCGTTTGTCGCAGCCAGACATTCGCGCGTGGATTGGTGTCGAGCCCGGTTCCGGTCCAATCATTCCAAAACGAAAATTGCGGGATGGGCGCCCATTCGAGCGTGTCCGGTTCGCGCCAGGGCTCTCGCCCATTGTCCTGCTCGCGCCACCACTCCATCCATTGCGGGATGAAACGGCGGGTGGCGGCATAGGGGTCGGAAGAATAAGCCCGTAGCAGCTCGAGCGTCTTACCGCCGTAGAGTTCGGACACGCCCTTCGGCGTCAGCCAGGCGCGCGCAGCGCTGCCACCCCAGCTCGAGTGAATGAGGCCGACCGGAACCGCGGGGCGCAGCGCTCGCAAACGCTTGCCCATATAGAAGCAGGCAGCTGAAAACTCTGCGACTGTTTCGCTGTCAGCAGCCACCCATTTCACCGGTTCCGCAAATTTGCGGAGCGGGACCGGCGCGGTGGTCTTGGGCACAGTAAGGAGGCGAATGCTGTCGTCAGGGGCAAGGCGCAACTGGTTATATGTGTCGAGCGCGCGGCTGATCGGCAACTCCATGTTCGACTGTCCCGAACACAGGATAACATCGCCGATGGCAATGCCCTCGTAGCGTGTCTCGCCGGTCGTATCTCTCAGAACCAATGTGGAGGCTTCGGTGTTGGCGGGGAGGGCTGCGAGTGTGATGCGGAAGCTGCCATCGGCATTGGCCAGAGCGCTGGCTGTATTGCCGGAAAGATCCGCCACCACGGTTTCGCCCGGCTGCGCTTTGCCTTCCAGTTCGATGGGTTGGCCGCGCTGCAACACCATATCGTCGCCATACGCGGGTCCAAGCGTAGGAGCTGCTGCTACGCTGGTCGCCATTGCCAGCGCGAGCAGGGCGATCGCCAGGCGGATCATGACAATTTTGCCTCCGCCTGGACGAAACCGGCGACCGGCAGGTCGAAGGCGTACAACCCTCCAGCTTCGGGATATTGCTTCATATCATCAGGCGTCATGTTCTTGATCGCGCTGGTCACATATCCGATCCGCAGGTCACGCCCGCCAAAAGCCATCTTGGTCACGTCGCGAGCGGGCAAATCGATGGTCGTGTCCAACGCGCCATCCGGCGTGAACCGTGCAACCTTCCCGCCAAGATAAAGGCCGGTCCACAGATACCCTTCTGCGTCGACCACCGGTCCGTCGGGGTAGGCATCTGGAAAGAGTGCGCCTGTGTTTACGAAGGGCCGTGGTACTCCGACGCCGCTTTGCGAAAGCTCGGCGACGTGGATCGTTTGCGCGGTGGTGTCGGTGAAATAGATACGGTCGCCCGCTTGATTTACTGCCGGGCCGTTGGTGATAGTTATGCCGTCGGGCCCCGCAGGCCGGATATCGCCGCGATCGAAGACATAGAAGCGGCCGGAAGCCTTGCCCTCGCTATCGTCCATCGATCCGAACCACACTCGACCCCACGGATCGGTGCAGGCATCGTTGAGGCGGTTGCTCGCCGGCTCACCTGGTACGTCCGCAAATTTGGCGAATTCCTTCGCTTCGGGATCAAAAGTGTAGAGGCCGCCTTTCAATCCGCACAGCAGCAAGCCCTCTTCGGCAGGAATGGCCCAGCCGATTTGTTCGGGCGCCTCGCTATAGGAATTGCTTCCGGTGTCGGGGTCGTAATGCCACAGGCGGTGGCGTTTGATATCGACGAACCACACTATTTCGCGTCGGGCGTCCCACAGCACGCCCTCTCCAAGCTTGCTGTCCGCTGCCAGAACGGTGCGTACATTGGCCATCAGCGCCACCCTCCATCGATCCAATAATTATGCGCGGTGCAAAAACGCGCATCATCGGATGCCAGGAACATGACCAGGGCAGCGACGTCTTCGGGCTGGATGCGCCCGTCGAGACACTGCGCCGCGACGATGCCTGCCTCACCTTCGGGGGTGTACCACTTCATCTGCCGAGGCGTTTGGACATTACCGGGAAGGACCGTGTTGACCCGGATATTGTTCCTGCCGAGCTCCCTCGCAAGACTGCGGGTTAAGCCCTCGATCGCTGCCTTGGCAGTCTGGTAGAGCGCAAGGTCGGGGAGGCCGAGATGCCAGCTTATCGAACCCATGTTCACGATCGAGCCACCTCCCGCCTCGCGCATCGCCGGTACGACAGCCTTGGCGGCGAAGAACTGGTGTTTTAGGTTTAGCGCCATGCGCTCGTCCCAATATGCGCTCGTGATGTCGTTGATCGTGTGGCGATCATCATTGGCCGCATTGTTGACGAGGACATCGCAGCCACCGAGTTCCTCGACGATCTGGCCGAGCGTTTCGATATAATGGTCACAATCAGTAATGTCGCAATGGACATAACGGGGCGGGACAGCAGCCTCGGCGTTTCGGCTGACCAATTCCTTGCTCTCCTCGGCAAGGATGTCGACGAATGCCACTGCCGCGCCTTGCCTCACGAATCCTTCGACGATTCCCTCGCCGATGCCCGATGCGCCGCCGCTCACGATAACCCGACGGCCTTTCAGGCTCGGATATATCGCTTTGTTTGCAGAGCTGACCCTGTCTTGTTTCATCCGGCTATTTCCCTCGTCCCGTGTCGCAATCCCAGACCTGTTGACCCAGGTTACGCTCCCGTCATATTTTTTCGATCAGGCCGCGGCCGGCAAGATTCCTTGCAAAGCCGGCGATCCCCATTTCCCAAGGCGCTGCATCGCGCGAAGTAGTGACCGTATTGCGCAATGTGCCGATCCTTTCCGAACGGATGGTCACAACATCGCCTATCTTATGGGTGAAGCCCGCTTCGGGCACGTCGCGGTCCTGTGTCGGTGCGAAGAGCGTCCCGCAGAACAATACGAAGCCGTCCGGATAATGATGTTCGGACAGGCATTGCCGTACGAGTTCCAAAGGGTCGCGGCTGATTTCAGCCATCACGTTTCTGCCTTCCAGCCGGTAACCTTCGGGTCCGTCGATGGTCAGCTCGACATTGGCCTTTCGTACGTCTTCGATGGTGAAGTCGTCGTCGAATAACCGGATGAACGGGCCCACGGCGCAGCTCGCGGTATTGTCCTTGGCTTTAGACAGCAGCAGCGCCGAGCGACCTTCAAAGTCGCGCAAGTTCACATCGTTCCCCAGCGTCACGCCGACGACTTCTCCGTGCGGGTCGCATACCAGGACGACTTCGGGTTCCGGATTGTTCCAGCTCGAATCCGACCGAACGCCGATGTGTCCCCCGTGCCCGACCGAAGAAAGCACCGGGGATTTGGAAAAAATTTCCGCGTCGGGCCCGATCGCGACCTCGAGATATTGCGACCACATGCCCTCTTCGATCAACGCAGCTTTGAGTTGCGCCGCTTCCTCGCTCCCGGGGACTACAGATCGAATACCGGATCCAACCTTGTCTTCGAGCTGTGAACGGATTGCAGCAGCCTTGGCAGCATCGCCGCGTGCCTGTTCTTCGATCACCCGCTCGATCGCCGAAAGTGCAAAGGTCACGCCTGCTGCCTTGATGCACTGTAAGTCGATAGGAGAGAGCAACGACCACCCGTCTGGCATTCCGTGTTCGACCGGACCGATAATGGTCCCGCTATCGAGTTCGCGTCTCGCTATGGCGCCCGAAACGCTCGATACGCGACTTGTCAGGTCGTAAAGAACGCCGCGATCGATCGCGATGACGCAAGGGCCATCGGGCGATTGAGCTCGCCCCAGAAAACGACCGTTTGCGTGATCGGCCGGCAGGCACTCTTGAATATTTATCGCCATTGCTGGCACTTGCCCTCCCTTGTGATAGCGCTACCATAGGTAAGCTGGAGCGTGGGGACAAGCCCAAACACGCGAGATGCCGGGAGGAATAGATGAAGGGCCTGAATAACGTGGTGGCTGGTGCAATGGTAGCGCTCTTGGGGGCATCGGCAGCGCATGCGCAGCCCATCGCCAAATTCGATTTCGTCGAATATCGCGCGGTCGATGAAACAGCGCCGGTCACGGGCGAGATGTATCGCAACCCGGTCCTACCCGGCTTCCATCCAGATCCGTCGATTGTCCGGGTGGGTGACGATTTCTACGCCGTGACATCAACCTTCAGCTGGTTTCCCGGCCTGCCGATCCTCCACAGCCGTGACCTCGTCAACTGGCGGCAAATCGGCAACGCCATCGACCGAGGGGGCCAATTGGATTTCTCGGGCCTGGGAACAAATCGTGGATTGTTCGCGCCCGCTATCTCGCATCACGATGGCCGCTTCTGGATCGTAAATACCTGCATCGAATGTGGCGACAATTTCGTCATCACCGCGAGCGACCCTGCAGGTCCATGGAGCGATCCGGTATGGCTCGATTTCGGAGGGATCGATCCATCGCTCTACTTCGCGAAGGATGGGACGGCCTGGATCGTCTACAATGACGCACCTCCGGGCGAGCCGCGCTACGAAGGGCATCGCGCACTCTGGCTGCAGCAATTCGATCCAGAATCGATGAGGGTCCTGCCCGAACGAACACTATTGGTCGATGGCGGGGTCAATCCGGATGACAACCCGATCTGGGCGGAGGGGCCGCATATTTACCTGGTCGATGGCTGGTATTATCTGCTCACTGCAGAAGGCGGCACGGCGGACCAGCATTCGCAGACGATCTATCGCTCCCGCAACCTCAAGGGGCCGTACGTGCCGGGTCCATTCAACCCGATCCTGACACAGCGGGATCTTCCGTCAGACCGCCCCGACCGGGTGGAGGCCACCGGTCATGCCGACGTGGTACAGCTGGATGATGGCAGCTGGTGGGGTCTGTTCCTGGCGACGCGGCCTTTTGCAGGGCAGTCGACACTGATGGGCCGCGAGACCTTTCTTTTACCGATGATCTGGAAGGACGGATGGCCAAGGTTTCTGGATCGGGGCGAGAGCGTTCCGATGCAGGCGAGACGTCCCGATTTGCCGTCCGACCCCGAAGTGGATTGGAGCAGCTGGCGCGAGGATTTCGACAGCTCGCTTTCACATGCATGGATTGGAATTCGGACCCCAAAGGCGGTGCAAAACCTGATCGTTGGTGATGGTTCGCTCAACCTGATCCCGGGCGCCGATGCGGCGGGTAGTCTCGGCAAGCCGACATTTGTCGGGCGCCGCTTGCGCCACCACGAGGCCGATTTCACGACACGGCTAGAATTCGTACCAATGGGAGCGCAGGACTTCGCGGGTCTTCTTGCGTTTATGGACGAAAATCATTTTCTCATTGTGGGACGGGAAGGGGACCGTCTCGTTACCCGGCTCAGGACTGCCGAGGATCAGCCCGAAACCGGGGTGGTGGTGGCCGATGCGGTTTTGCCGTCCGAAGGCCCTATCGAGCTTCGTATTGCCATCCGGTCGGGCGAAGCGCACGCTTATTGGCGCCCTGCTGACACCTCCGACTGGCAAGTGATAGCGCAGAGCATCGACATTGAGCCGCTTGCTTCAACTCACGCGGGCCTGTTTACCGGACTGGTCGTCGGCCCTTACGCTTATGCGCCGCGGTAGATCTCCGAAGCCCTATTCCGCGTCTTCCAGACCGAGAGCGCCCAGCAGTCCCGGCTGCCAAGCACCGGCATCGCGGTCGTAAAAGGGAAAGGTGTTGGTATAGGCCCACACACATATGCCGATGCCTGTCGGCTCGAAGGCGTCGGTTATGGTGCGGTGATAGGCAACCCGGTCTTCAAGCGGGATATGCAGGTCATACGCTCCAACTTCGCCCATGAATGGAGTGCGGCCGGTGCGCTTCTTGTAGGCTTCGACGGCAAGCACGTCCTTGGCCAGCTGGGCTGCATCTCCATGTGTCGGGAAGTTGCGGCCCACGGGCGGGATGTCGGGCGCCGTCCAGCTCGCACCCTGGTGCGTATAGTGGAAAGGGTCGTAGTAATGGAACGTCGGGTGGACATTCGGGTCATCGGGCAACGGTAATGAAGCGAGAGAATTGATACCGCTCCAGTTCTCGCCACCGATGATGATCGCGCGCGTGGGATGTTTCTCGCGCACCGCCCTGTATGCGGGATCGAGCGTTTCGAGAAGGTTCGAATGGTCGAAATTCTTGTGCGGTTCGTTTTCGAGTTCGAACCACAGCACATTCTCGGGATACCCTTCGAAGCGCTCCGCAATCTGCTTCCACACGCCGCCATGCCAGTTTGCGACCGCAAGCGGGTCCTCGTAAATGGGGTCGAAGTGATGGCTGTTGAGGATCACGTTCAGGCCTGCGCCAAGCCCCCAGTCGACCACCTGCTGCACACGGTCCATCCATGCTTTGTCAACGGTATAGGGCGCGTCGCTGCTCGACTTGTTGTGCCAGCGAACAGGGATGCGGACAGTCTGGAAACCGGCAGCGGCAATACGTTCGAAGTCTTCCTGGCTCGCTTGCGCGCCGCCCCATGAACCTTCGAATTCCGCTTCGAGGGTGTTGCCCATATTGATGCATTTACCAACCGGGAGCGGCGTAAATTCTTCCGCCTTGGCCGCTACGTCGTGCGCGACTACCCCGGACGTGGATACACACAGCAGCAGTGCCGCACCGGTTGCATATGCTGGAAATTTCATCTGTTTCTCCCTCTCTCGCGGTTAATTGGCCGACAAGATCTGCAAAATGAAAGCGCGCATCTGGTGCGGGCCACGGCCGCCTCGCTCAGTTGCAAGGCAGCACGACTTCGGCATCGGTCCCGAGCCGCACCTCGCCGATGGCAAAATCGGTATGGCCCTGCGTTTCGAGGACGAACGGCTGGGTAAGGCTGGCAACATCGGCACCCTTGGTTCGCAGGCATTTGAGCGGAATTCCATAGCGGATGAATTCATCGCTTTCCGGGAGGGCAAACTGGGTAAAACCCTCACTATCGGGACCGATCGCGCCAAGTCTTGCGCTGTCGGGCGCGTCCCATACCTTCATGGTCACTAGCAGCAGTATGTCGGCATTGGTCTCGCGATCGATATCGACCGGCTCGAAATTACGCAGCTGCACGCTAGCCGTACCATCCGAAATGGCGAAGCGCCGCGCACCTTCCTGCACGCGATAGTTTTCTGCGGTCACCCTTGCACGCCCACCCAGCGCCTCGGCAGGCACCGTGGTTACGCGGGTCTGCACCTCGCCTTCGACACCGTTGACGAGCAACGACCAGCGTGCCGCCGGTGATCCGGCGCTGAACCACAGGCGGCTATCGCCCGTGAGCGACGCGGTGTCGAGTTCGGGCAGGGCCGTCCAACTGCCTTGCGGGGATTTGTAATTCAGGCCGTAGCCATAATCGTAGAGAGTACCTTCGCTCAACAAGGTCGTGCGCGGCCATGCAGCGGGAAGGATGCCGGTGAAGTCGAAGCGTGCATTCCCGTCCTCGTCACCCACCAACACGTCGGCCACGCCGCCCCCTTCACTGCCAGGGAGCCAGGCGACTACGAAGGCGTCCGCCGAATTCAGGGCCGGGTTCACGTAAAGCGGCCGCCCGGTGATCATCAGTGCGACCACTGGGATGCCTTGTGCCTTGAGCGCCTTCATGGTTTCATAGGGTGCGGTCAGTTCCGGATCGAGGGCAAGCGCGGCACGATCACCCTGGAATTCGGCATAAGGCGTCTCACCGAAGACCACCACAGCTGCGTCAGGCCGCTCGGAGAAGCTGCCATCGGGCGACAGTTCGGCTTTGCCGCCGCCTGCCTCGACTGCCTGCTTCAGACCGTCCCAGATCGATGTGGCGCCGGGGAAGTGGCTGTTATCCACACCGGTACCTTGCCAGCTAAGCGTCCAGCCGCCCGACTGGCGCGCGATATCGTCGGCCCCGTCACCGGCAACCAGCAGTCGGCCTCCCGGTGCGAGTGGCAAAATGCCCTGGTTCTTCAGCAGCACGAGCGACTTGCGCACTGCCTCGCGGGCCACCGTCCGGTGTTCGGGTGCGCCGAGAAGTTCATACTGCCCCGAGTAGGGTCGTTCCGAAGGCTTGCCGGCCTCGAAGAGGCCCAGCCGCCCTTTGACGCGCAAGATTTGCGTGACCGCATCGTCGATACGCTCGATCGGGATTGTGCCCGCCTTCGCGCGGGCAAGGAGATCCTCGTAGACCGGCTTCCACGTGTCGGGTGCCATATACATGTCGACGCCGGCCATCAGCGCCTGCGGGCAGCTTTCGTTGGTGCAGCCTTCAACCTGCCCGTGTGCGTTCCAGTCGGAGACCACGAAACCTCCGAAGTTCATGCGGTCCTTTAGCACTCCGGTGACAAGCGAGCGGTTGCCGGTCATTTTCTTGCCCTGCCAGCTCGAGAAGCTGACCATCACGGTCGAGACACCTTCCGCAATGGCCGGGCCATACGGCTTGCCGTGGATGTCGCGCAGCTTTTCCTCGCTTATGGAGCTATCACCCTGGTCGACACCGGCATCGGTGCCGCCATCTGCAAGGAAGTGCTTGGTCGAGGCGATTACGTAAGGGCCTGCCAGCAGGTTGTCGTTGCTGGGTGGCCCCTGCAGACCGCGAACCATCGCGCCAACGTAGGAAGCCACGAGATCGGGATCGGAACTATAGCCTTCGTAGGCGCGGCCCCAGCGGAAATCCTGCGGCACCGCCACGGTGGGTGCGAAGGTCCATTCCTGTCCGGTGACGCGAATTTCCTTTGCGGTGATGGCGCCGATTTTCTCGATAAGATCGATATCGCGCATCGCGCCGAGGCCGATATTATGCGGGAAAATTGTTGCCCCGACAATATTCGAGTGCCCGTGCACGGCATCGGTGCCCCAGACGATCGGAATGCCTACGCCGCCATCGCCGGTATCGACCGAAGCGAGGTAGAAATCGTCGGCCGCGGCGAGCCAGTCGGGAGCGGGCGAAAGATCGTTGCCATTGGGACCGCTATTGCCGCCGACGAGAATGGAGCCGAGATTGTAGGTGCGTATATCCTCGGGCGTTACGCAGCATAGATCGGCCTGAATCAGCTGCCCGATTTTCTCCTCCAGCGTCATGCGCCCGAGCAGCGAAGCGATGCGGGCTTCGTCATCGGCCTGGAGCGGGACCGGGTATTCATAGGTGGGCCAGATTTCAGGATTGGCCACGCCCGCAGTTTGCAATTCCGCAGCCTCACGCGCTGCTGACGGCGCAGAAGCCATCTTCGCTGGCGGCACCGCACATGCGGCCAGGTCTGCACATGCAGCGAGAAGCGCCACGCGAAAGCCGGTGATGCCGATCATCTAGTCCCCTCCCAAATCAATGCGCCCCTTTTCTGTCTTGGGCCTTCCAATTGGAAGTGTGAGCGCTATCATAGTGCTATTCATGCGGCGGGAGGGAGTCAATTCCCGTTGCAGTTTGATGGGGAATATGTCGGACTTTCGGGCCGAATTTTGGCCGATCCGGAACATTTTCTTGTGGGAGGAGAGGACCATGGCGCACCGATTATTGGTAGCGATACCAGCAGCACTCGTACCGGCGGCAATCGCGACCAAAACCTCCATTTCCGGAGGTCGGTAATGAAACGCATTGTAACTGTCTTTTTGACCGCCGTGCTGTGCTCACCTGTTCTTGCTGGCGAGGTCGAGCGCGTCGAACACGGCATGGTGGTGACCACAGATACAGGCGAAAAGGTGCGTGTGATCGCCCATGCCGACGGCACGTTCCGCATCACAGTCGCGGAGGAGTTGCCTGACGACCGGCCAACCACGATGGCAGTCGCCGAGCCTGACGGCGAGCCGGTTTTCGCGCAGCGCGGGAATGCCGCATACCTGCAGACAGTCAGGAGCTCCGCAGCAGTGGACCTCGCTACGGGCCGGCTGACGGTGTTCGATCCTTCCGGTGCGATACTGCTGGACGAGCATGCTGCCGCGCGCAAGATCGAGCCGGTCGAAATCGAAGGGCGGCAATGGTTCGAGACGCGGGTCCAGTTCAATCGCGGCACAGACGAAGGTCTTTACGGCCTTGGCCAACACCAGAACCGGCAGATGAACTACAATGGCGAGGACCTGGAACTCGCGCAGCACAACATGGCGATCACGGTTCCCTACCTGGTTTCGACCAGAGGGTACGGCCTGTTGTGGGACAACGCCTCGATCACCCGGGTGGGAGATCCCGACAGCTACCGCAAGTTAAAGCTCGATTGGCAAGCGCGATATTACCTCGGTGACCGACTGGTCGTCGATCGATCCGAGGACACGATAGATTATCAGTACTTGCGCGATCAGGAGCGGTGGCCGCCGGATGCGAAAGCTGCCGTAGAAGCAGCGACGACCGGTCAGAACACGCAGGGCAATGCCGTGGAGACGCAGCGGGTCGTATGGACCGGTAATTTTCGGCCCGACAAGCCGGACACGCATAAATTCCGGCTTTACTCCTCGTCCTATGTGAAGGTCTTCGCGGATGGTGAACTGGTCCTCAACCGCTGGCGACAGAACTGGAACCCCTGGTATCACAACTTCGAACTCGATCTGGAAGACAGCCGCCCTATCGACCTGCGCATAGAATGGGAGCCGAACCAGGGCTATATCGCGCTGGAACACGCAGAGCCTCTGCCGCAGGCGGATC
Source organism: Qipengyuania sp. B-5 (assembly GCF_056857815.1). Classification (NCBI taxonomy): domain Bacteria; kingdom Pseudomonadati; phylum Pseudomonadota; class Alphaproteobacteria; order Sphingomonadales; family Erythrobacteraceae; genus Qipengyuania; species Qipengyuania sp. B-5. The sequence goes on along the minus strand of NZ_JBSXNU010000051.1, from coordinate 184,382 downwards.
GCAATTCGGTCAGTTTCGCTAGCGAGGCGAGCAAGGCAATCGACTATTACGTGGTTCCTGCGCCCACGCTGGACGAAGCCATTGCCGGCTACCGCCGTCTGACCGGCAAGGCCCCGATGATGCCGCGCTGGGCCTATGGCTTCTGGCAGTCTCGACAACGCTACAATACGCAGGACGATTTGCTCGGCGTGATGCGCACCTATCGCGAGCAGAAGATCCCGATCGACAACATCGTGCAGGACTGGTTCTACTGGCCCGAAGACAGGTGGGGCTGCCATTGTTTCGACTCTGATCGCTTCCCCGATCCTTCTGCAATGGTCGACGAAGTGCATGATCTCGATGGCAGGATCATGATCTCGGTCTGGCCCAAGTTTTACCCGGCGACCAAGCATGGCGAGGAACTGCGCGAGAAGGGCTACCTGTACGAAAGACCACTCGATGCAGGCCAGCTCGATTGGGTGGGGCCCGGTTATCCCAATACCTTCTATGACCCTTATTCGCAGGATGCGCGCGACATCTACTGGCGCCAGATGGCCGATACGCTTGCTCCACTGGGCTTCGATGCGTGGTGGATGGATGCCACGGAGCCGGACTGGCATTCGAACCTCTCGATCCAAGAGCGCAAATATCAAATGACTTCGCCTGCAACCGGAATTCCCGGCGCGGCGATCTTCAATTCCTATCCATTGGTGCACGCAGAAGGTGTCTTCGAGGGCTTGCGTAAGGCCCAGCCAGATACCCGGCCCTTCATACTGACGCGGAGCGGATTCGGCGGCGTGCAGCGTACGTCCTCGGCGCTATGGTCCGGCGATGTCGCCGCCCGGTGGGACGACCTACGCGACCAAATCAGTGCAGGGCTCAACCTCAGCCTCGCAGGGGTGCCTAACTGGACGCATGACATCGGCGGATTTTCGCTGGAGGATCGGTATTCCCGACAGGATCCCGAACATGTACCCGAGTGGCGCGAACTTTACTTGCGCTGGTTCCAGTTCGGCGCATTTACGCCGCTGTTCCGCAGCCATGGCGAATTTCCGCAGCGAGAGACTTTCCTCGTCAGCGAAGGCGATCCGGCGATGCGCGAGGCGCTCCTCTATTATCACCGCCTCCGTTACCGGTTGATGCCCTATATTTACACCGTCGCGGCTGGAACGCATTTCGACGACGGGACGATAATGCGTCCGCTGGTCATGGATTTCGAAAACGACCGGACAGTCTGGAATATCGACGACCAGTATCTGTTCGGACCGTCCATCATGGCCGCTCCGGTAAGCGAGTTTCAAGCCCGTGATCGCGAGATTTATCTGCCCTCCAGCAAGGATTGGTACGATGCACTCACAGGTGAGAAGATTCCCGGAGGACAAGCCATCGATGCCCGTGCCCCGCGCGAACGTATGCCCCTTTTCATACCCGAAGGATCGATCATCCCGACTGGTCCCGATGTGCAATGGACGGGTGAAAACCCGCAAGGGCCGCTCACCATTCATGTCTTCGCAGGAGCCGATGCCGCCTTCACCCTGTACGAGGATCAGGGCACGGATATGGGCTACACACGTGGGCAATTCGCTCGCGTGCCACTGACGTGGGATAACGCCGCGCGCAAGCTGATCATCGGGGACCGTGCCGGAAACTTCCCCGGTATGAAGGGTGAGCGTAGTCTTACAATCGTTCTGCACGAGGGAGAGGCGGAAGGAGACGTCTTCGCTACCAAGAAGGGTCGCGAAGTCATCTATCGAGGACAATCACTCAATGTCGATTTCTGATAGGGTTCGAAATCGCTCAAGGTGGGCTACGCACTCTGCCCTGCTGGCCGGATTGCTTGTTGCGCTGTCCGGCTGTCAGACTCATCTTGCAGATCCTAGCGTGCAAGGGACCACGTTCGCGTATCAGGGCAATCCGCTTATACGGACCGAATTCACCGCCGATCCCGCACCACTGGTAGTGGACGACACGCTGTATCTGTACGTCGGTCACGATGAAGCTGCTGGCGGCCAGATGTTCAATATCACGGAATGGTTGGCCTATTCGACGAAGGACATGCGCGAATGGACCGCGCATGGCCCTATCATGAAGCCGACCGACTTTGACTGGGCCGCCCGCGATGCTTGGGCAAGCCAGGTCCACGAGAAGGATGGCCGCTTCTGGTTCTATACGGCAGTGGAGCATGATCCTGCCCAAGGATCCACGGGCAAGGCCATCGGAGTAGCGGTTGCGGACAACCCCCTCGGCCCTTACCGGGATGCAAAGGGGAGCGCGCTGGTCCGCAACGAAGACACCGATGGCCCGCATCACTGGGATGATATCGACCCCACCGTCTGGACCGAGGATGACGGTCAGAGCTGGCTGATCTGGGGCAATGGCAATTGCTATTTCGCACCGCTGGCAGATGACATGATCAGTTTCTCCGGGCCGATCCGTACGATCGATTTACCGGATTTCGAAGAGGGCCCGTGGGTCTTCCGACGCGATGGCCTCTACTATCTGATCTACGCTAGCCGGGACGAGGCTATCGATCCGGACGAGCGGATTTCCTATGCGACTTCCTCAGCGATAACTGGCCCCTGGACTTGGCGAGGGGAAGTGACCGGTTCAGCGGCAAACAGCTTTACCATCCACCCGGGCGTCGCCCAGTTTCGCGATGAATGGTACCTCTTCTATCACCTCGGCACCTTGCGAATCGGGGATCAGACCGGAGGACTAGGGCGCAGAGCGGTGGCAATCGAACGCCTGCAATTCGATGTGAACGGAATGATCGTGCCGCTCGAACAAACCGACGAAGGAATCCTCCGGCCCTGACCGACCCAATTGTCGTCCGGGACCGCATCACATCGGCGGATCGGCTTGGGCAGAGCCTACGTCGTTGGGGTATCCATGGCTGAGGATCTCGACCATCCAGACCCGTGAGCGCGCGTAGCCTAAACCGGGATATCAGTCTCGACCACCGTCCCGCCCCGGTCAGCGCTGGCGTAGCAGGCTTCCATGATGCGCAGGTCGCGCAAGCCCATTTCGCCGGGTGTGCGAACCGCGACCTCGCCGCGGACAGCGCGAGAGAAACCATCGACCTGCGCCGCGAATTGTATTTCCGGGATGCCTGCACGATAGATGCGTGGAGGCTGACCCCCTCCCTCGTATCTGATCTCGTTGTCGTAATAAGTTGTCGCAGGCTGCATCTCGATGCTGGCATCGCTGCCGAAATAGCGCTGCCGCGAGACATAGGGGCTATAACAGTAGGAAGAAGAGCCCTGGACGTTGATCCCGCTCGCCATCCTCAGGCGATAGTCGATCGCGCCCTCGACTTCCGTGAAACGCGGGTCACCCTCGGGCGTCGCATAGGCGGCAGACACCGCCGTCACGCGGTCACCGGGCAGCATCAGCAGCGATGTGTTGATGCCGTAAATGCCGATATCCCACATCGAACCGCCGCCGCCGAGCGCCTTCTCGAGCCGCCACTTGTGCGGTGGATAGTCCGGATTGGCCGAGAAGCCGTGATCTGCAGATACAAACCGCATCTGTCCCAGCCCGCCGCTGCGCACCCGGTCGAGAACATGCATATTGTTCGGTTCGAAATGCACGCGATACGCAACACCGAGCTTACGCCGGGCAGATTCAGCCGCGGCGATCATGGCTTCGGCCTCTTGCGAGCTCGATGCCATCGGTTTTTCGCACAGCACGTGCTTGCCGGCTTTCAGCGCACGGATCGAATATTCCGCATGCAGGCCGACCGGAAGGACGATGTAGACGCAGTCGATCGTCGGGTCCTCGGAAATAGTGTCGAAGGAGTCATAGCTGTAGAGTTGATCCACTCCATGGCGCGCGCCCAGCATCCGCGCCTTATCGCTATTGCCGGAGACGAATGCCGAGATGCGAGAGTAGCGGGCGTTGGAAAAGCCGGGAATGACTTGTCCGATTGCGAAAGTCCCCAAACCGACGATGGCCCAGCCCAAGCGTTTCACGGGAACGTCCGGCAAGGCAGGATCGCCGATCAGTGGCTGTCCCTGTGCGCTTTGCGCAACAAGCTTGCCGGAAGCGGCAAGGGCGGCTGCTCCAACTCCTCCGATCAGCGTCTCGCGTCGCGTCGGGTGCCGTATCGTTCCATTTCCGCTCATCGCATCCTCCCGTTTCGCCACCTTCGCAGTATGGCGGATCAGGTGGGCCGTGACTAGGAGTGAGACGGGCCGAGATGGTATCTAGGTAGTCACCCTTGGGAGCGTGGCGGCAGATCGATGATGGCTAGCTACGAGATCCGCCCTCTTTATGGCGCGCACGCCATTCTTCGGCGCCGGCTTGATCCTGTTGCCTGATTTCCGGGACATCTACCGTCTGCGTGGGATCGAGTGCGACTCCTAGATAGTCGGCAACATGCGCCACCACGCCATCGGGATTGTCGACTATATCCTCATACCAGAGGACTAGCGGCGTAATGCCCGTCTCGCGGTACATCTGCTGCCAGGCCTGCTCCTGTATCGCCAACTCGTGCCTGGCGCGCAGCACCACTGCTTTCGAATAGGATGGATCGTCGCTGGCACCGGCCTCTTGCTCGGCCCTCCAGATGCCCGATAAACTCGCTCGCGCTAGCGAAATCGCATGGCGATCCTTATCCCGTCTGCGCAGCTGCACGATCTTGCTCGCCGGACCGCGGCGCAAAAGCAACCGCATGGCAATCGCAAGCAGTGAGGGATTGGCCCGGCCGAGTTCTTCCATCTGGAGCGGGAATGCCTTAACGCCGAAAATGCCGTTGGGCGAGGTCCGATGTGCAATCGCTCTTTGCCATAGGTCGACCTGGGCTGCGGGCGAGTTACTCGCGGCGCCCTGTGGACCGGTCGGTGCGAAATTGAGGTATTCCAAAGGCGCCCCGAGACAGCCGGTTCGCCACAAGAGATGGCTCAGGTAAGTGCTACCTGTCCGCGGAACGCTTGCCAGAATGTAAGGCTGCGGTGTGTTCGTGAATATAGGCCAATCGAAACGCTCTTCATGACCCGTAGTGATACCCTCGATAGACACGCCCCGCCTCCAGGTGGTTACTAGTTACTTTCATCCTATGAAGGATACCCTGCAAAAGATATTGAAACCCATCGATCACTTCCTCCACCACCTCGCAGCGAGTTTTTGCAGGTTCTCCCGCGACCGCTGTCATTTATCTTACACGCTGCTATCGCATGGACATGCCACTGCGCCAATGGAGAGTGAGATGACCGCCGAACTGCACCGCCGCCAATTCCTGTCCGCTACTGCCAGCGCCTTTGCCGCGCTGTCGCTGAGCGGGTGCATGACGCGGGGCGCGATGCCTTCCAATTTCGCCGGATACGGGCCGCTGGTTGCCGATCCGCAAGGCCTGCTCGACCTTCCCGAAGGCTTCTCCTATCGCCTGCTGTCCAGCCTCGGCGACGCCATGAACGACGGCGGGACGGTGCCCGACAAGGCGGACGGAATGGGATGCCTGCCGCTGCCAAATGGCGAGATCGCTCTGGTGCGCAACCACGAACTGGTCCCCACCGACGATGCGGGCGGTGCCTTTGCGAAGGGCTTCGGCAAGCACAATGGCGAATTCGTGCCGGGAGGGACCACCACCATCGTGCTCGATGCGGCAACGCTCCGCAAAAAACGCGAATTCCGCAGCCTTGGCGGCACCATCCGCAACTGTGCGGGCGGGGTTACACCTTGGGGCAGCTGGCTGACCTGCGAGGAAGCCCCGACCGGTCCGGGCCAGCGTTATGGCGAGGGGCTGGAACAGAACCACGGCTGGACCTTCGAAGTGCCCGCGAGCGCGCCGGGTCTGGTCGATCCGGTTCCGCTCAAGGCGATGGGGCGCTTCAATCACGAGGCGGCATGTGTCGATCCGGCGACCGGGCTCGTCTACCAGACTGAGGATCGCGACGATTCGGTGCTCTATCGTTTTGTCCCCAAAGTGCCGGGTGACCTGGCCAGGGGCGGCGAGTTGCAGGCGATGCGCATCGTCGGCGTGGCGGACACGCGCAATCACGATGGCGCGGTGATGCCGGTCGGGCGGCGCTACGCGGTCGAGTGGTTCCCGCTCGATAACGTGGAAGCGCCGAAGGACGATCTGCGCCAGCGGGCCGCAGCACAGGGTGCAGCGCTGATTGCACGCGGCGAGGGCATCCACATGGGGACGGACGAGATGTTTATCTGCTCCACCAGCGGCGGGGCGAAGAAGCTCGGCCAGATATTCAAGCTTATTCCCGGACGCGGCGGCAAGGGTGACGAGATCGAACTGTTCTTCGAAAGCGAAAACGAGGAGCAATTCAATTACGGCGACAATCTTACGGTCGGTCCGAACGGCCACCTGATCGTGTGCGAGGATCAGTATACCGATGTGGTCGACAACCGGCTGATAGGGATCACGCCTGCGGGCGATCCCTATGTATTCGGCCGCCTGCGGTTGCAGACGGAACTGGCTGGGGGCTGTTTCTCGCCCGATGGCAAATGGTTCTTCGTCAACGCTTACGCACCGACCCGGACGGTCGCCATCACCGGGCCGTGGGCGGCGTGACGCAATTGCGAAAAAATCGCAATAGACGAATATAGGGGCCGCTTTAATCGACCAGGGCGATTAGAGCGCTCGAAACCCTTCACGAAACCGGTGCTCCTTTCGCACGTTGGTTGGTTGAGATTTCAAGACAGAAGGGAAAAATATCATGGCCGAACTCGGTAACAACGCGAAATCGGGGCTCGTCACCGCGCTCAACGGCGCCTTGGCGGATACCGTCGCGCTTTACTTCAAGACCAAGAATTTTCACTGGCACGTCGCGGGGCCGCGGTTTCGCGATCTTCACGTCCTGTTCGACGAGCAGGCCGCGCAGTTGATCGGCACCGTCGATGATATCGGCGAGCGTGTGCGCAAGAACGACGAATACACTCTTACCTCGATCGGCTCAGTCGCGGAGAAGTCGCAGATCAAGGATCAGGACGATGTCACGCTGACCGCAGATGCGATGGTCAAGGAATTGCGCGACGACAACAAGAAGCTGCACGACCGTCTGCAGTCCGTAAAGGAAGAGGCCGAGAGCGTCGGTGACAATGCCACCAGCGGCATTGTGGACGACTGGATCGACCAGTGCGAGGAACGCATCTGGTTCCTCAACCAGACCAGCAAGTAGGCGCCTTCGCGCATAGCAATTCAACCCGTCTGCGGCTTGGCCGTGGGCGGGTTTGCTGTATCGAGACCATTATGGAAAACGTAGAGATCATCGAGGACGCGAGCGACGCGGATATTGCGAAATGGCTGGAGAACCGGCTGGCACGGGCTCTTTCATCCCGCGATGGGCCGGTGACGATAACGGTGCCGGGAGGATCGACCCCGTTCCCCATCATCGCCAAGCTGCTCGAAGCCGAACTGGACTGGTCGCGGCTGGTGGTGTGGCCGGGTGACGACCGCATCGTGCCCGAAGATCACGAGGCCTCGAACACAGGCAAGCTGCGCGCCCTGTTCGAACCGGCGGGGGCCGAGGTGGTGACCCTCACCATCATGGAGCAGGTACCCCATTTCGATCTCGCATGGCTGGGGATGGGGGCGGACGGGCATATCGCCTCGCTCTTTCCCAATACCGACCCGCAGCTGGACGAGGAGCGCCGCATAATCCGCCTGACGCCCGATCCCCTGCCGCCCGAAGCGCCCTTCGACCGGATCAGCCTGACGCTTCCCGCCCTGCTCGATAGCGATGCAATCGCCTTCGTCATCCGCGGAGCCGACAAGCGCGCAGTGTTCGAAGAAGCAGTTGGTGGGAAGAGCGATTTGCCGGTTGCGAGGCTGCTTTCGGGCGCTAAACAGCCTGTGGTATGCTTCACCTGATCCCAGCGCCGCTGCACCGGCTCGCCCTCAAGATCGCCTATCGTCTCCGGGAACGCATGCGAAGCGTAAGCGGCAAGGCGCGCGACGGTGTGAGCGTGGTGGGGCGCGATTTCGAGGGGCAGATATTGCTGGTGCGGCATAGCTACGGGCCGCAGCAATGGTATTTTCCCGGCGGCGGTATTGCAGATGGCGAAACGCCCGACGCGGCCGCCCGGCGCGAACTGCTGGAAGAGACCGGATGCGAGATCGACGGGATGAAGCTTGTCGGTACGTTCGAGGAAACGCTGTCGGGCGCGCCGCACACGGCGCATCTGTTCGAAGGTGTCATCAGCGATATGCCCGAAGCGGACGGTCGGGAAGTGATCGAAGCACGCTTCTTTCCCACGCATTCGCTGCCCGAACCGCTGAGCCCGCGCACGCGCACGCGGCTGAAGATGTGGCAGGCCCGAAAAAGCTAGAGCAGCGAAAGCTGCGCGTCGGGACGTTTCGGCTCCTCCGCGCCGTCGCGGTCCAGCTTCGACAGCGTCAGCCCCATCAGCCGGATCGGCATGGGTAGCGGCAATACTTCCTCGAGAAGGCTTCGGGCGATCGCTTCGAATTCAGCCCTGCTTGCTATCGGGCGGTCGACGGTCTTCGCGCGGCTGAATATCTGGAAGTCGGTGTATTTCATCTTCAGTGTCACGGTGCGACCGCTGGCCTCGGCGCGTTCGATATAGCCCCAGACGATTTCGATAATGTCCTCCAGCGTTTCGCGCAGCTCGGTGCCGGAGGAAAGGTCGCGGCTGAAGGTCCGTTCGCCGCCGACGGACTTGCGGATACGGCTCGGCCGCACCGGCCTCAGGTCGATGCCGCGCGCGGCGCGGTAGAGATAGTCGGCAAAGCTGCCGAAGTTTGCGCGCAGCCATGCAATATCCTTCGCTGCGAGGTCCGCTCCGGTCGCAATGCCGAGCCGCGTCATCTTCTCTTCCGCCTTGGGGCCCACGCCGTGGAACCGCCGCACAGGCAGCGATTGCACGAAATCCGCCCCCTGGCCCGGACGGATGACGCACAGCCCGTCGGGTTTATTCTGGTCGCTGGCGAGCTTGGCGAGGAACTTGTTGTAACTCACTCCTGCGCTCGCGGTCAGCCTGGTCTTGGCGCGAATTTCCTGCCGGATCAGCTCGGCAATCCGCGTGGCGCTGCCGATGCCCAGCTTGTCCTCGGTCACGTCGAGATAGGCTTCGTCGAGGCTCAGCGGTTCGATGAGGTCGGTATGATGGCGGAAGATCGCGCGGATCTGCTGGCTGACTTCGCGGTAAGCCTCGAACCGACCCTTGCAGAAAATGAGATCGGGGCAGAGCCGCTTGGCCGTAACGCTGGGCATGGCGCTCTTCACGCCGAACTTGCGTGCCTCGTAGCTGGCAGCGGCTACGACGCCGCGCCCGCTCGACCCGCCCACGGCAACCGGCTTGCCGCGCAGTTCGGGATTGTCGCGTTGTTCGACGCTGGCGAAAAAGGCGTCCATATCGACATGGATGATCTTGCGCAGGCCATCGGCCTCCACATCGTCGCCGCCTTCCTCCTCCGGTCTTTCTGGCATCGTCATCATGTAGACGCTTTCGGGTCCGGTCGGAAGGTTTCACGAGGTAAAATAGGGCCGGAACGACCCCCGATAAAAGCGTTTCCTAATGCAACGCTTCCCGCTACCGCACAGGCGATGATTGCGACCGAGTCTTCCCTCCCACCCCTCCGCATTACCTTTAGCCGCCCCGTGGAAGCATCTCCCCCGCCTGCGCGAAAAGTCACAGGTGCGCTTTCGTTTGGTTCCGTAAAGTCATGTTTTTCCGTGGGTTTCCCGGAAGGTCACGGGTTTGAAAGGACGCGCGGGGATCAACCATTCGTAGCCCGGGCCAGCGCATGAAGCACGGAACCGGCTCGACCACCCGCCCGCTCCCCGAGAAGGCGAAACGCCCGATGATCGGCGAACGCGAACTGATCTGGATGATGGCGCTGCTGATGGCATGCAACGCCTTCGGCATCGATGCCATCCTGCCCGCGCTCGACGCGCTGGCGGGCGATCTCGGGGCGCAGGGTAACGACCGCCAGTTCGTGGTCGGCGCGTACCTGCTTGCCGCCGGATTCGGTACGCTGGTGCCCGGTGCCTTTGCCGATCGCTATGGCAGGCGGCCCGTGCTGTTCGTGGCGCTGGCCTTCTATATCGCTCTTTCCATCGCCTGCGCCCTGGCGACGACATTCGACATTCTGGTCATACTGCGCGCCGCGCAGGGCTTCTTCGCGGCCGGCATCATTGCCCTGCCGCCCGCCATCATTCGCGACCGTGTGGGCGGCGACAAGATGGCACGGATGATGAGCCTGATCTTCGTGATCTTCCTGCTCGTCCCCGCGGTGGCGCCCAGTATCGGGCAGGCCGTGCTGGTGGCCTTCGGCGATTGGCGCTGGATATTCGTCGCCATGGCAGTTGCGGGGCTGGTGATGACCGCATGGGTCTATTTCCGCCTTCCCGAAACGCTGCACGAGGAAGACAAGCAGGACATCCACCTGCCTACCATTTCGCGCAATATGAAGAGCGCGGTGACGCTCCGTGAGACCATCGGTTACACACTGGGCAGTGCACTGGTTTTCGGCGGATTGTTCGGGTTCATCAACTCCAGCCAGCAGCTGATCGGCGAAGCCTTCGGCGCTGGCGAGGACTTCCCGCTGATCTTCGCCATCTGCGCAGGCTGTATGGCGCTGGCCAACTGGTCGAACAGCCGCATCGTGGAGCGTTTCGGTGCACGCCGGGTCAGCCATGCTGCGTTGTTCGCTTTCATCGCCGTGGCCGTCGCGCAGCTCTGGTTCGCCAGCCAGCCGGACGAGAGCCTGTGGACCTTCGTGCCGCTGATGGCCGCAAACATGAGCCTGCTGGGCTTCATCGGTGCGAATTTCGGTTCAATCGCGCTCCAGCCCTTCCGCCATATCGCGGGCGCGGCATCGAGTGCGCAGGGCTTCCTGCGGATGACAAGCGGGGCGGCGCTGGGCGCATGGATCGGCTATATGTACGACGGCACGGCGCGCCCGCTGGCCGCCGCCCTGCTGGCCACTGCGGTACTCAGCCTGGTCTTCGTGCTCTTTTCCGAGCGCGGCGAACTGTTCGGCGAAAAGATGGACGAAGACTAGGCTTCGCTTTCCAGCTTGCGCCATGCAAGCGCGGCGAACTCGCAGAGCAGGGGCCGTGTGTCGCGCGGCTGGATGATGTCTTCGACATTGAAACGCTCGGCGCTGCGGAAGGGCGAAGTGACCTTGTCCAGCCGCGCGCGTATCGCTTCCAGTTCGGCGGCAGGGTCTTCGGCCGCCTCCAGCTCGGACTTGTAGGCGACCTCAAGGCCGCCTGCGATGGGCAGGCTGCCCCAGTCGCCCGAGGGCCAGCAGAAGCGATATTGGTAGTTTTCCGCATTGCTCATCGCGCTCCCGGCAATGCCATAGGCGCGGCGCAGAACCACGCTGGCAAGCGGGACGCTGGCCCGGTAAATGGCGTTCATTGCCTGCACTCCGTAGCGGATCGTGCCGGCCATTTCGGCCTCGCGGCCGATCATGAAGCCGGGGTTGTCGACGAGGTGGACGATGGGGAGGCGGAACTGGTCGGCCAGCTTCACGAAGCGTTCGGCCTTCTCGCTCGTCTTCGCTTCCCACGACCCGCCAAGGTAGGACGGGTCGCTGGCCAGAACCATCACCGGCCAGCCGTCTAGGCGGGCGAGGGCGGTGATGCAGGCGCGTCCCCACATGCGGCCGATCTCGAACACGGTGCCGGAATCGAAGATCATCTCCAGCGCGCGGCGCATCGAATAGACCTGCCTGGTGTTCCGCGGAACCAGTGAATCAAGCGCTTCATCGCGGCGCTGAACAGGATCGAAGCACTCGGCTCGCCTCGCGAGCTGGCCGACATGCTCGGGCATGAAGGAGAGGAAATGCCGCGCGCGGGCAAAAGCCTCCGCTTCACTCGCAACCTCGTCGTCGACCACCCCGTTGCGGGTGTGGATCGCGCTGCCGCCGAGGTCCTCCTTGGCCTGGTTGTGATCGGCCGATCCCCTGTAGCTTTCGCCCAGCCCGTCGACCACGGCGGGACCGGCGGCGAAGATCTGGCTGAGGCCCTTGACCATCACGGAGTAATGGCTGGCGACGGTCCGTGCCGCGCCGAGGCCCGCCGTCGGGCCGAGCGCCAGGGCGACCACGGGCACGGTGTCGAGGTTCGTAACCACATCGCCCCAGCCGGGCACTGCGGGGATATAGGTGGCGCCGATCTGCTCCAGCGTCTTGACCGAGCCGCCGCCACCGGTGCCGTCGATCATACGGACGAGCGGCATCTTGAGCTCGTGCGCCATTTTTTCGGCCTGCACCATCTTGCGGCTGATCCCTGCATCCGCCGCACCGCCGCGAATGGTGAAATCATCCGCCGTGGCGACCACCGGCCGTCCGTTGATCGTGGCCTTGCCGAAGAGGAAGGGGGCGGGGGTGACGGATTCCAGATTGCCGTCTTCGTCATAGTGCCCCTTGCCCGCGATCTTGCCGATTTCGCGGAAGGAACCTTCATCGACCAGCGCGGCAATCCGGGCGCGGGCATCCATCTTGCCGCGCGCATGCTGGCGGGCGAGCTTGTCCGGGCCGCCCATCTGTTCGGCCAGCGCTTCGCGGCGGCGCAGTTCCTCGAGCTCGTGTTCCCAACTCATCCCCATCTCCGTTCGGGCTGAGCCTGTCGAAGCCCCGTCCTTTTCTTCGGGACCATCGCTAGAAGAAAAAGCGGGCCTTCGACAAGCTCGGGGCGAACGGGCGGAGCTTATTCGGAGGGCGGCTCCACCACGCAGAGCACCGCTTCGACCTGGACCTGCCCGCCTTCGCTGGCGGAAAGTTCGGTCACGGTGCCGTCGAAGGGGGCGGTGAGGGCGTGTTCCATTTTCATCGCTTCGAGCACCATGAGGCGCTGGCCTGCGGTGACACTGTCGCCCTCGGCCACATCGACCGCGATGACCTTGCCCGGCATGGGGGCGAGGATGGCGCCGTCTCCTGCCGCGGCGGCACCCGATCCGCGGGACTGGCGCTCGAATACGAAGCTTTGCCCGTCGGCGAAGACGACTGCCCGCGCAGGATCTACGAAACCCGTCGCCGCAGTCTCGGCAGTCGATCCGGCCGCGGAAACCGTGCGCGTTTCGCCCTTGTGCGTGAGCGTGGCCGCAAGCACGCCCGGGGCGTTGAGGCGCAGACCAATGGGCAGGTCCTCGTATTCCTCGCTTTCGGCAAGGGCGATGAAATCCGCTGCGGTCTGCCAGATTGCATCGTCGGCCTCATCGGAGGAGACGAGCGTGTCGATCTTGTCCGCGATGAAGCCCGTGTCGAGCTTCGCGTCCTCGAAATCCTCGTCGAGCAGGCAGTTGGCGATGAAGGCGGCATTGGTCTTCACCGGCCAGATTTCCACGCCTTCGGCGATCTCGGCAAGCTGGTCGATGGCCTCGCCGCGCGTTTCGCCCCAGACCACCAGCTTGGCGACCATCGGATCGTAGAAAGGCGATATCATGTCGCCTTCCTCGACGCCGGTTTCGATACGGCCCTGCACGCCGAGATCGAAATGCTCAAGCTGCCCGGTCGAGGGCAGGAAGCCGCCTGCCGGGTCTTCCGCGTAAAGGCGCGCTTCGATGGCGTGGCCGTCGATGAACAGTTCGTCCTGCGTGAGCGGGATCGGATCTCCGCTCGCCACGCGCAATTGCCATTCAACCAGATCGACCCCTGTGATTTCCTCGGTCACCGGGTGTTCGACCTGGAGCCGGGTGTTCATCTCCATGAAGAAGATGCGGTCGGCGCGCAGGCCTTCGCTGGCATCGGCGATGAATTCGATCGTGCCCGCGCCTTCGTAGTCGACCGCCTTGGCCGCGCGCACGGCGGCGGCGCAGATTTCCTCGCGGGTGGCCTCGTCCATGCCGGGGGCGGGGGCTTCCTCGATCACCTTCTGGTGGCGGCGCTGGAGCGAGCAATCGCGCTCGAACAGGTGGACGACATTGCCGTGGCTGTCGCCGAATATTTGCACCTCGATATGGCGGGGCGAGGTGATCCACTTTTCGAGCAGCACCTCGTCGTTGGAGAAGCTGGCCTTGGCCTCGCGGCGGCAGCTTTCCAGCGAGGCCTCGAAATCCGCCGCCGCATCGACCTTGCGCATCCCCTTGCCGCCGCCGCCTGCGACCGCCTTGATTAGGACGGGATAGCCGATGGCGTCGGCCTCTTGTTTCAAGCGCTCTACCGACTGGTCCTCGCCCTCGTAACCGGGCGTCACCGGCACGCCCGCTTCGCGCATCAGCTTCTTGGCCGCATCCTTGAGGCCCATCGCCTCGATGCTGGCAGGCTTGGGGCCGACCCAGATCAGCCCGGCGTCGATCACCGCCTGCGCGAAACCGGCGTTCTCCGACAGGAAGCCGTAGCCGGGATGGATCGCCTCCGCCCCGGTCTGCTTCGCCGCGGCGATGATCTTCTCGCCCACCAGATAGCTTTCGGCAGCGGGCGAGGGGCCGATATGAACCGCCTCGTCGGCTTGCCGCACATGGAGCGCCTTGGCATCGGCATCGGAATAGACGGCGACGGTGGCGATCCCCATTTCACGCGCAGTGCGGATGATGCGGCAGGCGATTTCGCCGCGATTGGCGATGAGGAGCTTTGAAATCATGAAGCTGCGCTAGCCCGAGCGCCGCGCCGCTTCAAGCTACCAGCCGGCAACCGGGCGGAAATCGTGGCGGGACCAGATAATCGGTTCCTGCGGGCCGGGGGGGCGGTTCCACACCGCCTGGAAAAAGGCCGCGGCGACGTGCCACAGCTTTTCCGGGCCGCGCACCACGACGCGCCTGTCCCACGCCTTCTGGCCGCGGCTCAGGACCTTGCGCCCGATTGCACCATATATATTCGCCGCCGCCAGCACGGCCCAGCGCGACCGGAAGCGCAGGCGCTTCGTACCCAGCCTTGCGGCCGCTTCGTGTTTTTCCATAAGTGCAATCATGCGCGGCATGACGCCGGCAAGGACGAAACGGTTTTCAGGGAGCGCGTGATCGCCGGGGGCGAGACCCGCTTCGGCCAGCCAGTCGGCAGGAATATACACCCGCCCGGCCGCCGCATCTTCCACCACGTCGCGCGAGATATTGGCGAGCTGGAAGGCGATGCCGAGATCGTTGGCCCGGTCGAGCGTTTCGCCGTCTTCGGGATCGACGCCCATGATGTGCGCCATCATGATCCCGACTGCGCCCGCCACGTGATAGCAATAGCGCAGCAGGTCGCGCTCGTTACCGGGGGCGAAGCCGGTCGCATCCATGGCGAAGCCACCGATGACGTCATTGGCCATTGCGTAGGTCAGGCCGCATTCGTCGGCGACTAGGCCGAGAGCGTCGAAGGCGAAGTCGGCCGTCGGCTGCTCGTCGATCGCGCGGCGCGTGAGCACGCGGATGGCCTGGATCCTGTCTTCGGCCTCCTTGGGCGTGCCCTGGTTGCCCAGCGGGCCGCCCTTGTCCTGGTTGTCGGCGATATCGTCGCACCGGCGGCACCAGGCATAGAGCAACCAGCTGCGTTCGCGCGTCGTGCGGTCGAACAGCTTGGATGCGGCGGAAAAGCTGTGCGAGCCGACCTCGATCGATTCCAGCGCCTTGGCCACCAGCGAAGCGCGTTCCCGCCCGCCGCCGGCCTTGGCGATGGTGGGGCGCATATGCTGCGTGGTCAGGGGGCGGGGCTTGTTCAGAGGTCGGACGCTTTCATCTGGAAGATCGGAGTATGTGGCCGATAGCTTTCCATTTTGTCCAGCAACGCGCTTAACGTCTCTTCGGAAAGAATTATCCCCTGATGCGCAGGGCGGACGAAACCGACCTCCGCCATATGGCGGTTGAAGGCGATCAGGTGATCGTAAAAGCCGAAGGCGTTGAGCAGGCCCACCGGCTTGGTGTGATAGCCGAGCTGCGCCCAGCTGACCGCTTCCCACAGCTCGTCCATCGTGCCCACGCCGCCGGGAATGGTGATGAAGCCGTCGGACAGGTCGGTGAATTTCTGCTTGCGTTCATGCATCCCGCCGACGGTGTGCAGCTCGGTGCAATCGTGGTTGGCGACTTCGGAATTGGCCAGCGCGTCGGGAATGACGCCGATGACTTCGCCCCCCGCATCGAGCGCGCCCTTGGCGACCGCGCCCATCAGGCCCAGCCTGCCGCCGCCATAGACGACGCCGATGCCGCGCTCCGCCAGCCCCGCGCCTACATCGCGCGCGAGTTCAAGATAACGCGGATCCCCGGGCGATGCCGAGCCGCAATAAACTGCCAGTCTTTTCATCTAGTCTGTCACTTCAAATTGTATTTGAGAGCCATCGGGCAGATCGTGAATCTGCCTGGCGACGTCACCTGAAAAACGAATGAGCTCGTCCAATGGGAGGATACACACCTCGTCAATGTCGTATCGCCCTTCAACCATTGCATGTGGCTTTAGTGTAAAGACACAGCCCTGTGGAGGGTCACCGAACTTCTGGCGCGCGGCGTCAACAAGTTTGCCCCCAGACCAAAGTTCCTTGGCTTCCTCACCCTTGAGATGAGCCAGCGCATCTTCGCGGGTTCCAAGAGCGATGACCTGCATGCCGTCTGGATCGAGATAAAAGTAGGCATCCTGTGCATCCGATAGCACAAGGTGTCCCATGAGGTTTTGGGCGTGGACCCGGCTCACCGAAAGTCCCAGCCATCCCCAACTTTCGTTTACTGCGTCGATTAAACTCAAGATCGCGTCACTTCACCAGATCTTCAACCATCAGGCCTGCAGTTGCCTTGGCGCTGCCGACCACGCCGGGGATGCCGGCGCCCGGATGCGTCCCTGCCCCGACGAGGTAGAAATTGTCCAGCACGTCGTCGCGATTGTGCCCGCGAAACCAGGCGCTTTGCGTCAGCAGCGGTTCGAGGCTGAAGGCGCTGCCCTGGTGCGCGTTGAGGTCCTGCGCGAAATCGCGCGGGGCATAGTGGAACTTGGTCTTTATCCGGCCATGCAGGCCCGGGATCAGGCGCCGCTCCACCTCGTCGAGAATGCGCTGCTCGAGCACCGGGCCCACCTCTTCCCAATCGACCGACAGCTTGCCCATGTGGGCGACCGGAACCAGCGCATAGAAGGTGCTCATGCCTTCGGGCGCGACGCTGGGATCGGTCACGCTGGGATGGTGGAGATAGACCGAGAAATCCTGCGGCAGAACGCCGTGGTCGTAAATGTCCTCCAGGAGGCCTTTGTAACGCGGGCCGAACAGGATCATGTGGTGCGGGATGCCGGGCCAGGTGCCCTCGATCCCGAAGTGCACCACGAAGAGGCTGGGGGAGAACTTCTTGCGCGCCAGGCTTTTCGCATAGCTGGCGCCGCGCTTGGTCCCGGCCAGCAGGTCGCGGTAGCTGTGCATGATGTCGGCATTGCTGGCGACCGCGTCGAAGCGCTCCTTGTAGCCCGACTGCGTTTCGACCTCGCTGGCATGGTTGCCGAGCGTGTGGATCTGCACCACCGGATCGCCGATGCGCACCGTGCCGCCGATCCGTTCCAGATGCCTAACCATCGCGGCGATCAGGCGGTTCGTGCCGCCCTTGGCCCACCACACGCCGCCATCCTTTTCCAGCTTGTGGATCAGCGCGTAGATGCTGCTGGTCTTCATTGGATTGCCGCCTACGAGCAGTGTGTGGAA
Source organism: Qipengyuania sp. B-5 (assembly GCF_056857815.1). Lineage (NCBI taxonomy): Bacteria > Pseudomonadati > Pseudomonadota > Alphaproteobacteria > Sphingomonadales > Erythrobacteraceae > Qipengyuania > Qipengyuania sp. B-5. Next base: position 166,890 of record NZ_JBSXNU010000051.1, on the reverse strand, counting down.
GCTCAGCGCCTCGCGCAGCTTTTCGTTTTCGACATAGCTCGCCACCATCGAATAGACGCTGCGCCAGGCCTGTTTCTTCGCCAGCGCGGGGGCGGCCTTGATCATCGACTTGAAGTCGAGGAAGGGCACGTGGCCCAGCTTGACGTAGCCTTCCTCGTAGACGCCTTCGGCATATTCGAGGAAGCGCTGGTAGCCAGCCACATCGCCGGGGTTGAGTTCGGCAATGCCGCGGAAGAGCTGTTCCTCGTCGTTCGAATAGTCGAAATTCGTGCCGTCGGGCCAGTTGAGCCGGTAGAAGGGCATGACCGGCATGATCTCGATATCCTCGGCCATGTCGTGGCCGGTCAGTGCCCAGAGCTCGCGCAGGCAATCGGGATCGGTGATGACGGTGGGGCCGGCATCGAAGGTGAAGCCGTCGCGCTCCCAGTGATAGGCGCGGCCGCCGGGCTTGTCGCGCCCCTCGATGACCGTGGTGGCGATGCCTGCCGATTGCAGGCGGATGGCCAGCGCCAGCCCCCCGAAGCCCGCACCGATCACGCAGGCGGTCTTGCCGGTGGGTTCGGGGATCATGGGGCTTTCGGGCAAATCGGCCGCAAGCGAATGGTGCCGTGTTTCCGCGTTCATGGTCGTTGTCCTTGGACGAGCGGAGCTCCCTTGCCAAGCAGGGCCTTGATGGCTCGCCCTACAGATACGGGAGGTTTGCCGCTGAGGATGCGTATTTTGTCGAGCGTGGTGGACTTGGCCACATAGAAACGGGAGATGAGCGGTTCGGGCAGGCGGTAGAAGCGCTGAAACACGCGGTAACGCTCTGCCGGTTCCGCCGCTTCGAACAGCATCTTGCCCAGCAGGCGGTAGAATGCGGTGCGCCGCCAGTGCGCCTGCGCGCGGGCCTCTACGAATGCAGGTAGCCTGGAGAGATCGCCGCGGGCCGCTTCGGCGATGGCGAGGGCATTCTCGACTGCGATCGGCATGGTGTAGCTGGTGAGCGGGTGCAAGAAGCCGCCCTTGGCCCCGGCGAGAGTAACGCCTGCCCTGGAAAGCGAAGAGCGATAGGCGACAAAATCCCCACCGGTAATTACGGGCAGTACGCCGGTTTCCTCGTGGAGGGTCTCGCCCTGCCAGCCCCGCGCCTGCGCATAGGCGGCGATGCGGCCGCGCAGGAGATCGGTATCGAGATCCGGGCTGTCCGCGTAGTAGGTGTCCTCGACGAAGATCTCGGTGGCGCTCAGCGGCAGGAGGTAGACGAACCGATAGGCACCCGGCTGCTCTACGGTCGCGTCCATGATGACCGGGCGGTTCACGCCGTGCGGCGCTGCGGTGCGCAGGTGCTGGCCGAGAAAGACCTGCCAGCCCCCGGTCAGGTGTTCGCTGGGGCCTGCATCGCGGCAATCGATGACGGCACTGGCGGCGATCCTTTCGCCGCTGGCCAGCGTAACGCCCTGCGTATCGATTCCCTGCGCGCGGCAGCCTGTGTGGATTGCACTCTGCGGCAAATGCCTGCGCAGCCCCGCGTCGAAATCACGGCTGTCCAGCGAGCGATAGTTGCTGGAGAGGCGGCGGGAATGGGCAGGAAAGCGGACTTCGTTGCCGCCGGTCCATTCCATCTTTTCGAACGGGCCCAGAAGCGCGGTGCCGGCGGGCCCCAGATCCTCCTCGAACCAGCTCCAGCGGTGATTGCCGCCATAGCTTGCACCCGCCTCGAACAGGCCGAGCGATCGCTGCGGCGCGGCGCGGTGGATCGCCAATGCGATCAGCCCGCCTGCAAGTCCGCCGCCGATAATGGCTATGTCGAGTTTATCCGGCTGCATCGCCGATGGGCTTAGGGAGAGGGGGCAAGGGCGGCAATGACCTTTCAGCTTCGCTCAGGAACGTTGGTGTCGCCAGTCCGTTGCTAACCAAAGGTAAAATGAGGTAAAATCTGCATGATCCGTTTCGCGTCTGCCGTCGCAGCCACTATCGCCTGCGCGCTTGCCGCGCCTGCATTCGCCCAGCAGGCGGACGCCGAAGATTCGCTGCCCGCAGCGCCGCCCGAAACCGTATTCGACGGCGATTATATAAGCGTGGGTGTGGGTGTGGGCTATAACGCCAGCTATTCCGGCAGCGACGATTACAACGTCAATATCCTGCCGATCGTGCAGGGATCCCTTGGCGGGATCGACATCAACCCGCGCCCGGCGGGGCTCGCAATAGACTTCATTCCCGACGCGGACGAGGGCATTTCTTTTTCTGCCGGTCCGATGGTCCGCCTGCGCAGCGACCGCATCGATGCAGATGACATCAACGACGATGTGGTCGCCGCCTATGGCGAGCTGGACCGTGCAGTCGAACTCGGCGGTTCGGTGGGCGTCAAGTTCCCGCAGCTGCTCAACCCCTTCGACAGCCTGAGCCTCAGCCTCGACGCCACCTGGGACGTGGCGGGCGCGCATGATGGCCGGGTCCTCAGCCCTTCGGTCACCTATTTCACGCCGCTCAGCCGCGCGACTGCAGCCTCGCTGTCGCTCAGCACCAGCTTCATCGACGATAATTTCGCCGATTACTATTACTCGGTCCCGCCCACCAATGCGCTGCTTCCCGATGGGCAAGAGCTACCCGGCTTCCAGGCCGAGGGCGGGATGCAAAGCTACGGGATCAACCTGTTGCTGGCGCATGACCTCAGCGGCGACGTTACCGACGGAGGCCTCTCGGTTATCGGTATCGGCGGCTGGTCGAAACTGGTCGGCGATGCGGCAGACACACCGTTCACCAGCATTCGCGGTGACGATGATCAGTATTTCGTCGCGCTCGGCGTTGGCTACACTTTCTAGCGGATAGTTTCGGCCGCAAGCTTGTGAGGTCGCACGCGGCAACGCAAGCTTTGCGGCATGACCGCCAACTCGCTCAGCCCGCACCGCGCGGCCATTGTCGCCGCCCTCCTTCTGTCGCTCGTCACTCTGGCGGTCCTCTTTGCGATGGACCGCCCGCCGATCTGCGAATGCGGCTATGTCAGCCTGTGGTATGGAGACATCAATTCCTCGGGCAACAGCCAGCACCTGTCGGACTGGTACACGCCGAGCCATATCATCCATGGCATGCTGTTCTACGGCCTCGGCTGGCTGTTGTTTTCCAAGTTTGGTCTTGGCGGCAAGTCGGCCGGGAAATGGAGCTTCACGCTCGCAATCGCGCTCGAGGCGGCCTGGGAGATCATCGAGAATACGCCCATGGTAATCGACCGATACCGTTCGGTTACGGTCAACTGGGGCTATTCGGGTGACAGCATCATCAATTCGATGGCGGATCTCGGTTGGATGAGCCTGGGTTTCTGGCTTGCTCTCAAACTGCCCGTAAGGGTCACTGTCGCGCTGGCAGTGATCATGGAAATTGTCGTGGCCCTGGTGGTCCGGGACAATCTCACGCTCAACGTGATCATGCTGATCTGGCCGTTCGAGGCGATCCGCGAATGGCAGGCGCTGGGCTGAACTGAAAAGGGCGGCCCGCAGGCCGCCCTCTTCGTTTTGGTCAGTCTTCCGAAGTGCCTGCCCCGGTCGTGCCTTCGGGAAGGTCCGGCCGGCTGTCGGGCAATTCCGCATCGCGGTCGCCCGTTTTCAGGTAAGTGTCGAACCAGCGCATCATGCGCAAATTGTAATCGTAACGCGCGGCGGCCTTGCTGTTGCCATGGCCTTCGCCCGGATAGAGTACGAGGCGCACCGGCACATCGGGCTTGCGCACCTTCATCGAGCGATAGAGCTCGTAGCTCTGGCTCGGTGCAACGCGGGTGTCTTCTGCCCCGTGCATGATGAGCAGCGGCGTATTGGCCTTGTCGACGTGGTAGATCGGGCTCACCTCGAGCATCGCCTGCCAGTCGTCCCAGGGCCATTTGCGCGAGTGGACGTTGTACATTTCATAGGGGATGTCGGTAGTGCCGAACTTGGAAACCTGGTTCGAGATGCCGACGAACATGACACCGGCCGCGAATTCGTCGCTAAGTGCGGTCGCGCCCCAGCCGGTGGCATAGCCGCCATAGGAGCCGCCGGTGATGCCCGTGCGATCGGGATCGGCGATGCCTTCCGACACCAGTGCCCGCTTGGCATCGACCAGATCGGTGAATTCCGGATCGGTGTAATTGCCGGTGTGCTGTTTGGAGAATGCCGTGCCGTAACCGGTCGACCCGCGATAGTTCGGCAGGAAGACCGCATAGCCCTGTCCTGCGGCGACCTGGCCGGGCTTGGAATAGGCGGTCTGCCAGCCGTTGCTGTCATGCGCTTCGGGGCCGCCATGGACGTTGAGGATCAGCGGCGCGCCGCCGCGCGGCACTCCGCCGACCGGCTCGATCAAGACGCCTTCGACTTCCTGACCGTCTCGCGCCGTGTAGCGGAAGGTGCGCTGTTCGCCGAAATCGATTTCGGACAGCCACGGGTTGTGCTGCGTCCAGCGACTGAAGCTGCCATTGTTCCATACGAAGAGTTCGGTCGGGTGGCGCGGGCTGTTTGCCTGGACGGCCAGCGTATTGCCGCCCGCCTCGACACTGGTGAGGATCAGGGCGCCGCCGTCATGTTCCTCGGCTACGGTGCCATCGGAATTGTAGATCCGTAGTGCGCTCTGCGCTCCCTTGTGGATCACTGCCGCCAGGCGGCCATCGGCGAGCCATTCGGCATCCACTGCCGCTTCGGGCGCTCCGGCATTGAGCGCACGGTAGCTGCCGCTGGCGACGTCGACGAGATGCAGGGTGGTGTCGGCGGGATCGTTGATATCGACGCCCGCGATCATGGAAAGCTGGCTTCCATCGGGAGAAACCTCGATATCGCCCAGCTTGCCGGGCGTTTCGACCACGCGGAGCACCTGTCCGCTGGCAAGATCGATCACATGCGCGCGCTTCGAGGTATAGGCATCGTCGATCTGCGGCGTGGGCGCGCTGTCGACCACGGCGGTCTGCCCTCCCGGCGCGATCTTGAACGCGCTGACGTAGCCAGGAATAGAGACGGCCTGCGGATCGGCGTCCACTTCGGTGCCGACGCTGGCCGAGAACAGGCGGTTTAGCTGTGCCTCTTCCTCATAGACGATGGCGTTGAAACCGGCCTTGCTTTCCTTCTCGCGCGCTTTGTCCTTTTCGGCAGAAGCGAGCATCCAGATGCGCGATCCGTCGGGTGCCCAGGCGTAGGAGCGAACGCTCGAATCCTTCACTGCCGCGAGCTTCCGCTGCGCGCCGCCGTCGACCGGAATTCCCCAGACTGCGCGATCTTCGTCCTCATCGGCCCAGACGAAGCTGACCATGCGGCCATCGGGCGAGAAGGACACGCCCGAAACGCTCATGTCTTCGGGCAGGAAGTCGCGCGCGTTCATCGGCGCATAGGCCATCTTCAGCTGCTGCTGCGTGCTGCCGTTCTCTTCGCCTTCGGTAATGTCGGGCAGGCTGGCCGTGGTGTAGGCGATGCGGCTGCCATCGGGCGAGACCGCGATGGTGCCGACATTTTCGAGCTTGGCGACATCTTCGGGCGTCATCGGGCGAGCCTGCGCCGTGGCGGACAGCGAGACACCGGCAAGTAGCGTGGCGGCGATGGCGATGGGACGAATGGTCATGGGCGATCCTCTGTTGGTTCGATTATTGCGCGCTTTCATAGCGTTCATGTCGCAAAGGGCAAACCGGGGCTTGTGGGCGGCAGGCCGAGCGGGCATCACCGCGCGCAATTCAGGAGGAGAGACTTGATGCGCAAACCGACCGCCGCCCTTGCCGCGATTATGTGTGCCGCCAGCCCGCTGCTTGCGGAAACGACCGTCATTCATGCCGATGGCGTGATTGTGGACGCCGATTCCCCGCCGATGGGCCGTGCGACCGTGACCGTGACCGACGGACGCATCGTGAGCGTTGAAGAAGGCTGGGCCGACGTGCCCGAAGGCGCGCAGATGGTGCATCTGGAAGGCAAGACGCTGGTCCCCGGTCTTGTCGATCTCCATGTCCATCTCACCGGCGATCCGGGCGGCGATTTCTGGCGCGGCGCGGTCGAACCTGACGAGTGGGGTGTGGTCGTCGGGGCCAAGAATGCGGAAAGGACGCTCAAGGCCGGTTTCACCACGGTGCGCGAAGCAGGCAGTTCGCAGCACACGGCGTTCTCTCTGCGGCGCGGGACCGAGGAAGGCTTGATCCAGGGGCCGCGTATCATCGCCGCTGGTCCGCCACTGGCGATCGTCGGAGGGCATGGAGACGTCTCGGGCTTCCTGCCGGAAGTGAACGAGTTGCTTTCGAGCGGTTATACCTGCACCGGCGCGGTCGAATGCGCGGAGAAGGTTCGCCGCGCCAGCCAGAACGGGGCGGACACGATCAAGATCACCGCCACGGGCGGTGTCCTCAGCCAGCAGGGCCGCGGGCTTGAGGCGCATTTCAGCGATCCCGAGATGGAGAGCATCGTGGAGACCGCGAAATCGCTGGGACTCGACGTCATGGCCCATGCGCATGGCGCGCGCGGGATCGAAGCCGCTGCGCGTGCAGGCATCGACACCATAGAACACGGAACCTATCTCGACGAGGCGGCAGCGAAGGCCATGCGCGAGAACGGTACAATACTGATCCCCACGCTGATGGCGTTCAAGGGCGTGACCGAGGGGCTGGGCAAGGGCATCTACACGCCCGTGGTCGAGGAAAAGATACGCGCCGTCGCCGAAACCGCGCAGGTCTTCATGGGCAAGGCCCATCGCTGGAATGTGCCGATTGCCTTCGGCACCGATGCGGGCGTGTTCGAGCATGGTCGCAATGCGGAAGAATTCGCGCTGATGGTCGGGCAGGGCATGAGCCCCCAGGAAGCACTGGCAAGCGCCACCACCATGGCGGCCAAGGTACTGCACATGGAAGCCGAGATCGGCCGCATCGCGCCGGGCTATTCGGCAGACATTATAGCGGTCGAAGGCAATCCGCTGGACGATGTAACCGTGCTGGAGGATGTCGACTGGGTAATGGTGCGCGGGCGCGTGGCGGAATGATGTAAGAGGGAGAGCCTCGGGGGAGCTCGTTCAATCGGCTTCGGCAAAGCGGCTCCAGCTGGCCGGAACCGATCGATCTGCAGAATTGCGAATGGCGATCGCGCGCTGCATCGTCGCTCTTGACCCTGCGATACCCTCCGCCCGTTGGAGAATTGCAAGGTTCGCAAGGCTGTCCGCGTCGTCGGGATCGTGCTTTACCACGTTTTCCAGTCGTCGGATCGCTTTGATCCTATCATTCTCGGAGAGAGCAAGCGCGACGAGAGTGCGTCTGGCCGAGCGCGCCTCACCGGGATTGAGGCCCCCATTGGCCAAGAGGGCGATCAATCCCTCCTCTCGTAGCTCAACAGCTCTGGATTGATGGGCAGCAGCATAAAGCTTCTCGCTCGCCACATGCCTTTCACGCGCGGAATTCTCGGATGAATACGCAATGCTACGATACATCGTGAGGGCGCCATCCATGTCACCCGCAGCTAATAGATCATCTCCGGTAGCGAGCGTGCATATGACGACTTTCCCCAAAGCGGGATCTTCGGAGACGCAATCCTTTTTCTTAATACCTCGCACACTGCTGTGCGGCGACATGCCGGATTGCGGGCCCAAACCTCTCGTGCCGACACTCGAGGCGATCCCGCTGTTAGCGAAGATGTTTTTCTGCGGAAGGCGTGAACCCGCAGTCACTACCCGTTCGGCAACGTTGGGATTGGCGATTACGACGATGGGAGGGTCCGGCAGGCCTTCCGCATCCTGCTCGTCCGACATCTCCTGCGCTGCAACCGGAAATGAAGCCGAAAGCCAAATTCCCAAAAGAGCCGGGAGAAGAGGTTGTCGCATTGGAATCCCTCGCAATAATGCCTGGACTCCGGCACCCTACGTCGACATCAGAACCGGGTCCAGTATTTGACCCGCGGACGGCAGCGAACGTGTAATTACTGCCAGAATCTTGATTTCCAACAATCAGGAATCGCTGTTTGTCGGACGGCATGGCGTTACTGTCGGGCGACAATTTCAATTACACCGGATATTGATCAGCTTGCTCAAAACAATGTCCAAGTGGGGTACTTGAATGAAACTTGTGAATATCGCGCTGGCTGGCGCATCCGCATTGTCGCTTGCGGCCTGTGCAACCACGCCGGGCGAAACCGTTTCGGTCTCTCAGACTGGCGAGAACGAACTCTCCGGCACGATGGAACTCGCCGACGCGGGCGAAGCGGCGGAGCACGAAAAGCTCTTCGCCCTGTTTGCCGAGGCGGACGAACGCAGCCTTAAGCTGAACCCCATAAGCGCGCTGTTCCGCGGTGACATGCGCTATGCGGACAGGCTGGGCGACTTCCTGACCGACGAATATAACGACGCCAGCCGCGCCGATGCGCAGCTCAATCTCGCCAAGCTCGCGGAAATCGACCGCGCTGCGCTCTCTCCTACCGACCAGCTGGCCTATGATGTCTTCGAGTATGATCAGGAAGAAACGCTGAAGGGCCTGACGCCCGAAATTCTCGCAGTCACCGAGGTGCGGCCGGTGAACCATTTCTCCGGCTTCCACACCTTCTATCCCAGTTTCGCCAGCGGGCAGAGCGCGGCACCGTTCGAAACTATCGAGGATTACGAAAACAACCTGAAGCGCCACGAAGAATATGTGGAGCTGTCCGACCGCGCGATCGCCAAGTTCCGCGAAGGTATGAAGACCGGCGTGCTGGAGACCAAGCTGACCATCGGCAATGTCATCAGCCAGCTCGATACGCAGCTGGCCATGGATATCGAGGAATCGCCCTTCTGGATGCCGGTCACCAACTTTCCGGACGATTTCAACGCCGCGGACAAGGCGCGCCTGACCGAGGAATACCGCGTCGCGATCGCCGATATTTATGCCGTACACGCCCGGATGCGCGATTTCCTGCGTGACGAGTATTATGCTGCCGCGCGCGACAGCGTGGGGCTGGGCCAGATGAAGGGCGGTCCGATGCTCTATCGCCAGCTTATCGAGAGCACGACCACGCTGCCGCTGACCGCCGATTACCTCCACAATCTCGGACTCGGCGAAGTGACCCGGATCAAGGAGGGTATGGAGCAGATCAAGGCCGAAGTCGGCTTCGAAGGGACGCTCAACGAGTTCTTCGATCATGTCCGCACCGATCCGCAATTCAAGCCGGAGAGCCGCGAAGCGCTGACGCAGGCCTATTACGATATCGGCAAGGAGGTCGATGCGAAGATCGGCGAATATTTCTCGCTCGTTCCCGAGACTCCGCTGCTGATCAAGCCGTACGAGGAATATCGCGAGAAGTTCGAGGCGGGGGGATCCTATCAATCCGGTTCGCCCGATGGCGAGCGTCCCGGCACGTTCTATTTCAACGCCTATGACCTGCCGAGCCGCCTCACGACCGGCAATGTCACGCTCTACCTCCACGAAGGGGCGCCAGGGCACCATTTCCAGATCAGCCTTGCGCAGGAGAACGAGGACCTGCCCAGCTTCATGCGCTTCGGCGGCAAGACCGCCTATATCGAAGGCTGGGCGCTCTATGCCGAGACGCTGGGGTACGAGATGGGCTTCTTCGAAGACCCGTGGAACCGGTACGGGACGCTGCAGGACGAACAGCTCCGCGCCATGCGCCTGGTGGTCGATACCGGCCTGCATTCCAAGGGCTGGACCCGCCAGCAGGCGATCGACTTCATGCTGGAAAACAGCGGGATGACCGAGACGGAAGTGGTGGCCGAGGTCGAGCGTTACATCGCCATCCCTTCGCAGGCGCTCGCCTATAAGGTCGGAGCACTGAAGATCCAGGAATTGCGCCAGCGTGCGGAAGAGCGGCTTGGCGACAATTTCGACATTCGCGAATTTCACGCACAGGTGCTGAACACCGGCGCGCTGCCCCTGCCGGTGCTGGAAGCGAAAATCGATAACTGGATTGCCAGCGGCGGAAGTTGACCGGTTGGCGTCCAGAGCGATCAGACGGTCAAGTTGCCAATTAGTCACAGATTCCGGGTCATTCGGGGAGTTGAGCGGGAACCCGCCTCCAGGCCCGGCAGTTTGAGAGGCGGACGCAGGGAAAAGATTTCATGGAGGAGTAAACCATGTCGAGCTTGTCCTATCGCAGCAGCAGCCCCGATCGGTGGGTGAAGCCCAAGGCCTATAGCGACGCCAGTCTTCGCTATCAGCAACATGGGAAGATCCTGCCGATGGAAGAGCCGGGCTTTTTCGCCCGTCTGTTCGGCGCTCGCTGATAAAGGCTCAGTATTGAAAGAAAGGGGCCGGGAGAGCGATCTCCCGGCCCCTTTTTTGCGTCTCCAGCAGGAGCGGAAGGATCAATATTCTTCCGGTTCCTCCGGCGTTTCGGCCGTGTGCGTCGGGCCGGCTGTGCGGTCGCCCCGGGCCAACTTGAAGACCACGCCGCTCAGCAGTGCCAGCGCCAGCAGGTTCGGCAGGGCCATGGCGGCATTCGAGATATCTCCAAGGCGCCAGACCAGCTGGCTCGGCTGCGTCGCTCCGATGAAGATCGCGATGCACCAGATGACGCGCCAGGCGATGTGCAGCTTCTTTTCGCCGCCGCGGGTCGAACCCGGCACCCGGTCGTAAAGGAAGGTGATCGCGCGTTCGCCGTAATAGCTCCAGGTCAGGAGCGTGGTGAAGACGAACAGGATAAGCGCGACACTGGCGATCAGTGTTCCCAGCGGGATGCTCCCGATCTCGAAGGGGAAAGCCGCGGCAAAGGCACCGCTCGTGGTCACGAAGCCGGATGCGGCAGTCGTCCCGAGATCAGACTGCCATACATGGTCGACCGCCTGCCCCTGATAGGTGAAGTCGCCCTGAACCGTCAGGATGACGAGAGCCGTCATGGTGCAGATCACGATCGTATCGATGAACGTGCCGAGCATCGCCATGCGGCCTTGCTGTTCGGGATCGTTGGTCTGCGCCACGGCATGGGCGATCGGGGTCGAACCCTGGCCGCTTTCGTTGGAGAACAGACCGCGTGCCACACCCGCACGGATCGCCAGGATGATGGCAGCACCGGCGAAACCGCCGCTTGCGCTCTGGACATTGAAGGCCCCGTCGAAAATGCGCCCGAAGGTCTCGGGCAAGTCGCCGAAGTTCAGGATCAGGGCGATAATGGCCATAACGATATAGGCTGCGGCCATGAATGGCACGATGCTTTCCGCCACACGGCCGATCGACTTGATGCCACCGATGATGACGATGAACACCGCGATCGCCACGATGAGTCCGCCCAGCCAACGCTCGAAACCGAACAACTCGTTGAGCCCGCTGGCGACCTCGTTCGCCTGGATCGAATTGCCGGTCACCAGCGCGCTGAACAGCGTGCCGAGACAGAACAGGATGGCAAGCCAGGTGTATTTCGGACCCAGGCCCATCATGATGTAGCTCATCGGGCCGCCGCGATAGACGCCGTCACTGGTCTTCTCGCGATAGCGAATGGCCAGCGAACCTTCGGCGAAGCCCAGAGCCATGCCGAACAGGGCGGTCACCCACATCCAGAATATTGCACCCGGGCCGCCGAGTGCGATGGCGGTGGCGACACCGGCCAGATTGCCCGTCCCCACCTGGCCGGAAAGCGCGGTCGACAGCGCGGCGAAAGGCGAAATTTCACCCGCGCCCGCACTCTTGCGGCCGCGGAACAGTCCGGCGAAGGCGCTGCCCAGCTTGACGATCGGATAGAAGCGCAGGCCGATCATGATCCACAGGCCCACGCCCAGCAGGATCAAAGCCAGCGGGGGGAAAGGGATCACGGCAACGCCGTCCCAGGTACCGCCCCAGATAAAATCGGAAATATTGGTGACCGGTTCGATCATCCTTTCGCCGAAACTCGGCGGTGTGGCATTTGCCATTCTGGTATTCCCCTCATGCGTCCCGATATTCGGTGAAGCGTGCAGGCTAGCCATGCGGGAGCCGCTTGAAAAGCCGGAACTGCGCGGCCCTCCACGGCTTGCGTTTTTGTTTCGCGCGGCCTAAGTGCGTCCGCGTCTTCCGACATCGATGAAGGAAAAGCCCCTCCCGACCTTGTATCGGGGCGGCGAAACCCCCATCCCGGAAGCGACACAGAAATTCAACGCGAGAGAGCGCTAGAGATCATGGCCGACAAAGCCGATAAGACACCGAAGGTCGCCAAGGGCAGCAAGACCTCGCCCGCCGAATTCATCCGGCAGGTTCAGACCGAAGGTCGCAAGGTGGTGTGGCCGACCTGGCCGGAAACCGTCCGCATCTCGATTTTCGTCTTCATCATGATGATCATTCTCTCGCTCTTCTTCCTCGGCGTCGATTCGCTGTTCGGCGCCGTGGTGCGCTGGCTGCTGACGCTGGCCTGATCTTTCGCAAGGGTAACGAGAACACATGGCACGCTGGTACATCATCCACGCCTACTCCGGCTTCGAAAACAAGGTCCGCGATTCGATCATCGCCGAGGCCGAGCGTCTGGGCCTTTCCGAAGGTGTCGAAGAAGTTCAGGTCCCCACCGAAACCGTGACCGAAGTGAAGCGAGGCAAGAAGGTCCAGGTCGAACGCAAGTTCATGCCCGGCTACGTACTGGCCAAGCTGAACATGACCGACGACGTGTATCACCTCGTCAAGAACACGCCGAAGGTTACCGGCTTCCTCGGCAATAACAACAAGCCGCAGGCGATCTCCGAAAAGGAAGCCGCGCGTTATTTCGGCGGCGTGGAAGAAGCCAAGTCGGCACCCAAGAAGCAGGTTTCGGTCGATTACGAAATCGGCGATCAGGTCAAGGTGCTCGACGGTCCCTTCGCCAGCTTCAACGGCCTTGTCGAGGAACTCGATTTCGACAAGCAGAAGGTCAAGGTGTCGGTCTCTATCTTCGGCCGTGCGACTCCGGTCGAACTGGAATTCGAACAGGTCGAACTGGTCAAGTAAGACCGCTCGAGAGTTACGAAAAGGGGCGCCGCTCGAAACCGAGGGCGCCCCTTTTTCGTATCTGCAGTATCAGGCTTTAGCTGCTTACTCCGGGTATGAAACCCAGCTTGTCGGCATAGGACAGGCTCATCATGATCGTGTCGACCGCCATGTGTGCCAGCACGCAGGCCCAAAGGTTCCCGCCGCAGCGATAGCGCAGCCAGCCGAAGCCGATGCCGACCACGCCGGTTATGATTACCCCGCCAAGCCCCTGGTAGAAATGCGGCAGGCCGAAAAGGACTGCTTGCACCAGGATCACCAGCCACATGCGGCCGCGCAGGCCGCCGAGCCGGGCGAGACGATCCATCAGAAAGCCGCGCCAGAGCAGTTCCTCGCCAAGTCCCGCCGCAAAAAGTGCCACAAGCACAATCCACAGGATGAAATGGAACTGGCTCTGGGTGACCCAGTTCAGCACCTGTTCCACATCGGGCGTGCTCAGCCCGATCGCTTCGACCAGCATGCTGCCCAGCGTGAACCAGCCGATGATGGCGATCGTCGCCAATACCGCCCAGCCAAGAGTGGGCGCCCAGCTTGCCGGAGCGCGCAAGTTCCAGGCTATTGCAACGGCGCCTTCGCGCCGGAGCCACAACCAGGCCACAAGCAGCGCGCCGGCCATGCTGGAAGCGACCGAAACCGCCGCGCCCGTCGACGTCTCGCCCCAGATTGCGACACCGGGAATGCCGCAAGCGAAATAGACGATGATTACGCTGATAAACTGGAGCGCGAAGCCACCCCATCCCGGTTGGCGATACACTGATTGTCCGGTCTCGCCAGTCGAAACGATCGCCTGCTCGGTCATGACGCGCATCTCCTCCTCGCGCTATGCCGACGGAAAATGGCCGCGCCGCGCAATAACGCTCTATCACCGGGCGGCTTTGCAATCACGCAGGCATGGCGGGTTTTCCGCGCATCTTTGTGAAACTCTGGCAGTGTTCGGGGCCTCTCTCATGGCTTGCATTTACGGGCAGAATCGCTATGTGCGCGCCTTCCCAAGCGACAGTGACGGGAAATCCACGCGGGAGGCCTGCCTTGCAGACCGCTCGACCGCTCAACATGAGGCTGGATCGGAAGATGCAGCCGACAGTGTGAAAGGAGGCCAGTGATGGCCAAGAAGATCGAAGGCTATATCAAGCTGCAGGTGCCCGCGGGCACTGCAAATCCATCTCCGCCCATCGGCCCTGCGCTGGGTCAGCGCGGCGTGAACATCATGGAATTCTGCAAGGCGTTCAACGCCGCGACGCAGGACCTCGAAAAGAACGCACCGATCCCGACGGTCATCACCGTCTATGCGGATCGTTCGTTCACCTTCGTCACCAAGACTCCGCCGGCATCGTATTACCTGAAGAAGGCTGCCAAGCTGAAGTCGGGCTCGAAGGAGCCGGGCAAGGTTTCGGCCGGGACCATCAAACAGAGCGCGATCAAGGAAATCGCCGAAGCCAAGATGGCCGACCTCAATGCGAACGATATCGACCAGGCCATGAAGATCATCGAAGGCTCCGCGCGTTCGATGGGCCTCGAAGTGGTGGAGGGCTAAGCACATGGCAAAGCAGACGAAGAAGCAGCAGGTCCGCGCAAAGCTCGACAGCGAGAAGCTTTACACGGTGGATGAAGCTCTCGCCACGCTGCGCGAGCATAAGTCCAAGTTCGATGAAACCGTCGAAGTCGCCATGAACCTCGGCGTCGATCCGCGCCACGCCGACCAGATGGTCCGCGGCATGGTTTCGCTCCCGAGCGGCACCGGCAAGGAAGTCAGGGTCGCAGTGTTCGCCAAGGGCGACAATGCCGAAAAGGCGCTCGCCGCTGGAGCCGACAAGGTCGGTGCCGAAGATCTCATGGAAGACATGCAGAACGGCAATCTCGACTATGACCGCGTCATCGCGACCCCGGACATGATGGGTGTCGTCGGTCGTCTCGGCAAGGTGCTTGGCCCCAAGGGCCTGATGCCGAACCCGAAGCTCGGCACGGTCACGCCGAACGTGGAACAGGCCGTGAAGGACGCCAAGGGCGGCCAGGTCGAATTCCGCGTCGAGAAGCAGGGCATCATCCATAGCGGCATCGGCAAGCTGTCGTTCAAGGATGAAGACCTGAAGAAGAACTTCAAGGCGCTGACCGAAGCCATCGTGAAGGCCAAGCCGGCCGGTGCCAAGGGCAAGTATGTCCGCAAGGTCACGCTGACCAGCTCGATGGGCCCCGGCCTCAAGGTCGACCTCGGCGAAGTCGAAGGCGCGTAATTTGTTGCCCTATCGCTTCGCCGCTTGAGGGCCTTCCGCGTTCAAGCGGCCGATAGGCGGTAGTGCAAACGGGAAAAGGGCCGGGGGGAGACCTCCGGCCCTTTCTTTTTGTCGGTTTAGATGCCCCCGGGGGTATAGGCGAAGCCCGCTTCTTCCAGTCCCTTGCAGAGTTCCGCCATGCAAGCATCGAGGTCGGCCCGGTCGGTGGAGCGGATGACGAAGTTCGAGCCGACGCGGCCTTCGCGGAAGAAGGGGTAGCTGCCGATCTGGCAGTTCTCATGGGCCTTTTCGACCTCGCGGAGCAAACCCGATACTTCGCTTTCGGGAATGAACCCGCCGACAGTCTCGGCAATCAGCGGCGCACCGCCTTCGAGCGTACCGGTGAGGGCATCCAGCATGCCTGCAGTGATGTGCGGGACACCCGCCATGAGATAGACATTGCCGATCCGGATACCCGGTGCACCGGACATGCGGTTGGGGATCAGTTCGGCACCTTCGGGCGTGCGCGCCATGCGCAGCCTGCCTTCGTTGAGCCCGCCCTTGTCAGTATAATATTTTTCCAGAATAGCGCGCGCTTCGGGATGGATTATCACCGGCACGCCAAGGGCCTGCGCGACGGCGTCGACGGTAATGTCGTCATGCGTGGGCCCGATCCCGCCCGTTGTGAAGAGGTAGTCGTTCGCTTCGCGCAGCGCGTCGACAGCTTCGACGATCCGCTCGATCACATCGGGCACCACGCGCACTTCGGACAGGCGAATGCCCTGCACCTGCAGCCAGCTGGCGATTTGCGCGATGTTCTTGTCGTGAGTGCGCCCCGAAAGGATCTCGTCGCCGATCACGACCAGCCCGGCGGTGTAGATACGATCAGTCATGCCTGACCACCTACTGCGGCTGGTCTGCGAAAGCTACTCCGCAGCTTCGAGCGTTTCGTGCAATTCGCGCGCGTTCGCACTCCTGCGCCGAAAAGAGAGGATTCCATCGTCCACCGGATCGGCGCGCATGCGCTTGCGGTCGATCACATATTCCTGGTTCAGCCGCCACGGGTAGTTCACCGCATTCTTCGGCATGATGTGCTTGGCACGCTGGATATAGCCGGAGGAGAAATCGAAGATGTCGTCCTCTTCGAGATCATGTGTATCGGGCAGGACGGGAACGGCGATGTCGTTGCCGCTTGCTTTCATTTCGGAAAGTACCCGGCAGATATAGTCCGAATTGATATCGGCCCGCAGTGTCCAGCTGGCATTGAGATAGCCGAACACAACGGCAAGGTTCGGCAGGTTCGAGAACATGCAGCCTTTGTAGTAGAAGCGTTGGGCCAGATCGACCGGTTCGCCCTCGACGGTCAGCGCGATTTTGCCGGCCACGGCCAGCTTGAGACCGGTGGCGGTCACCACGATGTCGGCGGGGAGGAAACTTCCATCCTCGAGCCGGACGCCGCCCTTCTCGAAGGCTTTGATCCGGCCGGTGACGACATCGGCCTTGCCGCTCTTGATCGCTTCGAAAAGATCGTCGTCGGGTACCAGGCAAAGGCGCTGGTCCCAGGGATTGTAAGGCGGTGTGAAGGGAGCGAGATCGAAATCCTCCCCCATGATCTTCCTGATCTTCTTGTGCAGGAATTCGCCGACCTTTTGCGGTTTGGTTCGCGCGCGCTTGAAACCGACGTCCTGCAGCTTGATGTTTTTCCAGCGCGTAATCTTGTAAGCCGTCTTTTCGGGCAAGATCTTGCGCAGGAAATTCGCAAAACCGTCCTTGGCCGGGCGCGAGAACATCCATGTCGGCGTGCGCTGGAGCATGGTAACCTTGGCCGCCTGCCGGGCCACCGAAGGAACAATGGTCACCGCGGTCGCGCCCGAGCCGATCACGACCACGTTCTTGCCTGCGTAATCGAGATCCTCGGGCCAGAATTGGGGGTGTATCACCTGCCCGGTGAAATCGCCGAAATCGAAACCGGGATCATAAGGTTCGTCGTAATCGTAATAGCCCGATCCGAGATAGAGCCAGTTGGCGGTGAGCATCTTGCGCTCGCCGTCCGATGTTTCGAGCGTGACATGCCAGCGGGCATCCGCGCCTTGCCAGTCAGCAGAAATCACCTTGTGCCCGAAGCGGATGTGGCGGCGAATGTCGCGCTCGTCCACGATCCGGTCCAGATATTCGAGGATCGCAGGCGCATCGGCTATCGATTTTTCATGCTTCCACGGCTCGAATTCGAAACCGAGTGTGTGCATGTCGCTGTCCGATCGCACGCCGGGATAGCGGAAGAGATCCCAGGTCCCACCGAGATTCTCGCGCCGCTCCACAATGGCGAAGCTGTGATCCGGAATCTTCTCCCGCATATGTGCGGCCATGCCGATGCCGGATATGCCTGCGCCGACGATAAGCACGTCGAAATCGGTCGCGCGATTGCTTGCTGGTCTCTCTCCCATAAGGTGACGTTACTAAATGCGAGCGTGGAGGGGAAGCGTAAGTTGCGCCGTGCAACCTATCTGTGCTTCTGGCGACGTCATCCGGGCACTCGCTTTCGCCAATTCTCTGGGCTAGGGCTCGGTCGGGCTTGAGGAGATACCATGACGAAAGTTGGGAACGGTCGCCCGCATCGGGTTACGTCGATTGACGTTGCGGAGCGCGCCGGGGTCAGCCAGTCGACCGTCAGCCGCGCGCTGTCGGGTTCGGAAACCATCACCGAATCCACCCGCCGCCGCGTCGAACAGGCTGCGGCGGAGCTTGGCTATCATGTGAACACCAGAGCTGCTGGCCTGCGGAAAGGCGAAACGGGCACTATCGCCATCGTCGTGATCGGACGCGATGGCCAGGGGCCGGCCGCCATCAATCCGTTCTATTACAGCCTGCTCGGCAGCACCTGCGCCGCCGCCGCCGAACGGGGCTATGAAGCCCTGGTATCGTTCCAGGCGAGGGAAGACGAACTCTTCGGTCATTATGTCGGACGCAGGCAGGCGGACGGCGTGGTGGTGATCGGTACGGCTACGAACGAACCGGCCTGGAATTACTTTCGCGAGGTGGCAGCCGCCAGCGACTCCATCGCGTTCTGGGGTTCTCCGTTCGACGATGCCGTATGGGTCCGCTCCGATAATGCCGATGGCGGACGGCTGGCGGTGGAGCGACTGGTTGCGGGCGGCGCGAGCAATATCGTTTTCGTGGGCGATCCCAATTCTTCGCAGAAGCAATTCCGCGAGCGTTACGAGGGCTATCGCTACGCGATGGAAAAGGCCGGTCTCGCCACGCGGGAACCGATCGTTTCGTCGGGCGAAGATCGTGTTTCCCAGGGACGGATCGCGATCAGCCAGCTATGCGATGACGGCGAAACCTTCGACGGTCTATTCTTTGCCTGCGACGCCATGGCTTTGGGCGCACTCGAAGAGCTTGCTTCACGCGGTCTTGCGGTGCCGGGGCAGGTCGGCGTGGTCGGCTTCGACGGGCTGGGTTCGGGCGAATTCAGCAATCCGCCGCTCACGACCGTAGAGCCGGACTTCGCAGAAGCGGGCCGAATGCTGGTCGAAACTGCGCTGGCGGGCGATGGAGAGCGTGCCGAGCGGCGTGTTCCGGTTCGCCTGGTCGAACGTTCGAGCGTCAAATAACGCAGCTTGTCGATTGGCGGTTTGCCAAGGTCGCTTCGCACCGTCTAAGCCTCCCCGCCTATCTCAAGGGGAGAGACCCAGATCATGAAGACCAGCATCGCTTCCGCCCTCGCACTCGTGCTCTGTGCAGGTTCCGTCCACGCCCAGAGCGAAGAACCCCAGCCGAGCCCCAATCCGGTCGAAGAGCAGGAAGTCGATGCCTCGCAGGACGAGCTGCCCCCTGAAGGCAGCGGGGAGGCCGTCGATGCGGCACCCGCTACCGTTCCGATCCCCGGCGAAGGAGAGAAGGAAGAGGGCTGGGACGTCACTGCGCCGCGCGGCGCGAGTTTACGCGAAGTGGCTATCAATACCGACGAAGGGACGTGGATGGATGTCGACGTGTCGCCCGATGGCCGCACGCTCGCCTTCTCCTTGCTTGGCGACATCTACACCATGCCGGTTTCCGGCGGCACGCCGACCCGGATTGCAGAGGGTCTCGCCTGGGAAATCCAGCCGCGGTTTTCGCCCGACGGCAGCCGTATCGCCTTCATTTCCGACCGTGCAGGTGGGGACAACATCTGGCTGATGAATAGCGACGGTTCGAACAAGCAGCAGGTCACGAAGGAAGATTTCCGCCTGCTCAACCAGCCCAGCTGGTCGCCCGACGGGCGCTATATCGTCGCCAAGAAGCATTTCACCACACAGCGTAGCGCCGGGACCGGCGAAATCTGGCTCTACCACGTTTCCGGCGGCGGAGGAGTCCAGCTGGTCAAGCGCGCCAGCGAGGCATTACAGAAGGAGTTGGGCGAACCAATCTACGCGCCCGATGGCAATGCGATCTACTACACCCGTAACGTCACCTCTGGCCCGATCTTCGAATATGCTCAGGATTCGACCCAGGGCATCTTCAACATCGAACGCTACGATATCGATACCGGCGAAGTGACGACTGCGGTCGGCGGCTATGGCGGCGCGGTCCGCCCCACGCCTTCGCCCGACGGCCAAAGCCTCGCCTTCGTGCGCCGCGACAAGGACCAGTCGCAGTTGTGGGTGAAGGACCTCTCGACGGGCGAAGAGCGCATGATCTACGGCGCGCTCGATCTCGATCTGCAGGAGACCTGGGCCGTCTATGGGGTCTATCCGATCATGGACTGGATGCCCGATAGCGAGAGCATGGTGGTCTGGGCGGGCGGCAAGCTGCGCCGTGTTGCCGCCGATGGATCGAGTGACAGCGTTATTCCGTTCTCCATCTCCGATACCCGCATGGTCGCGGAAGCACCGCACCCGGTCATCGATGTCGCACCGGAAAGCTTCACTGCCAAGATTCCGCGGTTTGCCAGCGTTTCGCCCGACGGGCGCACCGTGGTCTTCGAAAGCCTCGGCAAGCTTTATGTGAAACCGGTGGGCAGCGATGCGGCGCCCCGCCAGCTTATCGCGGGCGGCGGCGATAGTCTGGAACTGTGGCCTGCCTGGTCGCGCGACGGGCAGCGGATTGCATTTGTGCGCTGGACCGACGAGGGTCTCGGCAACATCGTCACGGTCGATGCGCGCGGTCGCGGAGAGCGGGTGGTGACCCGCCAACAGGGCCATTATGCGGTTCCGCAATTCTCGCCCGATGGTGAGACCATCGTGTTCGAGAAGCGCGGCGGCGGATATCTGACCTCGCCCACTTATTCGGAGAATGAAGGCGTTTACGCGGTTTCCGCCGCCGGGGGCACGCCGCGCCTCATCGCGCGCGATACCTCCACGCCGCAATATGGTGCCGATAATAAGCGCATCTTCATGCTCGCGCGCGAAGGCGGCAATCTGCAGCTTATCTCTAGCGACACCAATGGCGAAGCGCGCCGCGTCCACGTGCAGGGCGATCTGGCCAATGATTTCAAGGTCAGCCCACGCGGTGATTACGTTGCCTTCCGCCAGAACTACGAAGTCTTCGCTATGCCGCTGCTCCCCGGCGGCCAGACCGTCACCGTAGGAGAAAAGGCAAGTTCGCTTCCGGTGACCAAGGTCAGCAAGGGCGGGGCCGACTATATCGGCTGGACCGAAAACGGTTCGACCCTGCACTGGTCGATGGGGCCGGTGCTCTACCGTGCCAGCACCATGGCTCTTACGCCGAGTGCACCGCAAGCGGCAGAAGCGCCCGGGTTCACTCCGCCGGACAGCGGAACCTCGCTCGCCCGGACCATCCGCGCCGACAAGGCGAGCGGAACCGTCGCGATTACGGGTGCCCGTATCCACACCATGGCCGGTGACGGGGCGGGCACGATCGAAAACGGCACGATCCTGATCGAAGGTGATCGGATCGCCGCAATCGGTCCGGCATCCAGCGTTGCCGTTCCTACAGGCGCGACTGTGGTCGATGCTGCCGGGCGGACGATCGTGCCGGGTCTCGTCGATGCGCATGCGCACGGCGCACAGGGCGTAGGCGATCTTATCCCGCAACAGAACTGGTCGCTGGTGCAGAACCTCGCCCTGGGGACGACGACTCTGCACGATCCATCCTCTTCGGCCAGCATGATCTTTGCGGCGGCCGAACGCCAGCAAGCAGGCAGCTTGCTGGCGCCGCGCATCTTCTCGACGGGCGAGATCATCTATGGGGCCAAGGCACCTAGCGTCTATGCCCGGATCGACAGTTACGAGGATGCCCTGGCCCATGTCCGCCGGATCAAGGCGCAGGGCGGCATCAGCGTGAAGAACTACAACCAGCCGCGCCGCGAACAGCGTCAGCAGGTGGTGGCCGCCGCGCGTGCCGAAAACATGCTGGTGGTGGCGGAGGGCGGCTCGCTCTTCGGTATGGACGTCAACCTGATCGCAGACGGCAATTCGACCCTGGAGCACAATATCCCGGTCGATGTCATGTATGAAGATTTGTTGCAGATGTTTGCCGGATCGGACACCAACTACACGCCCACGCTGGCGGTGACCTATGGCGGTCTGGCGGGCGATCCTTACTGGCGTCAGGCCACTGACGTGTTCGACAATCCCTTGCTGGTCCACACGCCGCCCAAGATGCTGCTTGCGGAAACGGGGCGGCGCATCACCGCACCGGAATGGGCATTCGTCGACGATAATGCCGCACGCGAGGCGAAGAAGCTCGCAGAACGCGGCGTCAAGGTCAGCATCGGTGCGCATGGGCAGCAAGCTGGCATCGCGGCGCATTGGGAATTGTGGAGCTTCGTGCGAGGAGGAATGTCGCCTGTCGAGGCGCTGCGTGCCGGGACCATCGAACCGGCCAAATCGCTCGGGATGGAGCGCGATATTGGCAGTCTCGAAGTCGGCAAGCTGGCCGACCTCCTGATCCTTACCGCCGATCCGACACAGGACATACGCAATTCCGACGATATCGCCCAGGTCATGCTGGGCGGACGTCTCTATGATGCGCGGACGATGAACGAGGTCGAGACCGGCAACGAGCGCCGCCTGCCGTATTGGTGGGAATGACGAGAAAGGGCGGCACCAGCCTTTGCCGGGCCGCCCTTCTTCATATGATGCGGTGAACGATCAGGCCGCGCGTATGTGGAACAGGAATTCGTCGACCTTGTCACGCAAGGTCGCGGCTTGCGTCTCAAGATCGCTCGACGAAGCCAGAACCTGGCTTGCAGTGGCTCCGGCCGCCATGCTGGTGTTCCGCATGCTTTCGAGATGGCTGGCGACTTCGTCAGTGCCCTGCGCTGCACGGTCGATGCTGCGCGCGAGATCCTGACCGGCCACCGATTGCTGGTCGACCGCGCTGGCGATCGAGATGGCGGTCGTCTCGAGTTGTTTGATCTGGTCGCCGATAGAGCGCAGCGCGCTGACACTGGCGCCTGTCGAGGCTTGCATTGCCTGGATCTGTTCGGACACTTCTTCGGTCGCCCGGCTGGTCTGAGCGGCCAGCTCCTTTACCTCGCTCGCCACCACGGCGAACCCGCGGCCAGCCTCCCCTCCGCGCGCTGCCTCGATGCTGGCATTGAGGGCGAGCAGGTTGGTGCGCTGGGCTATGGACTGGATCAGCTCAACGATCTGACCGACCTGATCCGCCGAGGCGGCGAGCGCGCCGATCGTTTCATCGGCTCCTTCCGCGTCGAGCGATGCCTTGCGGGCGAGTTCGGCGGAATTGGCGGCCTGGCGACTGATTTCGCCGATCGACATGGCGAATTCATCCGACGCAGCAGCAGCAGCAGTGACACCGCCAGAGGCCTGCTCCATCGCACCGCTAACCTGGCTTGCCTGCCCTGCAGCATGCTCTGCGGTGCTGGCCATCGATCCTGCGGCCGAATTGAGCTGGCTCGATGCCGCGGCCACGCCGCCTACGACATCCCCGACACTTTTTTCAAAATTGTCGGCAAGGCGGATCAGCTCCTGTTTTCGCTGTTCGGACGCCGCTTTCCGACCGGCGAACAGTTCGTCGAGCTTGTGGCCCGATTTGGCAAACACCTCTAGTGAACGGGACAGCTCGCCTATTTCGTCCGTGCGTTCGGTATCGCCGACATCGATATCGCGTGATCCGCCGGCCAGACGGCCCATTTCTCCGGCGACATGCTGGAACGGTTCGATCACGTGGCCGATGATGAAGCGCAAGCTGAGGATGCCTCCGACCAGTCCTATTACGGTCACACCGATTACTACCCAACGGGCTGCAGCCGCCTGTTCGGGATAGGAAATCCCCAACAATGCGGCAGCTGCGACGATTACAAGTCCGCCGAGCGAGAGCAGCGAAGCAATCTGGGCTTTCGCTTTCAGCGGCTTATCCATGAGCCAGGCGGTCAGGCCGGAGTATCGTGTTGTCGTTGCCGCTTTCACGCCTTCGACTTCGGCAATCTCACGCCGCAGTTCCTCGCCGATCATGGTGCTATGCGCATTCATCCCAAGCCACTCCCCAATTCGTTCTCAAGTCACCGCCTGAAACCGGTCCCCCGATCAGGCCGCCCTTACATGCTGCAAAAATTCATCCACTTGCCGGCGCAGCACGCTTGCCTGCGATTCCAGCGAAGTGGCGGAGCCAAGAACCTGGCTGGCTGCCGCCCCTGTCGCGATGCTGGCTTCACGCACCTGCACGATACTGGTCGAAACCTCGTCGGTCGAACGTGCGGCAAGGTCGATATTGCGCGCCAGGTCCTGGCCGGCGACGGACTGCTGATCGACGGCGCTGGCGATCGAGATGGCAGTTGTTTCCAGCTGCTTGATCTGTTCCCCGATCGAACGAAGTGCTGTGACGCTCGCGCCGGTCGAATCCTGCATGGCACGGATCTGATCTGCAACTTCTTCGGTCGCCCTACTCGTCTGGGCCGCGAGTTCCTTCACCTCGCTTGCCACGACGGCGAAACCGCGCCCCGCTTCGCCGCCGCGCGCTGCCTCGATCGATGCGTTTAGAGCGAGCAGGTTGGTGCGCTGGGCGATGGACTGGATCAGTTCAACGATCTGCCCGACCTGGTCCGCCGAAGAAGCAAGGGCCGAGATTGTTTCGTCTGCGGTTTCCGCATCGTCCGAGGCCTTGCGTGCGAGTTCTGCCGAATGGGACGCCTGGCGACTGATTTCGCCGATCGACATGGCGAACTCGTCCGATGCGGCGGCAGCCGCGGTTACACCGCCAGACGCCTGCTCCATGGCATTCGTGACTGCTCCGCTTTGGTGGGTCGCCTGCTCCGCTGCGGCAGCCATGGAAGACGCGGTATCCTTGAGCTGGCTCGAAGCTGCAGCGACACCGTGGACGACCTCACCCACCGTACTTTCGAACTGCAATGCGAGACGCTGAAGATCCTGTCCCCGCTCGGCGCGCAATGCTTCCTTTTCGGCCGACATCTTTTCGAGGCGAAAGGCGGCACGCAGGAATACGTGGAGCGAACGGGCCAGGCCGCCCAATTCGTCCCGCCGTTCGAGACCGGGGATCTGAATCGACTTATCACCTGTTGCCAGACGTTCCGATGCGTCCGTCAATTCGCTCACCGTACCGGCAATATCGCGCGCAATAACGCGCGTCGAAAGCAGGATTGCGACGATGCCAATCAGCGCCACGGTGACGAATGCCATGAACAGCCAGATTATGGTGTTCTCACCGGCGGCATCACTGGCCTGTCCGCTGCGAAAGAGATCGGTTTTGAATTGCCTGACCAGAGTGCTGAACGATTCCCCTTCCGCCAGTGCGGCCTCGGCCAGTGCCCTCCGACTGGCCTCGTCGACGGCCGACTGCTGCCGTGCGAGGGTTCCGACGAGATTGTCGAGTGCACCCCGCAGCTGCCCGATAGTTTCGGATTGTGCGGGGGCGACGAGACGCGCACCGCGCTCCAGGGAATTGAGATCCCGGCGAGCTTCTTCGAGACTGGACCCGGCCGATGCCAGAGCGGAGCCATCGGCTGAATTCGCGAACCGCTGCATATGCAGCAAGGCTTCGTCGGTGTTGGACTTGAGCTCGGTAGACAGGATCAGCATTTCCGAAATCTGCATGCGTTCCTGCCGCAGTTCGATGGCTGTCCAGCCGCCGACAACGATAGAAAGCAGAATAAAGACCACTGCGCCGATATTGGCGAAGGCGACCAGGCTGAGTTTGCTCCCGATCGACAAATCGGCGAACTTGCCGCGAATTCCTTCGCCGCCTTTGCCGATATCGGCTAGAATGGCGCGATCCTCGGCGATTTCATCCGAGTAATATTTTCCATTATCCGTCTCGGCTGCGCCGAAGTCGCCGGTCATCGCGTTCATGCTACCCTGACCTCCCGGTTATTATCGCCATCACCTGCGGCGGCGGTCGCATCGACCTTTTTCCCGAGATGTTGCCTGATCTCACAAGCCGGCATGGCCTTGAAGTAGAGCCAGCCCTGAATCTGGTCGCAACCGGCCGCGCGCACCATGTCGGCTTGTTCCACCGTCTCCACCCCTTCGGCGGTCACCGACATCTTCATGGCCTGCGCCATGGTGATACTGGACAACATCATGGCGCGGCTCGACTCATCCTCGGATGCCTGCACGACAAGGCTGCGGTCGAGCTTGAGTTTCTGGAAGCGGAACTGACGCAGGAAGCCGATCGAAGCGTAGCCAGTACCGAAATCGTCGAGCGCGACGCTGACACCGAAACCGCGAATGAGATTGAGGCTGCGCTCGGCCACCACCGGGTCGAGCACGAGGCAGGTTTCCGTAATCTCGAGCTCGAGGCGTCCAGGGTCGAAGCCGGTTTCTTCCAGGATATGTCCGAGCTGGATCGGGAATTCGGGGTTCCGGAGCTGTGCCGCTGAGATATTGACCGACAGCGTAACACCCTCCCATTCGAGCGCATCGCAGCATGCTTGCCGGAGTACCCAAAGGCCGATCGGATTGATCAGGCCGGACTCTTCGGCGACAGGAATGAAGGTATTGGGGCCGACAACCTTGCCGTCGGGACGCTCCCAGCGCAACAGGCTCTCTACCGAAACGATCTCGCGCGTCCTGCTGTCTACCAGCGGCTGGTAGTGCATCATGAACTGGCCCGTTGCGAGTGCCTGTCGCAGTTCGTCGTCCAGCTGTTTTATCTGTTCGCGGCTGCGATCGAACGCTTCATTGAACCATGTGCAGCGCATTTTTCCGCCCCGCTTGGAGGCATACATTGCGACATCTGCGCGGCGCAGCATTTCGGATGACGGCAATTGCTGCCCCGGAGCGTTGCGGGCAAGACCGATGCTGGCGCCAAGCGTGAGGCGCCGATCGTCTATCTTGATCGATTTTGCCAATCGCTCGATTGTTCGGCGGCAATGCCCTTCCAGCAGGGTGCCGGCCAGTTCCCCGCTCATCAGGATGGCGTATTCATCGCCCCCAAGACGATACAGGCCCGCCTCTTCACCGCAGATGTTGCGGATGATCCGAGCGATTTCCTTGATTGTCGCGTCGCCCAGAATGTGTCCGTAGTGATCGTTGATGATCTTGAAACCGTCGAGATCGACGATCGCCAGAGCGACCTCTTGATCGGGTGACATGATCTCGGAAATGTCGCGATGGAGTGCGCGGCGATTGGGCAGCAGTGTCAACGGATCGCTGTTTGATAGCCTTTCGAGATTCCTCAAATGCCTGACGCCCATGACGGCGAAGCTGCCGATACTGGCGATCAAGGCGATGAAGCCGCCACCAAGTATGGCATTGATCGAACCGACACCTAGCTGCGGCCCTAAAACGGCCAGCACCGCCGTGACGCTCGCGATACCAGCAAGCGATGCGAGCGGCGCGAAGATCATCATGCGCGTGCTTTGCTGCGCCTTGTCGGAATGTGATCGCACGCAAGTTCCCTTCGATGGCGCGGTCAGATCGATGTTCCCAATCGCTAACGCGCATTCGCTAATTAACGGTAAACTCTATATTTACCTTGCTTGCGGCCCAGGCTTCATCAGAGCCCGTGTCCGGACGAAAACGTTCCTCCTCCGGCCAGCGCGTTATGAGGGGATAGATTGCCGGAAGCATTCGGAGACCCGCTTGCTGCCTTCAGCACATACATGGCCGAACCACAGGACGCAGGCTCGAACCGATCGGTTTGGCCGACCACTGTTTCGCCAGCGCCGAGCATGAGAAACCCGTCGGATGCAATGCCGCCAGCGAGCCGCTCGAACGCGTTGCGGCGAGTATCCGGATCGAAATAGAGCAGGCAGTTGCGGCACATGACGAGGTCGAAGCGTCCAGGTGCAGGGGGAAAATCGAGTATGTTGCGCTGTTCGAAGCGGGTCATCGACAGGATCTTTTCCGCGACCTTCCACCCCTGCGGGGTTTCCGAAAAGAAATTGAGCATTTGCGCAACCGAAATGCCGCGCTGGATCTCGAACTGCGAGTATGTCCCGGTGCGGGCCTGTTC
The DNA here is from genome assembly GCF_056857815.1 of Qipengyuania sp. B-5. Classification (NCBI taxonomy): domain Bacteria; kingdom Pseudomonadati; phylum Pseudomonadota; class Alphaproteobacteria; order Sphingomonadales; family Erythrobacteraceae; genus Qipengyuania; species Qipengyuania sp. B-5. The sequence goes on along the minus strand of NZ_JBSXNU010000051.1, from coordinate 139,440 downwards.
GATCGCCTTGCCCGAAACATCTGTGCCGAGGATTTCGATCGTCCAGTCCGCCCAGCGCCCCGGTTGCTCGCAGAAGATCATTGCCAGGCTGAGGACTTCCTGCCCGGTCGAGCAGCCAGCCGACCAGATGGAGATTTTCCTGGTCTCGGCGCGCTTTTTAGCCAGTTCGGGAAGGACGAAATTCGCCAAAGTCGAAAAATACGCGTGATCGCGAAAAAAATAGGTTTCATTGTTCAGCAGCGCTTCGACCACCCGGGTGGCAAGGCGATGTTCGCCTGGACGCTCGAGCATGCAGGCGAGCTGATCGACGTTTTCGATCCCGAACTCGCGAAACAGTCCTGAGAGTGCCGACGAGATCCTCCAGCGACGGCTTTCGGACAAGGTTTGTCCGGTACGAGCGTTGAGGAGGTCGGCGATGATGTCGTGAGATGCGTCCTCTAGCGCCATGCATCGGCTCCGACGCTGGCGAGTACATTGTCCGCCAGCTCGGCAGGGGGGGCCACCGCGGTGGCGAGGCCGCGTTCGGTGATGTCGCGTGGCATACCCCATACGGCACAGGTGTCGGCGCTCTGCGTATAGATCGAGCCGCCGGCATTGATAATCGCGTCCGCCCCTTCGGTTCCGTCGCGGCCCATGCCCGACAACAGGATACCGGCCACCTTTCCCTCATAGGCTTCTGCGAGGGTCTCGAACATCGGATCGACGGAAGGTGTACATCCGCTCTTGACCTGATTGTAAGCCAGCCCCGTGACGTAACGCGAGCCCTTGCGGCGTATTACCATGTGGCCATGCCCCGGTGCGATAACGATCCGGCCGCGCGTGATCTCGACATCCTCGTCGGCGAGGACGGCCTCGCGGCCTGCGGCCATTTCCATCTGCTTGGCGAATACCGGAATGAAGCTTGCGGGAAGATGTTGCGTGATGAGGATGGGAAGGTCGAAATTCTTCGGAATTCGTCGCAGGAACAGGTTGAGCGCATGGATGCCCCCCGTCGAAGCCCCGATTGCGAGAACCTGCGGTTTCTTGCCAGCGCGGCGCTGGGCCGGACGGGGTTCTGCGCGTTTTGGTTGTTCGTAAGGCGCGAAACCCTTTAGCGCGCGGATCTTGCCGAGCAGCTGTTCGCGGTAATCGTCGTTGAAGCCGCCCGGAAGCGGTTTGAGCATAGTGTCGGCGGCACCCATGCGCAGTGCTTCAACCGTATGCTCCGCTCCCGCAGCCGTGAGCGACGAAATCACCAGCACCTTGGTGCCCGGCGCAGCTTTCAGCAGCTTGGGCAAGGCCTCGATCCCGCCCATTCCCGGCATTTCGAGATCCAGCAGGATCACGTCCACCCGATGGTTTTCGAGTTCCTGCAAGCCGCGTTCCGCCGTGCTTGCGCTGGCGACGATCGTCATGTCGCTTTCCCGCTCTATCATGCGCGAGAAGACGGTTCGCACGGTAAGCGAATCGTCCACCAGCATTACGCGAACGGTGGCGGGCGAGAAATTCTCGCCAGCTTTAATGGCTGCTGTCGATCGGAGAGCGGTGACCACGGCTCGAACCCTTTCGGATCAGGCCATGCCGACGAGCTGGAGCTTGATCTGCAGGGTTTCGTGGTCGAATGGCTTCATGACGTATTCGTCGGCGCCGGCGCTGATCGCTTCGCGGATGTGCGCGACGTCGTTCTCAGTAGTGCAGAACACCACCTTGGGCTTGTCGCCGCCATCATGCTTGCGCAGCTGGTGGATGAATTCGATGCCGGTCATCACGGGCATGTTCCAGTCCAGCAGCACCACATCGGGCATGTTATCGAGGCACTTGTTCAGGCCTTCCTGGCCATTTTCGGCTTCGTCGACCGAGAAGCCCAGTGTTTCGAGGATGTGGCGCGACACCTTGCGGATGACGCGCGAATCGTCGACGATTAGACAGGTCTTCATACTTCGTGATCCCTTATACTAGCCTGCCCCTTATAGGTGCAGGCGGTAACCAATCGCTTAAGCGGCTTCCCGCATTGGTCCGCAAATGAGGTTGGCAATCTCCACGAGCAGCGTTGGGCCGCCATCGGTTTCGACCATTCCGCGGGCGGCGCGTTGCCACCCTTCGCCGAAGCCGCCAGGAACGGCGACCGGCTCGCTGCGCGCTTCGCCCACGTCGTGCGCTTCTTCGACCAGCAGGGCGTAAAGATGCCCCTCGACCTCGACCACGGCAGCTCGATTATCGAGCGATGCACACGGCGTTTCGAGACCGAGCGCGAGGGCGCAGTCGATGACGGTCAGTGCCTGGCTCCGCAGGGCGGTGAGGCCGAGAATAAAGTCGGCCGTGCCCGGAATGGGAGTAATGGCCTCGACCTCGATCACTGACTGGACTTCGATCGCAGGAATCGCCGCTCGGCGACCGGCGATGGTGCACATGAGTAGCAATTCGTTCATGCCGCCCTCCCGGTCCGGATACGTTTGAGCGCGGCCAGCAGGCCGTCTCGGTCGTAGCGGTAAATGGTATCGTCCCCTGCATCCTCCGGATCGGGACGAAGTCGGATAGTCGCGCGTGCGCCCTGCTGAAAGTCAGTGCCATCTTCGGCCAGGGCAATGGCGAGATCGGCCTCGCAATCGTCCTCGTCCGTAGCGATCCTGTACCCGGCAGCTTCGACCAGCGGCTCGAGGATCGTGCGCGCCCATTCACTTTCGCCGGGGATACGGCAGGTCAAAATGTGTTCGATTTTCCTGGTCGCACGGTAGCGGGCAAATACAGCGTGGCCATCGAGCAGCGGAATCGGCTTGCCTCCGACCAGTGTCACGCCTTCGATCGAACGGTCGGCCTCACTGGGAACGACATCGTCCGTTATATCCGCGGCGTCGAGCACTTCCTTCACGATGTAGACCAGCTCGCGCTCACCGTCCGAAAGGCGCAGCAGGCGGCAGCGGCCGTCGGGGAGGGGGCCGGTGTCGTGGCCGGCCAGCGTCACGATCTCGCCATCGATGACTGCCTGGGCACGCTCGCCCTCGATGTCGATCGCATCCCGCGATATCGTGTCGATCCGTCGGACGAGTTCGAGACGCACCGCGCGGTGGCGTCCGTCGAGACCGGCGAAAAGCATGACCGGCACGGCTTTGCTCTTCTTCTGGCGTTCGACTTTCTCCGCTTCGACCGCTTTCGTGCGGACGCCGCCGACCATTCCGCGCATCTGAGCGATGGAGGGCAGATCGATGAGCATCATCGGTCGTCCGTCGTCCAGCAAAGTTGTTCCCGCATAGAGACGGGTTTCCATGATGGCCGGAGCGATAGGCTTTACCACCACGTCCTCGTGGTCGAACACGCGGTCGACCGCCAGGGCGAAAATATCGTCGCTGGCAAGCCGCACCAGGACCAGTGTTTTTTCTTCCCAGCGGCAATTCGCAGTATTTTCAATGCCCAGCACTTCGCCGAGCGATAGGCAGGGCACGCGCTTGTCACGGAAAGTGACCAAGCGGCGGTCACCAGCCTGTGCGAATTCGACGTGGCTCGAATTGCCGAAGACGATCTCTTCGACATAACTGCGTGGAATTGCATAGCGCTGGTCGCCAGAGCCCACCGTCAAAGCCGCGATAATCGACAACGTCAGCGGCAGTTGCAGGTGGAAGCTCGTACCTTCACCGAGCTTGCTGGACACCTCGATCGAGCCGCCGACGCGTTCGATGTTGGAGCGCACGACATCCATGCCGACACCGCGGCCAGAGACGGAGCTGACCTGTTCGGCAGTCGAAAGGCCGGGTTCGAAGATCAGGTTCTGCTTCTGCTTGTCCGACATCTTGTCGATCTCGGAATGGGAATAGAGACCGTTCGCGATGGCCTTTGCCGTGACTTTCTCGATATTGATCCCGCCACCATCGTCGGTGACGACGAGACTGATCTGGTTGCCCGACTGGCGCGCGGCGAACTTGAGCGTGCCGATTTCGCGTTTGCCTGTCTTGAGGCGTGAGGCCGGAGTTTCGATCCCGTGATCGATGGCGTTGCGAATGATGTGGGTCAGCGGATCGCGGACCATCTCGATCATTTCCCGATCAAGCTCCACCTCGCCACCTTCGAAATCGACCATGACCTGTTTGCCAAGCTCGTTGGACAGGTCTCTGACCAGACGGGGAAGAGACGAGAAGAGATGTTCGAGCCGCTGCATGCGCATCCGGGTAATTGACGTTCGCACATCGGCCAGAATCGCCGAAAGGCGCTCGAAAGGACCATCGATAGTTGGTTGTTCACCCGCTTCGCGCAACCGCCGGGCGAGGTCGTTGCGTGCAAGGACCATATCCGACACGCCCTTCATAACCTCGTCGAGGAGGTCGACCGGTAGGCGGATCGAACGCTGTACAGCTTGGCGCGGAGACTTGCTGGCTGAATTATCGCTATCGGCCTTCGTAGTTGGATCGACGACTGCCTCTTCTACGATCTCGAGATCGCTCTGCACTTCGATTTCGGAGTTGGGGCTAAGCGCGGCAATCAGGACATCGTCATTGCCTTCCGAGAACTCTTCGCCCGCTTCGATAGAGTCAGTCATTTCGGAAATGCGGTCGATGATCGCAAGTACTGCGTTGACCAGCGAACTGTCCGGCTCACGCCTGCCTGCGCGGCATTCGGCCAAGGCGTCTTCGGCAGCATGGCTCAGCTTTTCGAGGCGAGGGAAATCGAAGAAACCGCAGTTACCCTTGACGGTGTGGACGAAGCGGAAAATCGTATCGATGCGCTTCTTGTCCGACGGATCGGCTTCCCATGCGACCAGCTCGGTGCCGCTTTGCTCGAGCATCTCGCGCGTTTCCGCGACGAAATCGGCCAGCAATTCATCCATTGGTCGTGGACCCCCAAGTTCTTGTCGGGACCCGCTATGCAGGAGGATGGTTAACGTTTCGTTGGAAGCGGTGAGGACTTTTCTGCCGCACTCCCGAGCACTCGCCAAACTACGAGGGCTGCAAGCGCGCCGCCCGCCAGATTTGCGACCAGCTCGGCGGCATATATGGCTTCTGCACCCCAGTTAGCCCGGAGCAACCAAGCAAAGGGTACCATGACGAGGAAGACCCGTGCGGCGCTTTGGGCGAGGGCAAAAGAAGCACGGTCGACCGCGTTCAGGGCTCCATTCCCCACGATGAGCAGCCCAAATCCGGCATAGCCCCAGACGGATATGGCGAGATAGCGCGAGAACTCTTCGATGACTTGCGGATTATCGGTGAAGAAATCCGCGAACCAGTCGCCGAGGGCGTACAGGATGACGGCGATCGCCATTCCATAAGCGAGGCAGAAAACACCCGCCCAGTACATGGCGCGCCGTGCACGATCGGCGCGGCCTGCTCCCCAATTCTGGCCGATTATCGCACCAATCGATCCCGATAGGCCGAGCAGGGGAACGACCGCGAAGCTTTGCAACCGGCCAGCGGCACCGAAGCCAGCAATGGCCGCTTCTCCCTGGCTCGCGAGTAGGGCGGTCAACACCGAGAGGCCGATGGGGTTGATAGCGTTGGAGAAAGCCGCCGGTCCCGCCACGCGCAGGATGGCCTGGCTAGATGCGCCGAAATCGCACTCGCGAATTCGCTTGGGATTGATGGATAGAGGCGTTCTGCCAATGAAGGCCAGTGCAATAAGGCACGCGACTGCGTAGCCGATGATCGAAGCATAGGCTGCGCCAGCTACGCCGTAACCTTCGAAGCCGAAGGCGCCGGTGATCAGGATCGGGTCGAGTACCCAGTTCACTGTCGCATAGGTTATCGATATCATCGAGACGTAACGCGCCTCGCCCTGGCCTCGCAGCACGCCGCCAAGACCCATCTGCAGCAATAGAACCGGCAGTCCCAGCGCGAATGGTTGCATGTATTCGAGGATCAGCGGCATCAGCGCCTCGCTCGCCTGCATCAAGCGAAACAGGGGACCAAGCAGGACGAAAAGCACCAGTCCCAGCACGATGCCAATGCCGAGCGCGAATACCGCCCCAAAATTGGCGCGGCGTTCTGCGCGGTCGACGTCCCCTTCGCCGAGCGCACGCGAAATGACCGAGTTGATGCCGACCATCACGCCGACGCCGAGACTGGAGAGCGCTATAGTGATCGGGAAAATGAAACTCACTGCAGCGAGTTCGGCCGCCCCCAATTGCCCGATGAAATAGGCATCGATCAGCCCGACCGACATGATCGCGGCCACGCCGATGATCATCGGCAGGGTCTGGGTAACGAGATGGCCGCGTATGCTGCCGCGGATCAGTTTGGCCGTCTCGCTCATCGCTCGCGGCGCTAGCGGGGCGGGGCGCGATTTGGAAGCGCCGATTTGACCTCCTGCATCTTGCTCCAGCTACCCTCTCCATGCGATAGAGGTTTCAAATAGAGACTTAGGAGAGAATGCGATGGCCACGCAGATGCAGCCGAAATTCGAATGCAGCGAAGAAGAATGGAAGGTCCGGCAGGATCTCGCCGCATGTTACCGCATCTTCGATCATCTCGGCTGGGGCGAAAGCATCTACAACCATATCTCCGTTGCCGTGCCGGGAGAGAAGGACACCTTCCTCATCAACCCCTTCGGCCTGCTGTATGACGAAGTGACCGCCTCGAACCTCGTGAAGATCGATGTGGAAGGCAACAATATCGGCCAGTCGCAATATATGGTCAACAAGGCCGGCTTCACCCAGCACGCCCATTTCCACAAGCACCTGGGTGAACGGGCAACGGCCATCTGCCACGTTCACACGACCGCCACCATGGCGGTGTGCAGCCACAAGAACGGGTTGCTGCCGACCAATTTCTATGCCTGCAATTTCCAGGGGCAGATCGGCTATCACGATTTCGAAGGCGTGACTGTCCGTGCCGAGGAAGGCGATCGGCTTGTCGAGAACCTGGGCGAACATTCCATCCTGATGCTGCGCAATCACGGGCCGGTGGTGATGGACAAAACCATTCCAGGCATGTTCGTGAAGATGTGGGCCTTGCAGCGTGCCTGCGAAATCCAGGTGGCAACGCTGAGCCAGGGCGAACCCAATATCGTCAAGCAGGAAGTGGTCGACGTGCACCAGCGCGACCTCTCGACCATGCAAACGCAGGGCGGGGCAGGGTTGTTCGATTTCGAGGCCTGGAAGCGCCGCGTCTCGAAGATCGACGACAGCTGGAAGAGCTGAGACCTCTCGACTTTTCCTGCAATTGAGGCAAAGGCGCCGCCATGTCGCGCATGACGGTCAACGACCGCCCGGTCGAATTCCTGATGGACCCGGAAACGCCCTTGTTGTGGGCGCTGCGCGATGCCGCCAACCTCACAGGAACGAAGTACGGCTGCGGCAATGGCGATTGCGGATCCTGCATGGTCCATATCGATGGCGAGGCGTTACGCAGCTGTCTCGTCACGATAGCCGAGGCAGAGGGGCGGTTCATTACTACAATCGAGGGTCTCTCGGGTGATCGCTCACATCCTGTGCAGCAGGCTATGGTGGCGGAACAGGCTATCCAGTGTGGTTTCTGCACGCCGGGGATCGTGATGGCCGCTGCGGCACTTGTGGACCGCAATCCTGCGGCAAGCGAAGAGGAAATCAAGGCCGCCATCCCCAATATCTGCCGCTGCGGCGTCTATCCTCGTCTCGTACGTGCGATCCAGCGAGCGGGCAGAGTTGCCCGGCGACAGGAAAGGATCAGCGCCGCACCTGCTCCGGGCATCAGCGCCGAGGATGCGACGGACGAAGTACCCGCTCTGACTGCGCCGGAGGAAAGCCCGGACCGTCGGCGCGACTAAGGCGACAAAGACGACTCGGTGTCGCCTTCGTAGGATTCTCTTAATCATCTGAATTAGAAGAGAAAATCAGGTTCCGGTGCAGCGAAGGCGACAAGTTGGCCCGAAATCGAAAAAATTGCTCGGCAGACGATATGAAAGAGCGACCTCCCTCCTATCGCGCCGAGGCACGTGTAGGAAAGTCGCTCTTCCGGTAGATCCAGTCAGATTTCGAACCGCACTCCGATCCGCGCGCTAAACGGATCGGCGGGCTGGATGTTATTGTCGCCGTGGGCGCTCGGGTAATAGGTTTCGTCCAACAGGTTTTCGATGTTGAGCTGGAGGCTCAACCGCTCGCTGACCGCGTAATAAGCAGCTGCATCGACGCGCCAGTAGCTCGGGAGGACGACATTGTTCGAGAAACTGGCGAACTGATCCGACTGATGAATCACGCCGAGGCCGAGGCCGATCTGGTCGGTCACGTCGAAGCGGTTCCACGCGCTGATCGAATGCTTGGGCAACTGCTGGAGACGCTGTCCGGCATCGCCGAAAGCGTTATCGTTCAGCAATTCCCCGTCGAGATAGGTGTAGCCGAGATTGGCCTTCCAGAAGTCGGCGATCTCGCCCACGGCGCTCACCTCGAACCCTTCGACGCGGCTCTCGCCGGCAAGGACCACCTCGTCGAACTCGTTGGTCGCCTGGATATTCGTACGCTCGAGCCGGAAGATTGCGGCACTCACCAGCACCTTGTCCAGCGGGGCCCATTTCGCGCCCAGTTCGTAATTGGTGAACTTCTCGGGTTCGAATCGGGCGTCATCCTGCGAAAGAATGAAGAACTGGTCACCTGCCTGCGGAAGGAAGCTTTCGGAATAGGACGCATAGAGCGAGATGTCGGGCGTGGGCTTGACGATCAACCCCAGGCGAGGGCTGAATTTCTCGTCCACCCGGCCGGCGGGTTCGTCGTCGATGAGATCGATGGTGTCGAGGTCGAAGCGGTCCCAGCGGACGCCTGCAACCAATTCCACATACTCGCCAATTTCCAGCTGTTCCTGAAGATAGAAGGAAAGCGTTTCCAGATCGCTGGCGCGCGAGCGGGAGGTGGGAGCCAGTACGAAAGGCGGAACGAACAGGTTGTCGGTCAGCGGTGTCTCGTTTGGCTGCAACGCATCCGGATCGGTGGCATCGACGGGGCGGGTAAAGGACACGTTTGCCCGCTGGTTGGCCGAATCCTGACGGCTTGCTTCCATGCCGAACAGAAGGGTCGAGGACAGGCTGGAGCCCAGGTCAGCTTCCCAGATGAAATTCGCCTGGCCGATCCAGTTCGTGCGCTGCTGCGTGTCGCGATAGCCGCCCAGGAAAACTGTTTCGCCATCGGTTCCGGACGGCAGGATATTGGCATAGGCCTTGTCGTAATCGGCGAATTGGAGCGTCGCGTTTGCGGTCAGACCGCGGTTGAAATCATGCTCCAGCCGTACACGGCCGATGTGCACTTCGGCTTCTGCGCGATTGAAGTCGGAATCGCCGAAAAAGGTGCTGTCGAATCCGGTCAGCGGACCGCCATCGATCGACGGCACTCCGCGATCGGTAACCCTCTCGTCATTGTCATAGGTATAGCTGGCAACGAGAGTCGTATCCGGTCCCAGAGCGGCGGTCAGCGTCGGCGAAACGCCGATGAAACGGCCTTCGTAGAAATCGCGATCATTGTCGAATTCCTCATAGGTCGCGTTGAGGCGCAGTGCGAGGCCGTCCGAAAGGGGCTGGTTGATGTCGGCCAGCAGAGCGAAGGCGCCGAAGCTGTCGACCGACCCTTCCCCGCTGATGGCTGATGTCCATTCAGCGCGCTTGGCCACGCGGTTGATCGCGCCGCCACCGGCCCCGCGACCGAAGATGAGCGCGTTGGCTCCCTTGAGCACCTCGACGCGCTCGATGTTGTAGAGCGACCGATAGTATTGCGCGTCGTCGCGCAACCCGTCGATGTAGAAATCGGCGGTGGTTTCCTGCCCGCGGATGAACACTTCGTCACGGTGTCCCTCCCCGGTTTCCATGCTGATGCCTGGCACATAGCGTAGCGCGTCGTTCAGCTGGCGGACCGCCTGATCTTCGAGTTGGTCTTCGGTGATGAAAGCGACCGACTGCGGTACGTCGATCAAGGGAGTCGGGGTCTTGGTAGCCGTCGATCCATCATCGAATCCGTATTCATCTGCGCGTTCACCCTTCACGATGATGTCGCTCGGCAGATAGTCCCGTTCGGGCTGCGTCTCTGTCGTGGTGTTGGCTGAGGCAGGCGTTGCGAAGGCTGTTCCGCAAAGCAGGAGGGCGGCGAGGGAAAAAGGCTTCATGGGATTCTTCCGTTCTTGCGAATGAGTGGTAAAACTCGCGAGCCTGCTATTGAGAGTTATTCGCATTTGCAAGCCCGATTGTGGAACTCGGCAAAGAAAAATCGCAAGTGGTTCTTTCGCTCATCGCAACGGTCGATTAGCGAGGCTCCAAAGGAGACCTGAACGATGAAGGCCACGATCTGGCACAACCCGAAATGCGGCACTTCGCGCAAGACGCTTGCCATCCTCGAGAATCTTTCCAAGGTCGAGGTGGAAGTGATCGAATATCTCAAGAACCCGCCGAGTAAGGAGAAACTCGCGCAACTCTATCGGGATGCCGGCATCAGCTCTAACGAAGGCCTCAGGCTTCGCGGCACCGACGCCGTGGAGCGCGGCCTGCCCGATGCCAGTGCCGACGAAGTGCTGGAAGCGATGGTGGCCGATCCGATCCTGATCGAGCGTCCGCTGGTCGAAACCGACAAGGGGGTTCGCCTTTGTCGGCCACAGGATACGGTCCTTGATATCCTCTAGCCGGTGCTGCGGGTGAGGGCGCTGTCCTTCTGCAGCGCGTTCCACCCGTAGATTAGTACGGCCGAACACAGGGCGGCGATCAATCCGAACCCCAGCCAATCCGAATGACCGTAGAGCCACACGCCGAGCGCCGGGGCGTAAATGAAACTAGCTCCGGCGACCGAAGCGGTAATACCCGAGGCCTTACCCTGCTCGGATCGCGTGACGGCGAGAGACGTACCTGCTGTGCTGCCCGGGCGGAACAGCCCAAAGCCCAGCGAGGCGATTGCATAGGCAAGCGCGATCGAATGGAGATCATCGGCAACGCCCAGATATACGACGCCTGTAGCTGCAACGGCGATACCTGACAATGTCGCCGCTCGTGGCCCCAGGTCCAAACGGGGGATCAGTCCCCATTGTGCGAGCAGGGTTGCGATGGCTCCGCACATCAGTACCAGTCCCACCGGCCCGGCACCCAGCGCGGGAGTCGCGCGCAGGCCAAGCCTGTCGAGCACGAGAAAACCGATAATCCCGAGAACCATCGCCTGCGCGTGCCCGCCAAGCAGGCCGACTGTGACCCAGGGTCGCAAGCGCGGCTCGAACCACCGCAGCCTGTGCGGATCGACATCTTCCTCGTCTTCGTCTTCCTGCGGCACTTCGTCGGACCGGACGCTGGAAGTCGATCCACTGGTGTAAGGCGCGTCGTAGGTGCTGCCGCGTGCCTCGAATTGCGGCTCGTCGTTTGGCAGTCTCAGTCGCAGCGCGGTAAGCGTGAGCAATCCGATCAGCGCGAAAATGATGAAGGGGCCGGTCAGACCTACAAAGGGCAGAACCATCAGAGGTGCCAATGCGGGCCCGATCACCGTACCGAGACCGAAACTCGAGGCAATCAGCGAAAGCGCCTGCGTTCGCTCGGCGCGTGGCGTGCGGCTGGCGACATAAGCCTGCACCGCAGGCGGCGCGGCGCTGCCGAAGCCGCCGTAGAGGCTGCGGGCGATTGCAAAAGCGACGAGCGCTGCAGTACCGCCAAGTACCCCTAGCAATCCGAGCCAGAGGGCGAGGCCGCACAAAGCCATCGAGGCGATAAAGCCGATCAATCCCACCGCCATCATGGCTTTGCGACCCCGCCGGTCCGAGCGCTCTGCCCAGAGTGGTGCACAGATCACCCACAAAAGAGCGGACCAGCTGTAGGCCAGGCTTATCCAGACATCGTCTATCTCCAGCGCTGTCCCGATCGACGGCATGACCGATTGCATCGCGGTATTCCCGGCCGCAGTCGTCAGCATCACTGCGAACAGCAGCGTCATACGCTCGCGCGAAATGCTTTTCGGCCGCGATGGCGGCGGTGACTTAAGGGTATTATCGGCGTCGGCTTCAGCCATAGATTTCTCCGCTAGGCCTGTGGTCCTGCGCTTGCAATGCTCCGTGCTCCCTGCCAAACCCGCCAACCTTCCACCGGGTTGCAAAAGGTAAATGACTTGAGCGGACAACAGGGTATCGGTGTGATCGAGCGACGCACTCTGAAAGATCGCGCATCGCGGCTGTTCGGCCAATGGGGCGTATTCTTCAAGGGCTTCCTCGAAGAACCGAAAATGGTCGGCTCGATCATTCCGTCATCGCGCTTTACCATTCGTAAAATGCTCGCTCCGGTCAAATGGGACGAATGCAAGGTCTTCGTCGAGTATGGTCCGGGTGTCGGTACCTTCTGCCAGGCCGTACTCGACCGGCTGCCGCGCGATGGACAACTGATCGTTATCGATACCAATCCGCTTTATATCGACTATCTCAAGAAACATTTCCGGGACAGTCGCTTCAGCGCGGTTCACGGATCGGCTGCGGACGTAGAGGAGATCGTCAGGGCGCATGGGCACGAGCGTGCCGATTATGTGCTTTCGGGCTTGCCTTTCTCCACACTTCCGGACGGCGTCGGGCCCGCCATCGCCGCGGCGACCCACCGCGTAATCCGCCCCGGCGGGGCTTTTCTCGTTTACCAGTTCTCCGCCAAGGCAAGAGATTTCATGGAACGTCATTTCGACCGGATCGACAGCGGATTTGAGCCGCTGAACGTGCTACCCTGCCAGCTGTTCTGGGGCTGGAAGGAAGCGGAGGCTTAGTCCCCGCTTGCGGTATTCCGCTCGGCTGACGTGCTGTAAAGGCGTGTCAGCTGGGTATGTATCGCCGCCAAGACGCCAGCAAAGAACAACGCCAGCAAGGCGTTCATCAGACTGGCGCTGATCGCCTGGCCAAAGCTTTGCACCTCTGCCCCGCCCATAGCGAAGAGAAGTGCGAAGACCATCGAGACGATGGTCGAAATCACAATGTAGGCGACCAGCAGCAGGAAATAGAAAAAGAACAATCGCACGCTGTTGCCCTTGGTCAGCTGCCATGAGCGGGTAAGAGCAGCAACCGGATTGAGCTGACCGTCGATTGCGATGATCGGCGCAGCAATCGAGAGTTTGGTCAGCACGTAGGCGACGACAACGAGACCTGCGATTCCTCCGATGATTGCAAGGGGCGTCAGGCCGCTGGCTACTGGAAGCCCGATAAGCAGGAAGATCACGATGGCGAGGATGACCGCCTGCAACAACTGTGCCGCAATATATGACAGAACGGATTTGCCCCCGGCCGAGATGGCTTGTCCAACGGTAGGGCTGGCTCTCCTCTTCAGCAGCGCGAGCATAGCAAGCAGACCGATGCCCTGTACGATGCCCAAGAGCACCAGGGCCCACCAGTAACCGGCGAACATTTCGTTCGCCATGGCTTCCGTTTCGGGAGAGGATGGATCGAACTGGCCCATCGTTAACTCGGCAAGGCCCGGAATCCAGAGCAGAGCCGCAGCATAGGGGATGAAGTAGAACACCCCGGCGACGACAGCCAGCAAGCTGAAATTGTCGCGCAAAAGGCGCGTTGTATCTTTCCAGGCGGTGTCGAGATCGAATTTCATCGTGGCTCCCCTCGGATATTGGCTCTTGATAAGCGTGAACACAATCGCCACGCAATCGCCGATGTCCGTCCCGTTCCCCGAAAATATCGAATGGCGTGCCGAAGAAGGGCAAATCCCCTATCGCGAAGCGCTTGCGACGATGGAAGAGCGCAATGCGGCGATCAGCGATGGTGAGGCCAAAGAACAGATCTGGCTGCTCGAGCATCCCCCGGTCTATACTGCCGGTACCAGCGCCGACGGCGCGGAATTGCTCGATCCGCGCTTCGAGGTCGTCGATGCAGGGCGGGGTGGCCGGTATACCTATCACGGTCCGGGCCAAAGGATCGGTTACCTGATGTTGGACCTGAAGGCGCGCGGACGCGACGTGCGTTGCTTTGTGCATTCGCTCGAAGGCTGGGTCATTGCTACCCTGGGTGACCTGGGGGTGGAATGCTGGCGCAGTGAAGGCCGGATCGGTATATGGACCCGTGATATCGACGGGCGCGAGGCCAAGATCGGTGCGATCGGCGTGCGCGTGCGGCGCTGGATCACCATGCACGGTTTCTCGGTAAATATCGCGCCGGATCTCTCGCATTTCGCCGGCATCGTCCCCTGTGGGATCGAAGAATTCGGCGTCACCAGCCTCGAGAAGCTCGGTCTCGATCTTGCGCCATCGGCTTTCGATAAGGCATTGAAGAACCGCGCAGGCGATTTCCTCGCCGCGCTCGAAGGAAAGGCCTGCTCGCTGCCATGATCCGATTGTCTATCCTTGCCGTCATGTGCATGGTTCTGTCAGCCTGTGGAGACGATCCCGCTCCCGGCGAGCAGAACGATGCCGCCCGCGATGCACGCGGTGAAGTACTTGGCGGGACGATAAGCGACGACATGTTGCCGCTCGACACCGTGCGTTCGCAATCGCCCCCATTGGTCGAGAATCAGGAAGGTGACGATGACACTTCCGCTGCCGCAGCCACTGAGGAATCGGCTGCTGCCGAGCCTCCTCCCACGGATGAACCTGCACCCGAGGTAGAGCCGGAAGCGCCGGACTCAGAAGCAGAGGAACAATCCGACCCGGCTAACTCCTGAGAGTCGGGGCCGGGTCGGATATCTGATCCGGATCACACCGTGACGGTTTCACCGGTCTCGGCCAGTGTCGGATAATCGATGTAGCCTTCGGGTCCGGGCAGGTACCAGCTTTGCGGCACGTTCACATTGGGCTGCAATTTGGCACCATTGCGGAAGCGTTCGGGAAGATCGGGGTTCGATATGAAATCCCGGCCCCAGCTTACCGCATCGCAACGTCCCGCCTCGATGTCGGCCACGGCCTGCTCGGGCGTGTAATCGCTGTTGAGGATGAGCTTGCCCGAGTAGATCGAGCGGATCAGCGGGCTCTGCTTGGGCACATTAGTCGATCCGAAGGTCCCTTCGGGCCCCGGCTCGCGCAGTTCGAGGTGATCGAGGCCGAGTTCCTCAATTACCTTGGCGGCTGCGCCGAAAGTGGCGGCTGGATCGCTGTCGTCGCATCCCTGCGTTTCACCATTGGGCGATAGACGAACGCCCACGCGCTGTGCGCCCCAGACATCTGCCAGCGCAGTCAGAACTTCGCGCAGGAAACGTGTCCGGTTTTCGGGGCTGCCACCATATTCGTCTTCGCGCTGGTTCGTGCTGTCGCGCAGGAACTGGTCGACGAGATAGCCATTCGCCCCGTGGAGCTGGACGCCGTCGAAGCCTGCCTTTTTCGCGTTCTCGGCAGCATGGCGATAATCCTCCACCACGCGGGTGATTTCGCCCTTCGAAAGCTCGCGCGCCGCTTCGTAATCCTTGCGTCCTTCGAAGGTGTGGGCGTGTCCGGGGGCCTTGGTGGCGCTGGCCGATACGGGCGGATTTCCTCCGAGGAAGTCTGGGTGGACAAGGCGTCCCATGTGCCACATCTGAAGAACGATCTTGCCGCCTTCCTCGTGTACGGCTTCTGTTACCTGTTTCCAGCCCTCGGTCTGTGCCTCGCTCCAGATGCCGGGCGCTGCCGGCCACCCCAGGCCTTCGACACTGATACCCGTGGCTTCGGTAATGATCAGGCCTGCGCCGGCGCGTTGGCGGTAATATGTTGCCATCATCTCGTTGGGGATCGATCCCGGCTGAGTCGAACGGCCACGGGTGAGCGGGGCCATGAATATCCGGTTCTTCGCCTCGATGGCGCCGAGGGTAAGCGGTTCGAACAGTTTTTCGTGCATGGAGGCGTAGTCCTTTTTGGCTGGCCTTGTGTGACGCAAGAGCTAGGGGGCGGGTATGGGCGAGACAAGCGCAGAGCCGGACAAGAATGGCTTTCAGGCCAGCGCGTGGCACTTCGCCGCGCTGATAGCTGGCAACGCTGCCCTGGCGTTGGGACCCTGGCTGGTTAGGCTTGCCGACACCGGTCCGATCTCGGCGGCATTCTGGCGCCTGCTCTTGCCTATTCCGATCATTGCCCTGCTGGCGTGGCGGGGACGGGCGCCCGGTCCGATGGACGTCCGGCTGGCGCTGTTGGTGGTCATGGCAGGCGTGTTCTTCGCGCTGGACCTTGCGAGCTGGCATATCGGCATCGAGCAGACACGGCTGGGGAATTCGGTATTGTTCGGCAATTCTGGCAGCGTCATCCTGATGATCTGGGGTCTTATCGCGCTGCGCCGGGCTCCGTCCTGGCGCGAGGCGGCTGGCGTGGTCGCTGCCCTGGTCGGCGCGGCGATACTGCTTGGTCGCAGTCTTGAAATTTCCACCACTTCATTCGTCGGCGATCTGCTGTGTCTGTTTGCCGGTGTGTGCTACGCCTTCTACCTACTTCCCGCACAGCGCGCGCGGGCGGTACTGGGACAGTGGAGCGTCCTGTTGCTCGTCTGCATTGCCGCGTCTCCCCTATTGCTCGGAATGGCGGTCTTCGCTGGTGAGCCGATCTGGCCGGGCGCAAAGGGCTGGACGCCCGTGCTGCTCCTCGCCCTGTCCAGCCAGATCATCGGCCAGGGGCTGCTGGTCTATTCACTCCGCAACTTCCCACCGCTGATTATCGGCATGGCGCTGCTTACTCAGCCAGCCCTTGCGGCGACTGTCGGGTGGCTGGTTTTCGGGGAGGTGCTGGTCCCTCTGGATATCGTGGGAATGGCACTGGTCGCAGCGGCATTGATGCTGGCCAAGAGCGCGCCGCCACCGCGGCTGGCTAGCGTTCGATCCGATTGAGAAAGGTCTGGTAACGGGCGGCCACAGCATCGAGCTCAGGTCCGACGAGATGTTCGTGAGCCTGCTGCGCGAGGAGTTTGCCCTCGACCTTTAGGACAGCGCGCCTGGCCTCGTCGTCGAGCGTGGAAGCGGCGTCTACAAGTGCATCGAAAGTGACCAGCGTAGCGATACGATTGGTTGCAACCCCGCTACGCATCGCGCCGAATCCGCGCTCTACGAAATGGGAGAAATCGTCTTCAAGCAGTACTAAATGGGGCTCGCTACCGTTCTTGGCGAAGCTGCGTGTGAGGTTGCGTCGGGCCAATTCTGCCGTGGCAGCGCCCAGCCAATGGACCGCAGTCACAGCAGTGAACGGATCATTGATCCCGGGCGATAGTGCTCGCAGACCGATTTCCACCAGTTCGTCGATGAGGAATTGCATGTCCTGAACAGGTGTACGCATACTCCCGAGTGTGAAAGCGTCGCGGACGTCTTCGTCGGGACAGTTTGCTGTCACATCCATGTCTGCCCAGTATGCGAGTGGCACATCGGGATGAACGAAGTCACCGGTTCTGACAGCCAGTTTGAGCTTGCCGTTCTCGCGCTGGGCGAGCTTTTCAAGATTCGAGAAATCAATGGCTTGCACATAGCCGGTGTCAGTGGCCCTGACAGGGTTGCCCTCCAGTACAGAATGCGCCCTTTCTCCCCTGTTCTTATCCGGAAACCGGTCCCTGATGTCGTCAAGCAGCCGTGAGCCAATACCTTTCAGAACGGTGTTGATCCGGATTGAAGCAGGTATGTGATTGAGAAAGTAGACCAGAACCGCAACAGACAGCATCATCAGGACGAAAGCCACAAGCAGCGATAGTTGGGGCACAAAGCCCGGCATGATAGCCTCGGCTGCATTATCGATGGTCGCGGGTACCTCGTCCTCTGCCCGCACGGCCCTCAGGACGGTGATCGCGTAAACGAAAGTGCCGATAAAAGTCGCGAGGCTGAACTGGTTCCCCCGGTCTTCCATGAAATTGGTAAGAAGGCGGGGGCCGTAATTGCCGCTGGCATAAGCGACCGCAGCAATAGTGATGGAAAACACGGTAGAGGCCACGCCGATCATCGTGCCGGCAATGACGGTAAGCATGTTGATCGCACCATCGGGCCGCGCTGGCTGGAGCCAGGTGACATCATTGAGGAAAGATGCCCAGCCGCTGCGATCGAGCCAGAGGGTAAGCGTTGCCAGCAGCAGTGCCGCTATCGACAGGAGTGCTGGCAGGAACCAGTAGCTCGCATTAATGTCGTGCCATAGCTTCATCAATCGAGCGGTCATGCGATACTCTGCATTCTGGGGGCGGGTTGGTCGAAACGGGTACACTCGTCTGCGATATTGCGATCGCATTCCTGCTCGGTTTTGGCAATCGCGTGATCCCGCAATTCCTCTCCCCAGTGGCTCAGGATTCCGGCCCAAAGCACGAGGGCTCACGCTAGCGGGACGGCGACCAGCCTATGGATCGTCCAGTCGCGAATGCCCCTGTCGTTGCGGATAAGGGCCTAACGTGGAAGGTGGGGAATAGTGCCTAGACCCTACCCAGATCGCCCTTGCCGATGGTTCCGCTAGCCATTTCGAGCATCCGGTCGAGGCTCTGCTTGGCCTTCAGGCGCAATCCTTCTTCAATCTCGATCCGTGGTTCAAGCGTATCGAGGCATTTGTACAGCTTCTCCAGCGTGTTCAAAGCCATGTAGGGGCAGATATTGCAGCTGCAATTCCCATCCGCGCCTGGCGCACCGATGAAGTTCTTTTCTGGCAACGCCTTTTCCATCTGATGGATGATGTGCGGCTCCGTCGCCACGATCAGCGTGTCGCCTTCAAAAGTTTCCGCAAACTGCAGGATGCCGCTGGTCGAACCGACGTAATCGGCATGTTCGACGATGGTAGGTGGGCACTCAGGATGCGCGGCGACAGGGGCGCCGGGGTGCTGCTGCTTCAGCTTGAGCAGTTCGGTTTCGCTGAAGGCCTCGTGCACGATGCACACGCCCGGCCAGAGCAGCATTTCGCGATTGAACTTGCGGCTCATGTAACCGCCAAGATGCCGATCCGGCCCGAAGATGATTTTCTGATCCTCCGGGATCTGGCTGATGATCGTCTCCGCACTGGACGATGTGACGATGATGTCGCTGAGCGCTTTCACTTCGGTCGAGCAATTGATGTAGGTCAACGCGATATGATCGGGGTGCTTTTCACGAAAGGCTTTGAACTTTTCCGGCGGACAGCTGTCTTCCAGGCTGCAACCTGCATCCATGTCCGGCAGAACGACTATCTTTTCGGGGCTTAGAATTTTTGCCGTGTCGGCCATGAACTTGACGCCGCAGAAGGCGATGACATCGGCATCGGTTTCCGCCGCCTTGCGGCTGAGCTCCAAACTGTCACCGACGAAATCGGCAAGGTCCTGGATCTGCGCAGTCTGGTAATAATGCGCGAGGATGATCGCGTTCTTCTCCTTGCGAAGGCGATCGATCTCGGCGAGCAGGTCGGTGCCTGTCGGTAGGCTGGTTTCGGCGGTCATAGTTTCGTCCCGTCTGATGGCTTTGCGGCGCTTATAAACAGAACGAGCAGCGAGGCGAGGGGGTTCCTTCGCTCGCGATTACATCGAAAAGCCGGGAGGCAGGAATGCTTGCATCGGTCGTTCGGCACCCGCGCTGCCGAGAATGACCCATTCGGTAAAGGCATAGCCAAGCGGTGAATAGGCCAACAGCATCGATCCGACGAATGTCCCCACTACTATCCCTGTGCCCCACCAATAGGCCGGATGTACCTGGCCCAGCGTACGCTTGTCCGCGATCATGCCAATGATCGGGAAGATTAGCGTGACACAAAAGGTAATAGTCCACGCGTTGGGTATCAGCAGTGGAAGAGGCAAAAGTCGTCCTATCCCTGGCCCCGTCAGGATACTCATGGAAACCAGCATCAGCCGACGATGCCAGCCATTGTAGCGTTGCCGGCGCAGGGCCCACCAGGCCAATCCGCCGAAGGTCATCAATCCGACGAGATTACTGACGAGAAACTCGTTCACATCGAAGAAGAACGGTCCGCCCGTGCGGCGTGCCACCACGATCATGATCATGCATCCCGCGAGGACCATGGCCGGAACCCAGAGATAGGCCAGCTTGCCGAGCGAGGAATGCAGCTGCCAGTTTTGCGCAGAAGCGGTGACATGCTGGGCGAGATAGAGAACGATCCAGCCCATGAAAATCAGCGCATGGACGTGATAGGCCAGTGGTGCATCGAAGCTGGATCGCCCCATTGCCAGATTGAGCGTGAAACCCGCCACGATGACGAATCCCATGACAAAGGCCATGATGGTGAAGAAGCGCGTGTTCCCACGAATTGCAGGAATCTGCGGCGCAGCGGCAGTGGCCATACCCGTAACCTCCCCAAAAACGAGCGACCACCTGTTCTTATGCAATCATCGAATATCCGCGTTGTGGGCTGTTGGTCAAGCGTAAGGCCGCGCCGCGTCACGCACGATCAAATCGTCTGCCATTCGGTGCCTGACCTGATGACCAAACCACGGCGCTCCAGATCAATGAGGTGAGCAGTTACCGACATCTTTGCTGCACCATGCAGGCGTTCATCGAGCCCCTTGTACATCCTGGGAACGAAGTCGGCTGCTTCGAGCGGCCCCTCGCGCAAATGACGCAGGATCTGGTTCTCACGCTGGCGCCGGTGGCCGATCATGCCCCGAACGAGTTGGCGCGGCTTCTCGATTGCCTCACCATGCGCGGGATAATAAATCCGGTCATCTTCGCGCGCGTAAAGCTTTTCGAGGCTGCTCATATAATCTGCCATATCGCCGTCTGGCGGGACGACGACGCTGGTCGACCAGCCCATCACATGGTCGCCCGTAAAAACCGCGCTGCTTTCCTCGAGAGCGAAACACAGGTGGTTGGAAACATGACCCGGTGTGGCGATGGCACGCAGGGTCCAGCCCGGGCCGGTCATTGCCTCGCCGTCCTCCATGACGCGATCGGGTTCGTAGGTGCGGTCGAAGCTTGCGTCCGCACGTGGGCCGCTATCGTCAAGTACGAGAGGCGCGCATCCGACGATAGGAGCGCCGGTGCGATGGGCAAGGGTCTTCGCGGCAGGCGAGTGGTCGCGGTGGGTATGTGTGCACATGATCGCGCAGACATGCTCCTCGCCGATAGCGGCGTCGAGCGCCAGAAGGTGTTCCTTCTCGTCCGGGCCGGGGTCGATGACCGCACAGCCGTCCCCAAGGCCGACAATATAGGATTGGGTGCCGGTGTAGGTATAGGGCGAAGGGTTGGGCGCCAGCACGCGCCGGACGAGCGGTTCCAACTGCATGGCCTTGCCGGTGGGCCAGGGTTTGGGAGGAGGACCTGCCATGCCCCAAGCCTGTAGCGAATGGAGCCGCTTGTCGATAGGGAGGGTCGCATGGGAGAGAAAATTCTGGTCCTCGACGCAGGGACGACTTCGACACGCGCAATGATTTTCGACCGCCGAGGCAGGATGGAGTCCGTGGCTCAATCCGGTCTGACACAGCATTATCCGAAGCCTGGCTGGGTCGAGCACGACGCTTCCGAAATCTGGGAAAAGACCTTGAGTTGCATGCGCGAGGTGGTGGGTGAGGCTGCTGCCGATATTGCGGCCATCGGGATCACCAATCAGCGTGAGACGGTCGTAGCTTGGGATCGTAACAGCGGCGAACCCCTGGCAAGGGCGATTGTTTGGCAAGACCGGCGAACGGCCGGTTTCTGCGCGCAACTGAAGGAGGGGGGACAGGAACCGGATGTGCAAAGGCGCACCGGCCTCCTGCTCGATCCCTATTTCTCAGGCACGAAGATGCGCTGGATGCTCGACAATGACGAAGCTGTACGCGCGGCAGCGGGCCAGGGCCGGCTCGCCTTCGGTACCGTCGAGAGCTGGCTCGTTTACAAACTTTCCGGCGGTGCCCATGTGTCGGATGCCAGCAATGCTAGCCGAACCTTGTTGTTGGCGCTCGATGGCGAACAATTCGACGAGGATCTCTGCCAGCTTTTCGGCGTGCCGAAGGAAACGCTGCCTCAAGTCATCGATACGCACGGAGTGCTGGCGAACTGCGCCGCGAACTGCCTGGGGCGCGAAATCCCCATCTGCGGCCTTGTGGGCGACCAGCAATCCGCCACCATCGGGCAGGGCTGCCTTTCCTTTGGGGATACCAAAGCAACCTACGGCACCGGCGCTTTCGTGCTGACCAACAAGGGAACCGATATCCCCCGTTCAGATAATCGTATGCTTGGAACGGTGTTGCATCAGGCGGATGGCAAACGGACCTATGCTATTGAAGGGTCGTGCTTCGTTGCGGGCAGTCTCGTACAGTACCTGCGTGACCAACTCGGTTTGATTGGAAGCGCCGACGAGACCGAAGCGCTCGCACGTTCGATCGACGATAGCGGGGAGGTTGTAATCGTACCTGCGCTTGCAGGCCTCGGTGCTCCACATTGGCAGCCCGATGCTCGCGGCGTGATTTCCGGTCTGAGCTTTGCGAGCGGACGGGCGCAAATCGCGCGCGCCGCGCTTGAGGCAATGGCCCACCAGACGCACGACCTCTGCGCTGCCTTTGCGGCCGATTCCGCACCATGGAAATCCCTGCGCATCGATGGCGGGATGAGTGCAAATGACTGGATGGCGCAAGACCTTGCGGATATGCTTGAACTCGATGTCGAACGCCCCGACTTCATAGAAACGACAGCGCTCGGTGCGGCGATATGCGCCAGCGTGGGCGCGGGTTTCTACAGATCACTTGAAGAGGCGGCGGAAGCGATGCGGGGGGCGACCCAGGTCTTCGTGCCGAAGATGGAAGAGAAAGTCAGAAGCGACCGTCTCGCACGTTATGCGCGTGCACTCTCGGCTGCCTAGCGCAGTGCGAAAGCCTCGGAAATGCGGCCCTGCATATCGCGCACCGGATCGTTTGCCTCGCCGCCGTTTTGTCGCTGCTCTTCGTCCAGCCGCCTGATCCGCGCGTAGAGGCGTTCGGTATCGCGGATCAGCCCGCGAGCTCCCGGTTCGAGCAGTTCCATATTTTCCGGATCGGAAGGGCGTTCCTCCCCCAGTTTGCCGTGCCGAAGCATTTGCAGCCTTGTCAGTTCGCCCGCATAGTAGGCCCGCTGGTTCAATAACCAGGCCAACGCATGCATCACCCGTGTAGTGGTACGCAGACCTTCTATCGATACAGCCATGCGCACGCGGTCGTTTACATCGCCACGGCCCGTGTCGTCTCGCAGGTCGAACACGGCCCGCGCCTCATCCGCCAGCGCAAGCGCTTCGGTGTAGAGGTCTTCGACAACCTGCTCTTGAATCGTCCGCTCCATGTCCATGATGAACGACGAGCTACCTCTTTAGGTCCTGCAGAACCAAGGGTATGTCCGGGGATGTCCCGCTTTGACACGCGACTCACGCGATGATGTCGGGGATGAGACTATCCTCGATTGCGGAAATACGGTCTTTAAGCTGTAACTTACGCTTCTTGAGCCGGGCAATCTGAAGCTGGTCGACAAAACCGCCATCGCCGGCCTCGGTGAGCGCCGCAATCGCGGCATCGAGGTCGCGATGCTCGCTCTTCAGCATTTCAAGGCGTTTGCGCAGTTCCTGTTCGTTCACAATCATCGTTCCCGAATCTCGCCTTGTCGCATGGCGTGTCTATGGGGCTTTGTAAATTGGCGAAGCTGTGGTTTGATAATCGGTCTGCGGCGCGTGCCGCCTGGCACGAGTCGCTTCCGGGGTCGCTAACTCTAGAAGGAGCCAAACCTATGCAATCATCCCATGTCGCCGCACTCAAGGCCAAGCATGCAGGGCTCGAGGCCCGATTGCACGACGAACAGGCACGGCCTTCGCCCGACATCACGATGATCCAGCAGCTCAAGCGCCAAAAGCTGAAGATCAAGGAAGAAATCGCCGCAACCTGAGCGGCGTAAAAATCTGCGGGGCAGGAAGGTAATCCCTTCCCGCGCCCCGCTTTCGCTCTCATACTTTTTTGCTATAGCTGCGGGCCATGTCAGCAGCTTCATCCGCCCGCCAGATCCTCACGCAACTGCATGAGGTCATGGCGGGTCGCCATCACGCCCAGCACAAGCTCGATCGCGTCGTGGACATCATCGCCGACAGCCTGACGAGCGAAGTGTGTTCGATATATCTCCTGCGGGAGGGCGAGCTCGAACTCTACGCCACCCACGGTCTCAATCCCGAAGCCGTCCACGTCACGCGGATGGCTGTGGGAGAAGGTCTGACCGGAACGATTGCCAAGAATATCGAAACGTTGAACCTCGCCGAGGCGAAAGCGCATCCCGATTTTCTCTACCGTCCTGAAACGGGTGAAGAAAAATTCCATTCCTTCGCCGGTGTTCCCATCGTGTATCGCGAACGCGCGGTTGGCGTATTGTGCGTCCAGCATGTCGAGCCTCGTCGCTATGAAGATGTCGAGATCGAAGCTCTTCAGACTACGGCCATGGTGCTGTCGGAACTGATTGCCCACAAGGAACTGGTCGATGGCGAGGAAGCGATCGATCTCGACGAAGTTCCGACCGAATGCGAGGTGATCGAGGGGCTGACCCTTGTGAAGGGGCTGGCGGCAGGACAGGCGGTGTTCCACCAGCCGCGCGTCGAAATCGACCAGGTAGTTGCGGAGGATATCGAAGCGGAGCGTCAGCGGGTCTATCGCGCCTTCGACAAGATGCGCGACCAGATCGACGCGATGGGGCGCGAGCCCGAGTTCGGCAAGGGCGGCGAGCATGACGAGGTGCTCGAGACTTACAAGATGTTCGCCTACGACGAGGGCTGGAGCCGTCGGATCAACGAAGCAATAGACAGCGGATTGACGGCAGAAGCCGCCATCGAGCGTGTCCAGCAACGAACCCGCATGCGCATGCGCGAGATCGACGACCCTTTGCTGGCGGACCGGATGCACGATCTGGAGGATCTGTCGAACCGTCTGCTGCGGATTGTGTCGGGCCAGCTTGGTACGGCGGCGACGCAAGGATTGCGGCGCGATTCCATTCTCTTTGCGCGCAATCTGGGACCTGCCGAACTGCTCGAATACGACCGCCGCCGCCTCAAGGGTGTCGTGCTGGAAGAAGGTTCGCTGACGGCGCATGTGGTAATTGTGGCGCGTGCGATGGGCATTCCCGTGTTGGGCCGCGTTCCTCGCGTGCGTTCTCGCGTATCCGAAGGCGACGAGGTGTTGGTCGATGCCGACAAGGGAACTGTCACCCTGCGACCGTCGCAGACACTGCTCGAAGCCTTCGATACGCGCTTCGCCCGCAACCGTCAGCGTGCGGCTGCCTATGCCGAATTACGCGATGTCGAGCCTTTTACGCGTGACGGTACGCGGATAACCGTGATGATGAATGCGGGCCTGCGCGACGATGTCAGTGCGCTCCAACTTACTGGCGCAGACGGGATTGGCCTGTTTCGGACAGAATTCCAGTTCCTCGTGTCTTCGACCTTGCCGGCGCGCGAACGGCAGATGCGCCTCTACCGCGACGTGCTCGACGCGGCCGACGGCAAACCGGTGATCTTCCGAACGGTCGATATTGGCGGTGACAAGGCGGTTCCGTATCTCGACAATGATACGGCAGAAAAGGACGAGAACCCTGCCATGGGCTGGCGGGCGCTGCGTCTCTCGCTCGAGCGGGAGGGGCTTCTCAAAGCGCAGGCCCGGGCACTTCTCGAGGCGGCTACCGGTCGGCAATTGTCGGTGATGTTTCCGATGGTTTCGGAACCTTGGGAATTCGATGCCGCGAAGGCGATATTCGAAGAGCAGGCGCAATTTCTGCGCGACCGGCGAAAGCAGATGCCGGAAAGTATCGAATATGGCTGCATGCTCGAAGTGCCGTCGCTTGCCGAAGTGCTGGACCTGTTGTTGCCGAAACTTTCGTTCATTTCGATCGGAACGAACGATTTAACCCAGTTCCTTTTTGCCGCAGACCGGGCCAATCCCAAACTGGCAGAGCGTTACGATTGGTTAAGTCCGGCCATTCTGAGATTTCTGTCCCGTATTGCCAAGCAGATGGTGGGAAGTCCTGTCCGGATCGGTGTGTGCGGGGAAATGGGTGGTCGCAGGCTCGAGGCCCTGGCGCTGATGGGGCTCGGCTACACGCGCTTTTCCATCACGCCAGCGGCGGTGGGACCGATCAAGGAACTGGTGCGAAAGGTTTACCTTCCCGATCTGACGACGCAAATGCAGAGATGGTTGGTCAGCCCTCCGCCGAGCATGCGCGAAGCGCTGACAGAATGGGCGGTCGAGAACGATATCGAGATCGACTGAGCTCGTCGCTTTTGCGGCGCAATTCATCGGTTTCAAGCCATTCTTACGCACACAGAGCGGTTGACATGATCGCTGCTACACTTTCTGTACAAATCCGACGGGATCAGGAACACCCGTGGGGCCTCAGGAATTCGGAATTTACATGGAAGAAGAAGGCGGCATCGTCGAAGAGAATACCGCGCCTATGCGGCGGGCAGGTGATCGGCTGCGCGAAGCCCGAGAGGCCAAGGGCCTTGAAATCGATCAGGTTGCTGCCGAAACGCGGATCCCCCGGCGGCATTTGGAGAGCATAGAAGCAGGCGATTTCACAGCTCTTCCTTCACGCACTTACGCAATCGGATTCACGCGCACTTATGCCAAAACGCTCGACCTCGACGAGAAGGAAATGCTCGATCAGGTGCGTGCAGAACTGGCTGAAGGTCGTCCACAGGTAAACGAACGCCCGGCCAAGTTCGAACCGGGCGATCCGGCGCGCGTGCCGGGACGCGGTCTCGTCTGGTTCGCAATATTGGCGGCGGCACTGCTGCTTGGCGGAATTTACGCCTTCTACTCGAGCTATTTTGCGCCTGGGTTAGGTCCCGCTCCATTGCAGGACCCCGCAGAGCAGGTCGCGGCGAACGATACGCCAGAGCAAGATGCCGCTCCCGCCCCGCAACCTGCCGGTGGCCCGGTTGTCTTTACCAGTGAGATGGATGGCACCTGGGTAAAGTTCTACGATGCGAGCGGGACCCGTCTCTACGAGGCCCAGATGGACGAAGGCGATAGTTTCACCGTGCCCGAAGATGCGAACGAACCGCAGGTCTGGACCGGTCGTCCTTATGCGTTAGCCATTACGATCGGTGGACGCGAAGTACCAAAGTTGACCGAAGAGGATACGGTTGTACGTGATGTGGTGGTGAGCGCGGAAGCGCTGCTCGCGCGCGGGGAAAGCGGCTCCGCTTCGCAAACGGCCGATCCTGCAGCGACGACCAATCCGACCACCTGACCACAGGTGCAGCGAGCGGCGGATAATTCGCCTTCATCCCCTCGACAGCATCGTCGAGCTACGGCACTTTTCGCATCGATGAATTTTCCAGCAAGGAACCTTCCCATGATCCCACGCAGCGCACGTGCTTTCGGCCTTGGCGGAGTTGCCTTGGCCCTCATCGCCACCTCCATGCCTCTCGGGGCGCAGGACAACGAAGAAGCACGTATCCGTAAGCTGGAAGCGGAGGTCCGTGCCCTCCAGCGCAAAGTGTTCCCTGGCGGCGATGGACGCTATTTCGAGCCGCAGATCACAGCTCCTACGAATAACGCGCCTGCGACATCGCCTGCCCCCTCGACAACGGCGGTTACCGATATCCTTGCCCGGCTGGATGCCCTCGAAAGCCAGCTCCAGCGGCTGACTTCACAATACGAAGAGGGGGCGAATGCCGTGCGGTTGCTCGAAGGGCGGGTAGAAGCATTGGAAACAACCCGTGCACCGGTACCGGCTCCGGTTCGGACAAATTCCTCCCCTACTGCCGGTTCAGCGGCGGAGCCGGTTGCAACGCCTGATCCTGCACGTGTCGCGGCTGTCCAGGCTATTGCCAAGCCGCAAACCGACGATACTGGCGACGACGAATATTCTTACGGCTTTCGGCTGTGGGACGCGGGCTTCTATCCCGAAGCTCAGCAGCAACTGACAATGTTCGTCGAGGAATATCCGAACCATTTCCGGACCAGCTATGGACGTAACCTGCTGGGCCGGGCCTATCTGGATGATGGAAAGCCAGCCGAAGCGGCTCCCTGGTTCCTGCGCAACTATCAGGCCGACAAGAACGCTGCGCGAGCCGGCGATAGCCTGTTGTTTCTCGCCGAGGCGATGATCGCGTTGAAGGATACCGAGCGCGCCTGTATCGCATTGTCGGAGTTCGGTGAAACCTACCCAGCGCTTGCGAGCGGTCGCTTGCAGGGAGCATATGCGGCGGCTCGCAGCAAAGTGACGTGCGGTTGACATGGCTGTCGATCCGGAGCTGGTCGAGCGGTTCCGGGCCGATCTTTCGTGTCTCTGGCGAGGAGCACTCGATCCGGATGAACAGATCGGCGTCGCGCTGTCGGGTGGGCCGGATAGCCTCGCACTTCTACTGCTATCCCATGCGGCCTTTCCCAATCGCGTCGAAGCAGCGACTGTCGATCACGGTCTAAGGCCGGAAAGTGCGGACGAGTCCCGTTCGGCGGCTTCGATTTGTGCAAGGCTGGGGGTCCCGCACCAGATTTTGCGGATCCAGGTGGCTGATGGGAACGTCCAGGATCAAGCGCGGCAAGCGCGTTATTCCGTCTTGTCGGAATGGGCAAAACAACGCGGCATAGACAGCGTTTGCACAGCGCATCATTTAGAGGATCAGGTCGAGACGATCATGATGCGCCTCAATCGCGGGAGCGGAATGTCGGGCCTTGCTGGAATTCGCGCGTCCGGCACGATGCCAGAGAGTGAGGCGATACTGCTCAGACCATTGCTCGGCTGGAAGCGCACCACACTCAAGCAGGTTGTTCTAGCAAGCGGCTTCGAAGCCGTGCAGGACCCCTCCAATATTGACCGGCGGTTCGATCGCGTCCGTATGCGGCAGGCTCTCGAGCAAGCCGACTGGATCGATGTTCAAGGTGTGGCACGATCTGCGCAGGTACTGGCGGCGATGGAAGATAGCATCCTTGGGCTAGCTGCCGAAGATATGGACCTGGCGGGAAGCCGTGACGGCAGCATTTTCAGCTATCGTCCGTTTGCACGCTCATCCATCCACCGCCCATCCTTCTGGGGCGAGGTGATTGTCATGATTTACGATAAGATGGGCAAGTCTATCTCGCGCGGGGATGCCGTGCGTATGGCTACGGAATTAATCGACGGTCATTCGATCAACATCGGTGGTATCCAGTCGATTCCTGGCGAAGAGAATGGCACGGCCATCTGGAAATTTGGTCCCGAGAATCCGCGCCTGACCCGTTAGCCTGTCAAAGCCGCGGCTTCGCGCGCGACTTTCTCGACCTCCGTCGCATTAATGGCTCCACGCGGCGCGACCCAACTCCCCCCCACGCACAAGACAGGCTCGAAGCCAAGCCATTCGCGTGCGTTGTCCAAGCTGATCCCCCCGGTCGGGCAAAACCGGCACTGACTGAAAGGAGCGGCGAGCGCCTTCAACGCTGGAAGCCCGCCCGCCGCCATGGCCGGGAAGAATTTGAAATGTGTGAGCCCAAGGTCGAGCCCGCGCATGATGTCACCCGCATCTGCAATACCGGGGAGGAAGGGAATATTCGCGCGGATAGCTGCCTTACCGAGAGGTTCGGTCAAGCCCGGCGATACGATAAACTCGCTCCCCGCTTCGATAGCATCGGCCAATTCATTTTCGTTGGTCACCGTACCGGCACCCACGATGGCCCCTTCGACTTCCTTCATGGCCCGGATCGCCTCGAGTGCGGCAGGCGTGCGCAGTGTGACTTCCAGAACGCGTAAGCCCCCGGCCACCAGTGCCCGGGCTAGAGGAACTGCATGCTCCACCTGGTCGACAACGATGACCGGGATCACGGGAGCGGTCTTCATGATGCTGGCGATACTGTTCATGCGTGTTCTCTCGCGAAAGCAGCAGCAGCGCCGAAAAGGCCTGGCTGTGGATGAGTAATCAGCTTTACCGGGATAGTTGCCATCAATTCGGCGAAACGACCCTTAGCGCGGAAGCGCTGCGCGAAGCCCGATTTGGGCAATTGGTTCCGGAGCCGGTAACCCAGACCGCCCGCGATCACCACGCCGCCAAAGCCACCTTGGACCAGCGCGATATCTCCGGCCACGCTTCCCAATGACAGACAAAAGCGATCGAGTGCCGCGGCGGCTAGGCTCTCTTCGTCCTGCATGGCGCGTGTCCAGATGGCGATATCGTCTTCGTCGCGGGTCTTGCGATTCTCCATCGCAGCAAGCGTTTGATATATGTCCACGATGGCGGGGCCGGAAACGACCCGTTCGATCGAGACCCGGTTATGGCGCTTGCGCAGGCGAGCAAGGATAGCGTCTTCGATGCTATCGAGCGTGGCGAAATCGATATGGCCGCCCTCGGTTGCCTGTACGCGATAATCATTGCCGCTGCGCCAGAGATGGGCAACGCCCAGTCCGGTTCCGGGGCCAAGTACGCTTATGGTTCCATTTTCGGTGAGGGGCTGGTCGGGGCCGGTCAGATGGATGAACTGGTCTTCCGGGGCTCGCGCAACGGCGTGTGCAACTGCTTCAAAATCATTGACTATGGTTTGAGCTTCGACGCCGAGCTTCTGCTTCACCAATGCAGGCCGGATAATCCACGGATTGTTCGTAAACCGAATGACTTCGCCGCCCACGGGTCCGGCAATAGCCATCGCCACGCGCGGTGGCAGGCTGCCACCATTGCGTCCACGGAAATCTTCCCAGGCCGTCTGGAAACTTGCATGGTCGTCGGTGTGGAGCGTTTCCGGTTCCCCCAGATCGATTGTGCCATCTGCCTGGATTGTTGCGATCGCAAACCGGGCGTGGGTGCCTCCGATGTCGACGGTTACGAGATCCATGGCCTTACAATCCTGCCATTGCCAGCATCGAGGAGGCTCCTTGTTCGGCGCCATCGGCATTTGCGCGGAACATGGCAAAGAGTTCGCGTCCCATCCCGCTCTGAGTATGGGGTTGCGGAGCGGGCTCGCGACTGTCCAGATCTGCGGTGGTGGAAAGAGTTCCCGTTTCTGCGCTGACCGTTACAATGTCACCGTCTCGCAGGCGCGATAATGGGCCGCCGCCGAGCGCCTCGGGCGTACAGTGAATTGCGGCGGGGACCTTGCCGCTCGCTCCCGACATGCGCCCATCGGTCACAAGAGCAACATGGTAACCGCGATCTTGCAGGACACCCAGGGCTGGAGTGAGTTTATGCAATTCCGGCATTCCGTTGGCCCGCGGCCCCTGGAAACGGACAACAACCACGACGTCGCGGTCGAGTTCGCCCTTTTTGAAGGCCTCGTTTACGGCATGTTGGGTTTCGAAAACGCGGCAAGGAGCCTCTATCGACCAGTGTTCGCGTTTGACTGCTGATGACTTGAAACACGCACGACCGAGATTTCCCTCCACCAGCCGCATCCCGCCGTCGGCTTGGAACGGATCGGAGGCTGGGCGCAGCATCTCTGGATCACCGCTAGGGCCAGGGTCTCGCCAGGCGAGGTCATCCCCATCCATGCCAGGTTCGCGAGCGTAGGCCTCGAACCCGCCGTCCCAGATTGTCAGGATATCATCATGCGCCAGGCCTTCGTCCAGCAAGGTGCCTATGACATAAGCCATACCGCCGGCATCGTGGAAACGATTCACGTCGCCTGATCCATTGGGATAAACCCGCGCAACCAGCGGAACGGCACTGGACAGTTCTGCAAGGTCGTTCCAGTCGAACTGAATACCTGCAGCCCGCGCCATGGCGGGTATATGGATTGCATGGTTGGTCGATCCGCCCGTAGCCAGCAGACCGATCGCCGCGTTGATAATCGCCTTTTCGTCCACCACACGCGCCAGCGGGCGGAAATCATCACCATCCTTTTTCAGTGCGGCAAGGCGGTGGGTGGCCGCGCGGCTCAACTCCTGCCGCAACTTCGCGCCCGGGGGCACGAAGGCCGCGCCCGGGACGTGGAGCCCCATCATCTCCATCATCATCTGATTGGAATTGGCGGTTCCGTAGAAAGTGCATGTGCCGGGAGAGTGGTAACTGCCCATCTCGCTGGCGAGCAGTTCCTCGCGGCCCACCTTGCCTTCGGCGTAGAGCTGGCGAGTACGCTGCTTTTCCTTGTTGGAAATGCCCGTACCCATCGGTCCGGACGGCACAAAGATTGCGGGCAAGTGGCCGAAACGCAGCGCGCCCATAAGAAGGCCTGGGACGATCTTGTCGCAGATGCCAAGGAGGGCGACACCATCGTACATGGCGTGGCTCAGTGCCACCACAGTTGAAAGGGCTATGGTGTCGCGGCTGAAAAGCGACAATTCCATGCCATCTTCGCCCTGTGTTACCCCATCGCACATGGCTGGCGTCCCGCCAGCAACCTGAACCGTGGCACCAACCTCTCGCGCCCAGATTTTCATCCGCTCGGGATAGCGGTAGTAAGGCTGATGCGCGGAAAGCATATCGTTATAGGCGGTGACGATGCCGAGGTTCGGTCCCCGTGCCAGCATGATCGCCTTCTGATCCTCCTCTGCCCCGGCATAGGCGTGGGCAAGGTTGGAACAGGAAAGCGTTCCGCGATTGACCTGGCGGTCGCCTTCGCGGTCCATCAACTCGAGATAGGCGCTGCGCGATCCGCGCGAATTGTCTATGACACGCTGCGTGACGCGGTGAATGGTGTCGTTGAGCTTAGTCATCGTGCCAGGTTACCCCGTCGCGTTCAGCGAGCGCAATGGCCGCGCTCGGGCCCCAGGTGCCCGCGGCATAGGGCTTTGGCTGCGTTGCATTCTCGGTCCAGAGCGCGCGAATATGATCGATGAATTCCCACTGCGCCTCCACTTCGTCGCGCCGGACGAAGAGTGTCTGATCGCCATGGACGAGATCAAGCAGCAGGCGTTCGTAAGCAATCCGGCGTACGACGTCTGCAAAGGCATCGGGCATGGCGATGTCGAGCGGTACAGGACGTAAGCGAAGGCCATCGTTGCCCAGTCCAGGGACCTTGGCCATCATCGTCAACTGGATGTTCTCCTTGGGCTGGATTTCGATAACCAGCCGGTTCGGTTCGGTTCGCACGCCGCGGCCTTCGAAGATCGAGTGTGGGATGCTGCGAAACTGGACCACGATTTCCGTCACTCTTTCGGGCATGCGCTTGCCGTGGCGCAGGTAGAAGGGGACCCCTCGCCAGCGCCAATTGTCGACATGAGCTTTCAAGGCGACATAAGTTTCGGTGTTGCTGTCTTTACCAAGTTCCTCGTCGTAACCAGGCACGCTTTTGCCATCGACCGCTCCCGCGCGGTACTGGCCGGTGACGACCTCTTCTGCCTTGACCGGGCGCAATGCCCGCAGGACCTTTACCTTTTCGTCCCGAACTGCAGTAGCCTCGAACGAGGTTGGCGGTTCCATGGCGACCAGCGCGAGCAGCTGGAGCATATGGTTCTGCACCATATCCCGCAGCGCTCCGCTGTCATCGTAGTAAGCAACGCGCGATTCCAGGCCGACGGTTTCGGCGACCGTTATCTGGACATGTTCGACGTAGTTGGAATTCCAAACTGGTTCGAGCAGGATATTGGCGAAGCGAAGTGCCAAAAGGTTCTGGACGGTTTCCTTGCCCAGATAGTGGTCGATGCGGAAAATGCGGTCTTCGCTGAATGCCTTGGCAACTGCATCGTTGATCTCGCAACTGCTCGCGAGGTCAGTGCCGAGCGGCTTCTCAAGTGCAATCCTGGCGTTACCCTTGGTCAGGCCGACCCTTTTTAGTCCCGCAATGGTCGGCTCGAAAAGGCTGGGCGCAGTCGAAAGAAAAATCGCAAGGCCATCGTACTCGCCGACTTCCTTCGCCAGCTCATCATAGCCTTCCGGAGTTGTGGCATCGACTGGCACGTAGCTCAGCTGGTTAAGAAAATCGGCCATCGGACCGCGCCGGTTCTTGGGGAGGTATTTTTCAAGCGCCTCGCGTGCGAACTGGCGGAATTCCTTAGTGGTCATTTCGGATCGTGCGGTGGCTACGATACGCAGGTCGGCATCGAGCAAGCCGTCAGCGTGCAACGCGCAGAGCGAGGGAAGCAACATGCGCTGGGACAGGTCGCCCGTAGCCCCGAACAGAAGGAGGCGGTCCGCTTCGAATTTTACTTCCGCCATGTAGCAGCCATCGATAGTGAATCTCCCATGAGGGCGGGTTATCAGCGCTGTCGGTACAGCGCCAGAGCGCCGCATTCCTATTCTTTTGAAGCGATCAGCCTGCTGTCACGGCAACATGTTTGTCGCCGAACTCCGTGATACCAAAGCTGGTTAGGAAACTGACATCGGCGGCATCCCGGCCTACGCCGATCTTAACCGTCTGCGCCGGATCGGCCATGCCGGTAGCATCGACAAGCTGCCATGTGCCGCCACCGTCGGTTTCCGGATCGTTCAGGAAGACCTCCGCCACGGCATGAAAATCGGGCGGATCGACACCCGGTGCATAGCACGCGACATAACGAGCAGGGATGGTGCTGGCACGAGAAAGGGCTATCAGGATATGCGCATAGTCGCGACAGATACCCCGGCGCTCGATGAAGCTGTCCAGGGCGGTGGTTTGGGGCCCGGAAGCGCCGGGAGCGTATGTCAACTTGCTCTTCATCCAGTCGCAGATAGCCACGATGCGTGCGCCACCGCCCGTTCCCTTGAACTCGTCTTCGACAAAAGTCTGAAAGCGATCAGCTGGGCAATAGCGGCTATCGAAGAGATATTCGACTGCCTCTCCGGGCATGTCGTGCGGTGCGAGTCGGTCAAGAGCGGACAAATCGGCTAGCTGGCGATCAAGTTCGATCTCGGCGCTATAGGAAACCTCGAAATTGCCTCGCGCCCTGATCCAGATACGTTCGCCGATTTCATCTTGTGCAGGGACCCTGGCACAATGTTCCGCTTCGGTCAGGTCGGTGTCTGTCGCGACTATCCACTGCTCGGGAATTGCTGCGGCTTCGAACTGGAGGAGTACATCGGTCGTGTGCGGGAGAGCAAATGAAAAGGTGGATTGGATGGAGATGGGCATGATGGCCCAACGCAGGATATCGCGCTCTGTTTCCTGAACGAGCCAATACCCATCCAGCGCAAAGAAAAGGGGCCCCGATTAAGGGGCCCCAATCACTTAGACTTTAATCGGCTAAGATCTATTTTTCCTTGCCGAAAAGCCAATCCCAAATGCTCCACATATTTGCCTCCTGTTGACGGACAGGAAGCAACAATCTGTTAACCATGCTTGTTTGTAAAGCATTAACTATGCCTGCAAAGCGCCATTATCCTTCATTTCATTGAATTTCAACAAGTTATCTAAGCTCATGGGCCTCGCTAAAATATAGCCCTGCACGTGTGTGCAGCCCATTTCCGTTAACATTTTCAAGGTCTCAGTGTCTTCCGCACCTTCCGCCACTACGCCGATTCGCGCATGCCGGCCCATGTCCACGATACTTGCTACGATCGCCTTGGCTTTCGAGCTTTTAGCCATGTTCGCAACGAACAGTCGGTCAATCTTCAGCTCATCGAATGGCAATTCGAAAAGGGTTTCGAAGTTGGTCTCGCCAACACCGAAATCGTCCATGGAAATGCGAGCGCCGAGCGCTCTAAGTTCGTTCAGTACCGTTTCCGCAGTTGCAAGATTTCCGATCCGCGATGTTTCGGTAACTTCCAGAACCAGATACCGCGGATCGAATCCTGTCGTTTGCAAGACGTTGCGCACCATGCCGACGATCCGCATGTCGGACAGCAGCGTGGCGGAGATGTTGACCGACATGGTGATTGAACGTCCACGGAAATGCATCAGACGACCGGCTGCGCAGGCGTGTTCGAAGACATATTCTGTCAGCGCTTCCATACGCCCCGCTTTTTCGCACTGAGCGATAAAATGCATCGGCGGAATGAATCCGCGTGCAGGGTCCTGCCAGCGAACTAGCGCCTCTACGCCCGTCATGGTACCGTTCCGCGTATCCACCTTTGGCTGGTAGACGCAGAAAATCTCCCCGGCCGACATTGCCTCGTCGATGCGAGCGCGCAGCGAAATGTCCCACAATTCGTCAAAGCGCGAGCTACTCTCTGCGATTTTTATAGGTTGCAGGGCCTCTGAGCTTTCTTCCGCTGCTGCTACCGCAGCAGCCAAGCGTGCCGCAGGATCTCCATCCAGCCTTGCAACCCCAAAGCTTATACCGACGTCGACCGATGAACCGGCCACATTGAGCGGCGCGGCAAACATTGCACGAAGCCCTTCGAGGTGTTCAGCCAATGTGGCACTGTCTTCCTCTTCAGAATGCCAAGCCAGGTGGTGACCCTCTGAATAGATGGCCAGTTCCCCATCGGTTGCACGGAGACGATCAACCAGCTTAAGAATGTACTGTGCCCGTTCGGCGCGAGAGAGAGTTTTCAAGACATGCTCATATCCATGGATGCGCGCCACAACCAAATGACCGCGGGCATGGATGTCCTGAGATGTCTCCAGTTCAAGCGCTCGTAGTTTGGGAAGCCCTGTCTCGTTGTCGACCAATGCGACCCGGTCCTGCCAGCGTGCACGTGATCGAAGTGTCCCATAGACTATCAGGATCGCGGCACAGTAGGACAGCTCCATTCTGATGCCGATAAGGCTGCCGCCATAAAGCGTCAGCGGGATCATTGTGGCGAGTATGGCATAGCCAATCTGGCGATGCTGTCGTCGACGAATGACAATCAGCATCGAAGCGAAGAGCAGCAAATAGACTATGATCGCGGGAACTGCAGGCAAGTAGCCAGTCCGGCCCGATTTAAGAGTTTCCGCCGCATAGATCGCGACATAGCTATATGGGACCGAAAATTGTCCGGGGACACGCTGCTGAGATTCCGAAAGTCCAGCATCTTCCCCAATGACAACTGTCCGTCCCACAAGACTGAGCACGTTGCCGTCCGCGGCGATATCAGTCAGAGATAGAGATGCCATGT
The DNA here is from genome assembly GCF_056857815.1 of Qipengyuania sp. B-5. Lineage (NCBI taxonomy): Bacteria > Pseudomonadati > Pseudomonadota > Alphaproteobacteria > Sphingomonadales > Erythrobacteraceae > Qipengyuania > Qipengyuania sp. B-5. Next base: position 102,914 of record NZ_JBSXNU010000051.1, on the reverse strand, counting down.
CTTCGGGCGGGATCGAATAATCGATCTGGAACGAGCCGGGACGCGTATCTTCGATGCCTGCCAGTGAAGCAGATAGTGACGGGAAGCGACCCCCGCGAACGTTATGAGCAAATTCGCTGGTCCAAGTGAAGCCCATCCAATTGCTCGAACGCTGAGAAACTACCCGCTTTGCTTGTCCAGCAATTTCGGGCAGGGTGGTAACAACCCTAGCGTTGTTTACTCCGTTGAGATCAATCCGGTCGACGATAATCGCACGGGCACCAAGCGCATTGATTGCGGTTGCAAGCTTTCGATCTGCTGATGAAGAGGTGGATGCTTTTGGGAAGGCAATGTCGATATAAACTTTCCCGACCCCCTGATGATCGAGTTTAGCCAGCGCTTCGGCGAGATCTTCGCGCCGCGAGGGGAGTTGCGGGTCGGCCATATTCCGTTCTGCCCCGATGAAAACAATATCGCCAGAGGGTGAGTGGCTGACGAATTTCGATTGAAAAACCCAACTGAGCTGATCCACAGGACCCAGAAAAAGGGTTGCAAACAGGACGAGGGCCACGAAGCTGCTGATCGAAAGATGCTTCAATCTCTCAAGTACGCCCTTCGGCAGGCTGCCGAGCGACTTGAATGAGCGCGCTTGGGCGCGGTCCAAGGTGCGGACGAGGTTCATCTCGCACACGTATGATCAGATTAGGTTTAAGAATGTTTTGACGCGGAGGTCACTTTTTTCACCAACCGACGAGAATCCACGCTTTCCGGTGGTTAAAGCCGTAGCAGCAAAACAGGTTAAGAATCGCGGCTCCAGATAATCGAAAACATTCGATTCTGTCGCAGTTTTCCTATTTTAAACAAATCCTTACCACGTGTGCCATTTCCTTAATGGTCGGTTCGGAACGTCTGTGAATAGCTATTTTCCGTAAATCGCCCCGAAAAGATCGTGGGCATCGGCGTCCTCAACTTCGACGTTCACGATATCTCCAGGAGCTATCGTTTTCGGAACATTACGTAGATAGACTGCGCCGTCGATTTCGGGTGCATCGGCTTCGCTGCGGCCCGTGGCTCCGATATCGCCATCCTCATCCGGTTCGCCTACTTCGTCGATGATTACGGGCAGGATCTTTCCTACCTTGGCGGCTAACTTGGCGGCACTGATCCGTTCGGTAACCTCCATAATACGCGCGTAACGCTCTTCTTTGACCTCTTCGGGAACGGGGTCGGGGAGAGAGTTGGCCTGCGCCCCTTCCACCGGTTCGAAGCGAAAAGCGCCTACGCGATCGAGTTGCGCTTCCTCCAGCCAATCGAGCAGATACCGGAAATCTTCCTCGGTTTCGCCGGGGAATCCGACCACGAAGCTCGAACGTATGGCGATATGGGGGCATATTTCACGCCATGATTTCAGCCGTTCCAGGACCTTGGCCTCGTTCGCCGGCCGCTTCATCGATCGCAAGACCTTGGGGCTAGCGTGTTGGAAGGGAATGTCGAGATAGGGCGTCAGCAGACCTTCCGCCATCAGCGGAATGACTGCATCGACATGGGGATAGGGATAGACGTAATGCAGGCGCACCCATGGCGGGGTGCCTCCGCCAATGTCTAATTGCCCAAGCTCCCGCGCAAGATCGGTCATATGGGCCCGAACATCCTGGCCCTTCCACTGACGGCTCTCATGACGCGTATCGACGCCATAGGCGCTCGTATCCTGGCTGATCACCAGCAGTTCCTTGGTGCCGGCCTCGACCAGCTTTTCCGCTTCGCGTAGCACTGCATCGATCCGGCGGCTGGCGAGCTTCCCACGCAGGTCCGGAATGATGCAGAAAGCGCAGGAATGATTGCAGCCTTCGGAAATCTTCAGATAGCTGTAATGGCGCGGCGTCAACTTCACGTCGGGCTGGGGTATCAAGTCTATGAAAGGTCCCTGGGTAGGCGGGGCATATTGATGCACCGCTTCTACAACCTGTTCGTACTGGTGCGCGCCGGTCACTGCCAGTACCTGCGGATGCGCGGCGCGGATCGCATCGGCTTCCTCACCCATACAACCCGTCACGATTACCCGGCCATTTTCAGCGATGGCCTCGCTGATAGCTTGCAGGCTCTCTTCCTTCGCACTGTCGAGGAAGCCGCACGTATTCACCAATACGACGTCAGCACCGGCATAATCGGGGCTCATCGCATAGCCGTCAGCGCGGAGGCGGGTCAGAATGCGTTCGCTGTCCACCAGTGCCTTCGGGCAGCCGAGGGAAACCATTCCGACCTTTTTCTGGTCGGGGATCGAGGTGGTAAAGGTGTTCATAGCTATGTCCGTGAATCGGGCGCGGCCCTACACGGCTTCGCCGCTTTGCGCTAGCACCAGCACGGGTTGCCTGGGAGGAGAGGGAAATGAATCTTCTTGATGTGAACTGGTTGGCGGTCGTCTTGGCGGCGCTTGGCGGATTTCTGGTCGGCGGTATCTGGTATGGCCCTGTCATGGGCAAACGCTGGATGTTGGCCGTAGGCAAGACGGAAGACGATCTCAAAAACATCAATCCTGCCAAGATCTATGGCTTCACTTTCCTGCTCGCATTACTGGCGAGTTGGACTCTGGCGCATACCTTCGCGAGCTACGCCATTGATCTCAGCGACTTTGTCAAAATTCTCACTGCTTTTGGCGTGGCTCTCGGGTTTATCGTTCCCGCTTTGTGGACGAATTATCTGTTTCAGGGGGCAAAGCGACCGCTTTATTTGATCGACGCAGGCTATTGGCTGATTTTCTATACCGTCATGGGAGTGGTGCACGCTCTAATGAGGTGAGAGATCGCTCAGCCGCCTTGGCGCAGGACATCATCCTTGATGTGTCCGTCACCCCGGCTTTCGCCATTCGGGGTCGCGATGATTTCGACGATGATATCGCCGGCCTGCAGATTTTCGCACTCTTCTTCCCAGAACCCAATCGCGCGCCCGTCGCGGTAGACGCGCAGCCCTCTACCGCCGGTGCGCAATTCGCTGATCGCACAGCCGACTTCTTCCTCTGTCACCTTGCGTTCGACCAGTTGTACGCGGCCGGAAATGCTGGCGAGATCCGCTAGATATTCGGCGATATGTTCGCCCTTGGCGCTGCCGGCGAGCAACAGGCCTGTGAAACGTACAGGATTGATGACGTTGTTCGCACCTGCCTGACGGGCAAGCGATTCATTGTCGTCCGCGCGTACTACCACGCTGATCGGAACATGCGGGGCAAGGGCACGGACGGTTAGCGTTATCAGGATCGTGGTATCGTCGCGGCCGGCGGAGATGAGTACGTTCTGGGCCTCACTGATGCGAACTGCCTTAAGCGTCTCGTCACGCGTGGCATCGGCGGCCATAACGTTGCAGCCAAGGGATTCTGCGGCGTGAAGCCTCTCCTCGCTAGGATCGATCACGACGATCGTGCTTGGATCGGTGCCGCGTTCGATCAACTCGGCGACAGCCTCGCTGCCGGAAATTCCATAGCCCAGCACGACGATATGGTTGCTGAGTTGTTCCTGGATTCTGGCCATGCGGAATTTCTCCCAGCTTCGTTTGATAAGGAAGTTGTAGGCCGTGCCCACGAAAATGAAGAGGACGGCGAAACGTACCGGTGTCACGATGACAGCTTCCACCAGCCGCGCGCGGTCCGAAATGGGCGCGATATCGCCAAAGCCGGTCGTGGTGATGGATATCATGGTGAAGTAGATGACGTCGAGGAAGCTGACCTCACCGTCGAGATTGTCGACCAGGCCTTCCCGATCCCACCAGTGGATCATGACCACCACGAATATCAGGAATAGCGCCAGCCCCAACCGGATTCCCAGATCGCCCCAGACAGGAATTCTCGTCGCACGACGCAGCGGCTGGAATCGTGGGCCACGATATACCCGGTTAGTCCTGCCACCCGGAGTAATACGGTCGAGTTGCTTTCTCTCGCTCATCCGGCGCCTAGGTGCGCGAGCACATGGATGCGGTCAATAGCAATCACCTCTGGAAACGCTGCCCGAGCGCTTCCAGAGAGGAGTGATGCGTCAGATCGAGCTGTAACGGGGTGACCGAGACGTAACCGTCTGCAATCGCTTCCAGATCGGTCCCATGGTCGGGTGTGTGTTCGATGGCCTGCAAGCCGAACCAGAAATAGCGGAACCCACGAGGATCGCGGCCTTCCACGACCGTGCCGCGCGAATAATCGTGGAAGCCCTGCGAGACTGCGCGAATGCCCTTCACATCTGCGGGTGCGCGTGGAGGGAAGTTCACATTGACCAGCGTGCGTTCCGGCAAGGGGGTATCAAGCAGGGGGGCCAGTACTTTCGCGCCCCACTCCTGCGCTGCGGCAAAAGACATGTCGTCGCCCGCGTCTTCGCGTCCGATCACCTGGCTTAGCGCGATCGACCGGATTCCCGCGAGTGCGCCTTCGATCGCAGCGGAAACCGTACCCGAGTACGTAATGTCGTCACCTAGGTTGGCCCCTCGGTTGACGCCGGAAAGGATCACGTCGGGCAGGCCGTCCATGACCTGCCTGAGGCCCATGGTTACGGAATCGGTAGGCGTACCGGTAACCGAAAAGCGCCTCTCGCCATGCTTTCGCAGGCGGACCGGGCGTGTGAGGGTGAGCGCGTGGCCCATTCCGGACTGTTCCTCGTCCGGGGCACAGATCCAGATATCGTCCGAGAATTGGCGCGCTATCGCTTCCAGAACTTCCAGACCAGGTGCGTGGACGCCGTCGTCATTCGTCAGGAGGATTTTCACGCCGCGGGCTCCAGCTTTTCGATCCCGCCCATATAGGTAGCAAGGCATTGCGGGACGGTGACGCTGCCATCCTCGTTCTGGTAATTCTCCATCACCGCGACCAAGGTGCGGCCTACGGCGAGGCCCGATCCGTTGAGGGTGTGGACGAAACGGGTCTTCTTTTCGCCTTCGGGACGGTAGCGCGCATTCATGCGGCGAGCCTGGAAATCGCCGGTATTCGAGCAGGAGGAGATTTCGCGATAGGCCCCCTGGCCCGGGAGCCAGACTTCGAGATCGAAGGTCTTGCGCGCGCCGAATCCCATGTCTCCGGTGCAAAGAAACACTCGGCGATAAGGTAAATGAAGCGCTTCAAGTATGTGTTCAGCGCATCGAACCATGCGCTCGTGCTCGGCGGCGCTGTCGTCGGGGCGGCAGATGCTGACCAGTTCCACCTTCTCGAACTGGTGCTGGCGGATGAACCCGCGCGTATCGCGTCCGGCTGCGCCCGCCTCGCTGCGGAAACAGAGCGTATGGGCTGTAAGCCGGATCGGTTCGGCGAGGTCGCCCAGGATCTGATCGGCCACCGAAGCGGTCAGGCTGACTTCCGAAGTGGGGACCAGCCAGCGGTCGTCGGTGGTCCTGAAACTGTCCTCTGCGAATTTCGGCAGCTTGTCGGTGCCATACATCGCGGCATCGTTGACGAGCACCGGCGGATTGCATTCGGTATAGCCGTGCTTGCGCGTCTGCGTGTCGAGCATGAACTGGGCGAGGGCACGGTGGAGGTGGGCAATGTCGCCGCGCAGGAAGGTGAACCGCGCACCGGACAGTTTCGCCCCGGTTTCGAAATCCATTCCGAGCGCGGGGCCCAGATCAGCGTGCTCCTTCGGCTCGAAGTCGAAGTTGCGCTTTTCGCCCCAACTTGAAACCTCGACATTATCGGTTTCGTCCGCACCCTCTGGCACGTCTTCTGCAGGTATGTTGGGCAGGCGGGCGAGCAAGTCTTCGAGCTCGGTGCCGGCCGCATGCTCGGCCTCTTCCCATTGCGGCATGCTCGCCTTGATTTCGGAAACCTCTGCCTTGAGTGCTTCCGCCTTGTCCTTGTCACCCTGGCCCATGGCCTGGCCGATCGCCTTGGAGGCTTCGTTGCGACGGCTTTGCGCTTCCTGGACGCGAGTCTGGGCCTCGCGCTTCTTGGCATCGAGGGCGATGATACGATCGGCGACAGGGTCCGCGCCGCGCTTCTTCATGGCGGCATCGAAGGCTTCGGGGTTGGTCCGGATGAAAGCGATATCGTGCATGGGCTGGCGCTATGCCGACTGCCGGGCTTCATTTCCAGTGCAGAAAAGGTCTGGCACCGATTGGATTGCAGACGGTTTGTCTGTCTATGGCGTTCCTCCCGACCGCCGATCAGAAGACGAGGCCGAGAGACTTGCAAAGCCAAAATTACGTACCTCCGCGACGCAGCCGTTTCATCGATATGGTCGAGGCGGGCATCAGGATCGGCCGAAAGTTCGGTCTGGTGCAGAATGCCAGATGGAGCCGCGACGATCTGATGGGCGAGGTTGCGGATGCATACGGCCTCGACGATTTCGGGGACGAATGGTTCACGCGGCCACTCGACATGCTGCTCGATTCCGTGCGCGCCGAAGCCCACTTGAACGCGGCTGGCGACTTTTCGGCGATGCAGCAGTTCCACCACCTGCTGCGCGATCGGCTGTATGCAGAGATGTGGTACAAGCGGCATCCTGAAATCCTCGCTCGTCCGATCAGGAATCCGGTAGTGATAGTGGGGCCGATGCGCTCGGGCACTACGCGGCTCCACCGGCTTATGTCGGCCGACCGGCGATTTGCCCATCTGCGAAGTTTCGAGACGATCAGCCCGGTACCGCGCCCCGACTTCGAAGAGGTCATGGCAGGCGAGAAGGAGGATTTTCGTCCCATCCTCGCCAGGCGGATCCTGAAGGTTGCGCGGCTGGCCAATCCACGCACGCTATCGATCCATCCGACCGGGCCCTTCGAACCCGAAGAGGAGCTGGGGCTGATCGCTGCCAGCTTCTACGGCATGAAATTCGAAGCGCAATGGCGCGTGCCCACCTATACCCGCTGGTGCGAGCAGGAGAGCGCCGTACCTGCCTATCGTCACATGGCCAATCTCCTGCGCCTGATCGGATGGTCTCAGCAGGAAAGCTCGCTCCGGCCATGGATACTCAAGACCCCGCAACACATGCTGGACCTGCCCGCCCTGCTTGAGGTCTTTCCCGATGCGCGGCTGATCTTCACCCATCGCGATCCGAAATCCGTGGTGGGGAGTGCGGCATCGCTCGCATGGAACCAGACCATTATCTACTCCGACGATGTCATGCCGCAGCCGCATGGACGCGAGTGGCTGCGCAAGACAGAACTGATGATCGAACGTATGCGCAGCGCCCGCGAAAGCATACCGGCGGAGCGGATGATCGACGTTCAATACGATGACATGGACAATAACTGGCGATCATCGATGGAGCGTATCTATCGCTTTCTCGATCTCGACATCGCACCGGCGTTGCCGGGAATGGAAGCCTATATCGCGCGGACAGCGGAATCGAAGCGTGTCCCGCATTCCTATTCGCTCGAGGAATTCGGCCTTGGAGAAGGCGAGGTCTACGAACGGCTGGGAGAATATGCGAGGACCTATGGCATCCCTGCGGAAGGTGGCCTCGGAACGACGCTTCCGGCGATCGCCGCGGGATAGAATGAAGGCGGCGAACCGGTTGCCCGGCCGCCGCCTCTCACGCGGAGTTGATCAAATTTTCAGAACTTGACTTCCCCGGTAACAAAAACGCGGCGAGGGTCGCCGTAGAAGGCAGTCAGGTTGCCTTCGAGGCCTAGGACTGTACCAGTCACGAAGTCGTATCCCGAGACGATATAGCGTTCGTCGAAGATGTTCTTTGCATGGACCCCGATAGAAAAGCGATCGCTATCATCGGTATAGACCAGGCCGAGGTCGATCAGTTCATAGCCATCTTGGTCAAGCGGTCCGGGCAGCTCGAACTGGCTGGTGTCCGAACGCATCGTGATCGAGCCGAGGAAGTCGATGATGCCGCCGCCCACGGGGATGCCAATGTCAAAACCGCTGTGGACCGTGAATTCAGGAGTGTTCTGAATGACGCGTTGGTCGGCAACGTCGTTTCCGAAATTGTCGATGTATTCGTTGAAGCCTGCATCGAGGTAACCGAGCGACCAGTTGAATGTCAGACGGCTGCCGGGGCCTGCAAAATCACGCCCGACAAGTGCATTTCCTTCGAACTCGATTCCGTTGATGTCAGCGCTTGCCGCGTTGGTGGTGACGCCGATAAAGCTGTCGTTGACCCCGTCGCCGTCACTGTCGAAGCCGATGGAGCCTGGGATCTGGACGTCCTTGTACTGGCCTATAAAGCCTGCGAGTGCGATGTTCAGACGATTATCGAGCAGGCTTGCTTTCCAGCCCAGTTCGTAACTGTCGACTGTTTCGGGTTCAAAGCTCAGAAATTCATACTGGTCATCGAAATCGACATCACCGTCTTCATCAATATCGGGGGCGGCGCTCGTCTGGCCACGCGGGTCGAATCCACCACCCTTGAAGCCCTTCGAATAAGAAAGGTAGATCGTCTGATCGATATTCGGTTTGAATGCGATCGAAGCGCGAGGCGTGAATTCCTTGAAGCTCGCGCTCCCCTCGAAGTCGCTGGTAACGACGATGGGCACACCCTCTCCATCGAAAAGATCCGAAAAGCCGCCGATAAAGGTGGTGCGCAAGATGCGGCTGTTTCTTTCATCCCAGGTGTAGCGGCCACCCAGTGAAATACTGAGCTGGTCGGTCAGGTCATAAGTGAAGTCTCCGAATACCGAATAGGTTTCCGTCTTAACATCACCGAGCGTCTGGGCATTGAGTCCCGGGAGGCTGAGAAGATCTCCAGTCGTGAACAGAGCGACGTCGAACGCCGTGAATGCGTTGGCGTCCAAGTAATAGGCGCCGAGTACACCGGAGAGGCGATCACCTTCGACCAAGAGTTGCAATTCCTGGCTGAACTGATCGTTCTCGTAAATTGCCGGAACGTCCAGATCGGCCGCTGGCAGACTGTCGAAATCGATTGGGCTGGTCGAGGCATCCTCGCGGTAGCCCGTGATCGACTTTATCGTCAGCGTATCGCTGAGTTCGTAGGCAATCTGGAGCGCACCGCCATAAGCTTCGACCTCCTGGTCGACCACGTTCAAGCCCGCGCGGGTGTCATACGGATTATCGAGCACAGGCGCGCCGGAAAACGCGCCCGGCAAGAGACGTCCACCCTGGCGCGCTTCGCTGTTATCCTTAACGTAGTCGCCCGAAAGGCGCACGAACAGCGGGCCGCTATCGAACTCAATCGTTCCGCGTGCCGCCCAAACGTCCTTGTTGTAGTTTTCAGTGCCGAGATTGAGGTTTTCGCCAAAACCTCCGCGGGAGAGGCGTGCGCCGCTCGCACCGATGCGCAAACTTTCGCTTACCGGCGTTGATGCAGAGACAACAAGATCGGCCTGATCGTAGGAACCGTAGGTCCCACGGATCTTTACCTGCGCTTCGTCTGGGAGCCTCGCCGTCACATATTTGATTGCGCCGCCGATGGTATTGCGACCGTAGAGTGTGCCCTGCGGTCCGCGAAGCACTTCGATGCGTTCGACGTCATATACATCGAGAACGGCAGCCTGTGGCCGGTTCAGATATACGTCGTCGACATAAAGTCCGACGCCCGCTTCGAATCCGGCGACAGGATCCTGCTGGCCGACACCGCGGATGAAGGCGGTGAGCGTAGTGTTGGTGCCGCGGCTGACTTCCAGCGTCAGGTTGGGCACCTCGTCTGCAATCTCGGTCAGTTCAAGTGTGCCGCCCCGGCTAAGCTCTTCGCCGGAGAGCGCTGTTACCGCGATCGGAACATCGGTAATGCGCTCTGTACGGCGCCGAGCCGTCACTACGATGATGCCGTCGTCATCGGCTTGCGAGGCGTCCTCGCTCAACACCGTTTCCGATTCAATATCCTGCGCGGACTGTGCGGCGGCAGGTGCTGCCCAAGCTGCCGCTGCGGTTCCCGCAAGAAGTGCTGCGCCGAGCCGTATGCTGTGAGTTCTCATTGATTCCCTCCCAAATATATCTCTTTCACCTACCAATATTGAAAACTGAACCACCTTTCAAGTTTCTTCTTGCAAGAGACGCCTGTGGTGCCTAGCCAAGAGAGGCTGGAGGGACGGAAATGGCTGCAAGCGCGACGGAAGATCACAAGGCGCCGCGAACCGAGCGAGGGCGCAAGACGCTGCGTAAATTGCTGGATGCGGCGGCTGGCGAATTCGGTGATCACGGTTTTCACGAAGCGTCGATCAGTTCGATAACGCGGCGTGCAGGTGTGGCGCTTGGAACCTTCTACACCTATTTCGACAGCAAGGACGAAATCTTCCGCGCCTTGGTCGCGGACATGAGCGAGGCCGTGAAATTTGCGGCGCGCGAAGCGATCCATCCCGATATGCAGGCGCTCGAGATCGAACGCGCTGCGCTGGAGGCGTTCCTTCAATTCGCGGGCGAACACAAGGAGGTCTATCGGATCATCGACGAGGCCGAGTTCGTGGATCCGGACAGTTACCGTAGCCACTATGAGACGGTCGGCACACGCATTCTCGAGCGCTTGCGGAGGGGCGCAGAGAGTAGGGCAATGCGCAGCGACCTGGGCGAGATCGAGGCGTGGTCGCTCATGGGAATGAACGTGTTCCTCGGACTTCGTTATGCAATCTGGCGCCGTGACGGAGACCCGGGACCGGGAGAGGTTGCCGAGATCGCAAACCGCTTTCTTCGCACGGGGATCGAGGGCTGATCGGGGCAGGAACGCTTGCCGGTCAACGCCGTTGATTGACCAAAGGAGAATCTACATGATCGGCAAGATTATCGGAGCATATGCGGGCGACAAGCTCGCCAAGAAGACCAGTGGTATCGGAGGCCCCGGCGGTGCGGCATTGGGCGTAATTGCTGCAACGGCACTCCGCCGAATGAGCCTGCCTGCGATGCTGGCACTGGGCGTCGGTGGCTATGTTGCCAAGAAGATGTTCGACAAGAATGAGCGTAAGAAAACGGTGCCTAAGACCACAGCCAGGACCGAGAAGGCCGACGATACTGCCGCCGCTGCATGATAGCTTGATTATGATACCGAAAGGCCGTCCAAATGGGCGGCCTTTTTAATGGCGTGAAGACTGTCGACCGGGCTCTGTCCAAGATGCAGGCCCGTCGGAAGCTATCTGCTGTCCTCCCCTTCCAGAACGGACGCCATGGGAGTCGTGCGTGGCAGGCTCTGAAAGGCTTGTTGCTCTTCTGCGGGGACCGAATCGCTGGCGAAGCTACGCCAGATCCCGAAAATACCGCCGATCAAGGCAAGGCTCCCGAGCACTGCGAAAAGCCCCGAGGGGCCTAGAATGCCCATGCCTGCAGACCCGAGCAGAGGTCCCGCGATCGCGCCAGCCGAATAGGTCAGGACCAGCCCGCTGCTCGCCCCCACCCGTTCCTGTTCGTCCAGATGGTCGTTAGAATGCGCGACACAGAGAGGGTAGAGGGCGAAGGCAAAGCCGCCGAAAAGGCTCCCCAAAGCGATGGTGCCCGCCGCAGGCAGGACAAACAGGCTGAGAGGGGCACAGATCGCCGCGACTGTGAGAAAGCATGCGATTACCACCAGCCGCCGGTCGAAACGGTCGGACAGGATGCCGAGCGGATACTGCAGGACTACGCCCCCTGCGATTACGCAGAAGGTGAACAGCGCGACCTGTGAAAGCTCCATGCCGATGCGCTGGATATACACCGCGCCGAGCGCGTAGAACGCCCCCAGCATTGCTCCGTTCATCAGCGTGCCGACAATGCCCAGTGGCGAAACCCTGTAAAGTCGGCGGATCGAAAAGGGGGTGATGGCTTCGATCTTCGGCTGTTCCATCCGGGTGAGCAGTACGGGCAGCAAGGCGATCGACAGGAGTATTGCCGAAACCATGAAAGGCAGGTCGGGAGACCTGTCACCCAGGTTGAGCAGGAATTGTCCTGACGCCTGCCCGCTATAGAGCGCGATCATATACGCCGCCAAAGCCGTGCTTCGGTTCTGGGGGCTTGCCTGCTGGTTCAGCCAGCTCTCAAGGCAGACGAACACTCCTGCCATCACGAACCCATCGAGGAACCGCAGGACGATCCATATGCCGGGATAATCCAGAATGGCATAAGACAGGCTGGTGGCGGAATACACGGTCACGAACGCTGCGAATGCCCGGATATGCCCGATACGGGCGATTACCCCCTCCACCCGGAGAGACCCGACCATCAAACCGCCGAAATAGCTCGTCGCCACCAATCCGATAAGGAGTGCCGAAGCCCCTGCCAGTTCAAGCCGGATCGCAATCAGCGTCGAAAGAAACCCGCTTCCCGCCATCAGCACGAAGATCGCCAGCAACAAGGTGCGCGCGGGGAAGGCGGGGGAAAGCATCGCCTAGCCCGTATTCCTGCAATGCTCCGGCTTCAACCCGTGTCTGCCATTCGACAAAACCGATATGCGCTTCTAATCATCGCGAATGGATCAGATTACGTTCGACGATTTCCTCAAGGTGGATATCCGCAGCGGCACGGTTGTTCGAGCAGACCCTTTCCCGGAAGCGCGCAAGCCCGCCATCAAGCTGCTCGTCGACTTCGGCGGCGAAATCGGCATGAAGAAGAGCTCTGCTCAGATCACCGAACATTACTCTTGCGAGACTCTGGTCGGGCGAAAGGTGATGGCCGTGGTCAACTTCCCGGCGCGCCAGATCGGACCTTTCATGTCGGAAGTCTTGGTACTCGGCTTTCCGGATGAGGAAGGCAGGATCGTACTCGCTTCTCCGGGCGATGTGCCCGATGGCGCGCGGTTGGCCTGAACGGGGAGTTGTGAAGAACCGGCCGGAATATCCTGCCCGGGCTGCGACTATTTCGCCCCGGTCCATTCGGCGCAGTCGGCGGCAGTGGTGGGCACGCCATGGCGCTCCCGCCTCAGGTCGAACACGACCGCCTTCACGATCGATACAGCCATCAGGGCAACGACGAACGAGAAGGGCAGGGCCCCGATGATCATCGTTATCCGGATGGCGTCGATCCCGCCGAGAATCAGCATCGAACCGACAACAAACGCCAGAGCCACACCCCAGAACAGGATATGACGGCGGCGCTGACCCTCGGTTTCACCTGCACCGTTGATCGTGTTGACGATCAGTATGGCACTATCTGTCGAGGTGATAAGGTAGGTCATCAAAAGGATCACGACGAGACCCGACACGACCGAGAAAACCGGAGGGGACAGAAGCACGGACAGCGTCGCGAATAGCTGGTCCGAAATGCCGGAGTTCACGATAGCGCCACCGGCGGCTCCGCTTAGCTCGAGGTCGATGGCCGTGCCTCCGGCCAGCACCATCCAGAGGAAGCACATCAACGAGGGAACCAGTACCACCCCGAGAACATACTCGCGGATCGTTCTCCCACGAGAAATACGGGCGATAAACATGCCCACAAACGGTGCGAATGCGATCCACCAGGCCCAATAGAAGACCGACCAGTCGAGTTGCCACTGAACCAGCGCATCGCCGGTCTCGCTGCCGCCCGAAAACAGGGTCAGGGAATTCGGTATCAGTGTCCGGAAATAGTCCCATAAGCCCACACCCAGGAGTTTCAGAGCCAACATTCCCGAGCCAACGATGGCGAAAAGTGCAAGAAGTGCGAAAGACAGCCCCAGATTCAGGTTCGACAGCCACTTGATCCCGCGGCCGACTCCCGAAAGGGCACTCAATGTCGAGGCCCCTACAAGGATTACCAGAGCCACAACTACTGCCGCCGCGGAAGACGATCCATCGGTGTCGAGTAGCCAGTCCCCCAGACCAAGCCTGGCGAGTCCGGCAATGAATTGCTCAACGCCGAGACCCATCGTCACCGCCACACCCAGTATCGTTGCCACCACCGCGACGATGTCGATCAGATGGCCGGACAGACCGGACAAGCGAAGCCCGAACAGCGGGGCAAGCGCCGAACGAATGGTCAGAGGCAGGTTTCGCCGATAGGCGACGTAGCCGATCGCCAGCCCCACGAGCGCATAGCTGCCCCATGCGGCGAAACCCCAATGGAGGAAGGTATAGATATAGGCCGGACGTACCGCCTCCGCGGACTGGGCTTCGATAGAACCGCGGATGATCTCGGGATTGTTGGTGAAATGCGCTAGCGGTTCCCCGGTCGAATAGGTCAGCATACCGATGCCGATCCCGGCACCGAATAACATTGCAAACCAGGAGAAGCGGTTGAATTCGGGCGCCTCGTCTTCCGTGCCGATCTTGAGCCGGCCTGCACTCGGCCAGAGGGCAAGAAGGAAGCAGACGGCCATCAGTGCAGCGACCAGATAGACGTACCAGCCTGAAAAACTTGAGATTATGCTGGAATTGGCAGCTGACAAGGTTGCATTGGCACTGACGGGGAAGAAGATCGCCCACATGATCAGCAACGAAACAATGATCTTCGAAGGGATGGTTACCGCGCGGCTGAACCCATCGTAAAATCCACGGTCGTGGGTGATTATGGGCAGTTCCACCAGTGGTGGTGCCATGTCATTGTCAGTTTTCGAAGCCATTCCCCATTCATAGGGAAGCGGCCAAGGGATGCAAATTCAGCGGAGGCTGGTGCGCGTGGTGCCGGCTAGAGGAGTCGAACCCCTGACCTGATGATTACAAATCAACTGCTCTACCAACTGAGCTAAGCCGGCACATCGCAAAGCAGGGCGCGCCTCTGGCGCAAAATCATTCTCGCGTCCAGTCCGATTGCGTCACATCGCACGCACGCCTATCGGCCATGCCATGGACCTGGGCGCAATCGTTACGCAAACATGGGAAGAACTGGCCGACGAGCGGGGCAGCGGTAATCCTGCCCGATATATCCCGGCGCTTGCGTCGGTCGATCCCAAGAAATTCGGCATCGCGCTTGCCACCAAAGAGGGCGAGGTCTTTTGCGCCGGGGATGCCGACGAAGCCTTTTCGATCCAGTCCATCTCCAAGGTTTTCGCGCTGGCTTTGGCGCTGGAGCGACAAGGAGCGGCGCTGTGGGACGTGGTGGGCCGGGAGCCATCCGGGGATGCCTTCAATTCGATCGTCCAGCTGGAGCGGGAAAAAGGCATTCCGCGCAATCCCTTCATCAACTCGGGCGCCATCGTTACCACCGATCGTTTCATCGACACCCGTACGCCGGACGAGGCAGTGGAGGACCTGCTTGGCCGCTTGCGGCGAATGGGGCGAGACGACACGATCTCCTTCGATCCGGAAGTGGCGCGAAGCGAAAGCGAGACCGGGTCGCGGAATCGCAGTCTTGCCTGGTTCCTCGCTGATTTCGGTCGTCTCGTTAATCCGGTTGAAGACGTTCTCTCGGTATATTTCCGCCAGTGCGCTCTTTCGATGAGCTGTCGTCAACTGGCGGAAAGCGCTCTTTTCCTAGCGGTCGACGGGACCGATCCCGTCACAGGCCAGCGAATGTGCAGCGCAAGCCGTGCGCGCCGCATCAATGCGCTGATGCTCATGTGCGGACATTACGACAATTCGGGACAATTCGCTTTCGAGGTTGGGTTTCCGGGAAAATCCGGAGTCGGCGGCGGGATTCTCGCCAGCGTACCGGGCAGGGCCGCCATCGCGGTATGGTCTCCCGGACTGAACCGGGCGGGAACCAGCCTTCTGGGTGCCAAGGCCTTGGCTTCGATCGCGCTCAAGACCGGCTGGTCGATCTTCAGCGGGCAATGGACCGAGCCTTAGAGCGCGCCGAAGGTCCACCCTTCTGTGCGCGCGATATCGCCGGTGAGTCCGGGCGGATTCCATCGGTGCGGCTCGTACGCAACCCGGCGCAACCACGCAGCGGTGAGCAGCGCGTCGGTGGCGTGATCGTCGACCGGGCCGGTGCCGGAAACGGGCGGCGAGCCGAGTACTGCCAGCGCCTCGTTCAATTCATCGTAGCTTCGCATCTTCGCGCTGGACGGGCGTCTTCCAGCCTCCAGGGCAGCAAGGCTGGTATAGATTTCGACCAGTACGGAACCCTTCGGCGGTAGCGGATCGACCGGCCAGACGGGGAGGTGACCGCGGAGCCGGTGGAGCATCCGCATCCCTGTCAGGCTCGACTTGCCCACTTGTGCCGCGCCCACGAGATTGAAGTTCGAATAGGGTTTGCAGGCCATTGCCGCCTGTGCCTGCTCGGTAACGCGGAAACGGCCACGACCATGACTGGCGCCATCGCAACCGAAACGAGAACCGGTTTCGGCCCCATCCCGAAAATAAGGGCGCAAGTCCGGGTGAGCGACAAAGGCATTGGCGCCCAGATTCGCTTCTTCACCTGCAATGTGATCGATGAGCGCCCAAAGCGAAGGTCCGTCTGGGGGAGAGTGGTCCCAGCCGGGGAAGTAGGCTCCGCAATCGGCATGCGGCAAAGCGATCCCGAGATCGAGTCCGACCAGCGTATCGGCTGGAAGCCGCTCGCGCAGGACAAAGAGCACATCCTCGCGAGACCAGACATGCTCCGCCAGAACTGGCGGCCCACCTTCGGCATCGGCGATGGCCAGAGCAATACCCTTTTGCCGCGGGCCCTTTGCACCAGACCAGTCGATGGCGATGAAATGGCGAAAGCGGCTATCCACGTTCGCGCCGAAGCTTGTCCCAATATTCCAACCGCTTCGTCACTTCGCACTCGAAACCGCGTTCGACCGGTTCGTAATAGCGTTGAGGCTCCATTTCGTCGGGCCAGTAATTATGACCGGAAAATCCATCCTCGGCATCGTGATCGTATCTGTAGCCCGAGCCGTAGCCGATATCCTTCATCAGCTTGGTGGGCGCATTGAGGATATTTTGCGGCGGCATCAGGCTGCCCGTTTCCTTCGCGGACTTGTAAGACGCTTTCTGCGCCTTGTAGACCGCGTTGGATTTGGGCGCCGTGGCGAGATAGGTGCAGGCCTGGACCAGGGCGAGTTCTCCCTCGGGGCTGCCCAGGAATTCATAAGCGTCCTTGGCCGCCATGCATTGGACCAGCGCCTGAGGATCGGCCATGCCGATGTCTTCCACCGCCATACGGACGAGCCGGCGTGCCAGAAAGCGCGGTTCTTCACCTGCAGTAAGCATGCGCGCGAGGTAATAGAGACTGGCCTGCACGTCGCTTCCCCGGACAGCTTTGTGCAAGGCGGAGATGAGGTTGTAATGCCCCTCGCGGTCCTTGTCATAGACCGCCACGCGCCGTTGCAGGAACTTGCCGAGCGCGGCGGGATCGAGCTGCTCCTCGATCTTGGCATTGTACAGCGTTTCGGCCTGGTTGAGCAGGAAGCGACCGTCACCGTCGGCGCTGGCAATCAACGCATCGCGGGCCTCGGCGGTGAGGGGGAGGGGCCCTTCGAGCTCCTCGGCCCGTCCAAGCAAATGCCCCAATGCCTTGCGGTCCAGCCTCTGTAGAATTAGCACCTGCGCGCGGCTGAGAAGTGCGGCGTTGAGCGCGAAGCTAGGGTTCTCGGTAGTCGCACCGACCAGCGTTACCGTTCCGCGCTCGACAAACGGCAGGAAACCGTCCTGCTGGGCCCGGTTGAAGCGGTGGATTTCGTCCACGAACAGCAAAGTGCGCTGGCCCGCTTCGGCGGCCTTGTCCGCAGCTGCGAAGGCCTTCTTCAGATCGGCTACTCCGCTGAAGACGGCAGACACGCTTTCGAAGCGCATTCCTACGCTGTCTGCCAACAGCCGTGCGATGGTGGTCTTGCCTGTGCCGGGGGGACCCCACAGGATCATGCTCGACAGGCGGCCCGCAGCGACCATGCGTCCGATCGCGCCATCCGGGCCGGTTAGGTGATCCTGCCCGATAACTTCGTCGAGGCTGGTGGGTCTGAGCCGGTCGGCGAGTGGCGCATCCTCGCGCAGAATTTCTGTGCGTGGTGTCTGGGGCGGATCGTTGGCGAATAGGTCGGCCATGGTGAAGCGACTTAGGGTGTGTTTCGGCATTTTGCCATCGCCGAACAATGGACTATAGCTTTTCCGTAATGCGGGTTGATGGGGAGGCTTGCGAAATGAACGTGGAAACCAAAACGCCGTGGCACTTGTGGGTAGTGGGGATCCTCACGCTGCTGTGGAACGCGGTCGGCTGCTGGAGTTATACGAGCACGCAGCTCGGCATGCTCGAAGGCTACGGGATGTCAGACGAGGCGATCGCCTACGTCACCGAATTTCCCGCTTGGGCAGATGCCCTATGGGCTTTGGGTGTATGGGGCGCGCTGGCCGGTTCGATCCTGATCCTGCTACGTTCGCGTCATGCCGTAACCGCGATGCTGGTCGCTCTGGTAGGCCTCGTCGGCACCACGATCTACCAGCGGATGCTGACCGAACTCCCCGCCGATATGGCCGGTCTCGGCCTGCCGATCGCTATCTGGGCCACCACTCTGTTCCTGACCTGGTATGCGTTCCGAATGAGATCGGAAGGCGTGTTGCGCTGATCTAGCGGGCGGCCGAGCGTTGGCCGAGCAACCTTAGATAGGTGTCGACCACCGCCTGGTTGATCGCGTCCCAGCTATAGGCGCGCGCGGCTATTTCGCCTGCCCTACCATGGGCCAGGCGCAAGGCATCGTCGGTGCAATAGGGGGCAAGGGCCTCTGCACAACCTTTTGAAAAGGCATCCGTCTTGCTCGGCGGAACGAGTCGCCCTGTTTTTCCATCCTTGACCAGGCTGGCGGCGCCAGTTGCCCCAGCAGCTACGACCGGCAACCCGCAAGCCATCGCTTCCAGAGTAACATTGCCGAATGTTTCGGTGATCGAGGGATTGAAGAAGATGTCTCCGCTGGCGAGCGCACGTCCGAGGTTCCTTCCCGTCTGGAACCCGACGAAGGTTCCTCCCGGTAGAGCTTTCTCGAACCAGCTGCGAGCCGGCCCGTCGCCGATCACGAGCACTTTATGCGGTACCTGCCGCTTGCGAAGTTCGACGATGGCATCGGCGAATACGTCGAGACCCTTCTCCATCACCAAGCGTCCCAGAAATACGATGGCGACATCGTCGTCGTCCAGCCCGTTGGCGCGGCGCCATTCCATGTCACGTCTGGAAGGGTCGAAAACCTCGCGGTCGACGCCGCGGGACCAGATCGCGATGTCGTGATGCATGCCTTGCGATTTCAGCTCGTCGATCTGGCTTTGCGAAGGTGCGACCAGCGCATCGCAGCGATTGTAGAAGCGGCGGAGCAATGCCTCCACGGCTGGTTCGAGGAACGCGAGGCCGTAATATCGCGGATAGGTTTCGAACCGGGTATGCACGCTGGCGAGGACTGGCACGTCCTGCTTGCGGGCCCATTTGAGCGCTGCGTGGCCGGTGGGATCCGGTGAGGCAATGTGAATCAGGTTCGGCGTGAATTCCGCAAGATCGCGGCGGGCTTTCTCGTCAAGTCCCAGAGGAAGGCGATATTCGCCGCGTCCCTTTACCGGCATGCGCACATTGGGCACGCCCACGAGATCGCCGGTCGCTTTGAAGTCGGGTTTCTCCACGACAGGAGAATAGACCCTCAGCGCCGCTCCCTGCCTGAGCAGGTAATCCGCAAGGCGATTGAGCGCCTGATTCGCACCGTCACGGGTATAATTGTAGTTCCCGCTGAAAAGCGCGATGCGAAGATCGGTAACATCCATCGCGCGCGGCCATAGGAAAAGGCGCGGCGTTTGGCGAGTGGGCAGAGCACTTCGTTGTGATGGCTGAGGTTATCGCCCTCTTGCACTCTGCGCGCCGCTCCGGAACGAGAGCGCGTTTCACGGACCAATCCCACGAACATCCGCTTGGGCGGCGCATACCTATTTCGCATTGACTTGAACCCGGGCAACTTTATTGCCGCCGGCGGGCCACGCGGTCCCAACGCCGCGCGAGCTCTCTGGAAGGAGAGAATACATGACTGCCGAACCGACGCTCAAACCCGAGCGCCCATTTTTTTCGTCGGGTCCGACCGCCAAGCACAAGGGCTGGTCTGCCGCAAATCTCAAAACCGAATCGCTCGGACGCTCGCATCGCAGCGCTCTTGGCAAGTCGCGGCTGAAATACGCCATCGACCTGTCGAAAGAGATGCTCGGCGTGCCCGAGGATTACCTCGTCGGCATCATGCCGGCCTCGGACACCGGCGCGCTGGAATGCGCGATGTGGACGATGCTGCGCCCCGATCGCCCGGCCACCGTTGCGGCATGGGAAAGCTTCGGCAATGTCTGGATCCAGGACGCGGTTAAGCAGCTCAAGCTGCCGAAATTGACCACGCTCGACGCCGATTATGGCGAAATTCCCGATCTCGCCTCGATTCCGCAGGACAATGATGTCGTCTTCACCTGGAATGGCACGACCTCGGGCGCGAAGATCCCGAACACCGACTGGCTTGCTCCGGGCCGTGAAGGCGTGACGATCAACGATGCGACCAGCGCCGTCTTCGCGATGGAGATGGACTGGGCCAAGCTCGATGCCACGACCTACAGCTGGCAGAAGGTGATGGGCAGCGAAGCCCAGCACGGCATGCTGATCCTTAGCCCCAAGGCGGTGAACCGGATCGAGGAATACGACCCCGAATGGCCGCTGCCCAAGCTATTCCGCCTGAAGAAGGGAGGAAAGATCAATACCGGCATTTTCGAGGGCGCCACGATCAACACGCCCTCCATGCTGGCGACGGAAGATTACATCGACGCGCTCGAATGGGCGCAGGCGATGGGTGGACGCAAGGCCATGTTCGAACGCGCCGATGCCAATGCCAAGTTGGTCAAGGACTGGATCGAGGCGACGCCGTGGCTGCGCAACATGGTCTCCGACCCGGCCAAGCAGACGAACACCGGCGTGTGTTTCGTCTTCCAGGGTGATTGGTACGACAGCCTGTCCAACGAGGAAAAGGCAGGCGTTCCGAAGAAGATCGTCAAGCTGCTCGAAGAGCGCGATGTCGGCTACGATTTCAACGGCTATCGCGATGCCCCGCCGTCTCTGCGCATCTGGTGCGGCGGCACGGTCGAGCAGGAGGACTTGAAGCGTCTCCTGCCATGGATCGAGTGGGCCTACGAGCAGGTCAAGAACGGCTAACGCGCCCCGTAAACAATTTTCCCGTTCAGGCTGAACCTGTCGAAGCCCTGTCGTTCTTCTTAAGCGATCCCCCAAAAGTGAAGTGCGACACTTCGACAGGCTCAGGGCGAACGGTTTTCAGAGTTCCGGAGTAATCCAATGACCAAACCCAAAGTCCTCATCAGCGATAAGATGGACCCGAACGCAGCGCGCATCTTCGAAGAGCGGGGCTGCGACGTCGATGTGAAGCCGGGCATGACACCTGATGAACTGAAGGCCGTGATCGGCGAATACGATGGTCTCGCCATTCGCAGCGCCACCAAGGTCACCGCCGAAATTCTCGACGCGGCGACCAATCTCAAGGTCATCGGCCGTGCCGGCATAGGCGTGGACAATGTCGACATTCCCTATGCCAGCGGCAAGGGCGTGGTGGTGATGAACACGCCGTTCGGCAATTCGATCACGACTGCCGAACATGCAATCGCCATGATCATGGCGCTCGCCCGGCAGATTCCCGCCGCCGACCGCCGTACGCAAGCTGGCGAATGGCCGAAGAACGATTTCATGGGCGTGGAAGTTACCGGGAAGACGCTTGGCCTGATCGGCGCGGGCAATATCGGCTCTATCGTCGCGGCCCGTGCTCAGGGACTGAAAATGAAGGTAGTCGCTTTCGATCCCTTCCTGACTGCGGAACGCGCGCTGGAGATCGGTGTGGAGAAGGTCGATCTCGACACGCTGCTCGCGCGTGCCGATTTCATCACGCTTCACACGCCTTTGACCGACGAAACGCGCAACATTCTCTCGAAGGAAAACCTTGCCAAGACCAAGCGGGGCGTGCGCATCGTCAATTGTGCGCGCGGCGGGTTGATCGACGAGGAAGCTCTCGCCGAGGCGCTCGATAGCGGACAGGTTGCAGGCGCGGCACTCGACGTGTTCCAGACCGAACCGGCAAAAGACAGCCCGCTGTTCGGCAAGCCCAATTTCATCTGCACGCCGCACCTCGGCGCCAGCACCACCGAAGCGCAGGTCAATGTCGCGCTGCAGGTGGCCGAACAGCTGGCCGACTATCTCGTCAATGGCGGGGTTACAAACGCGCTCAATATGCCGAGCCTGTCGGCAGAGGAGGCACCAAAGCTGCGCCCCTACATGAAACTTGCCGAAAACCTCGGCAGCCTCGTGGGGCAATTGGCCCACGGCAACCTCACCAAGATCAGTATCGAGCGGGAAGGTGCAGCGGCCGAGCTTTCTGGAAAGCCCATCGAAGGCGCAGTCCTGGCGGGGCTGATGCGCCAATATTCGGACACGGTGAACATGGTCAACGCGCCCTACCTCGCCAAGGAAAGGGGGCTCGATATCCGTTCGATCCGCCACGAGAAAGAAGGCGCCTACAATACTCTGCTCCGGGTAACCGTGGGTACCGACGCAGGTGACCGATCTGTGGCAGGCACGCTGTTCGGTTCCGACGCACCGCGCCTGACCGAAATCTTCGGCGTCCGGATCGAGGCCGAACTCGATGGGCACATGCTCTATATCGTCAACGAAGACGCGCCGGGTTTCATCGGCCGTATCGGATCGTTGCTTGGCGAGAACGGCATCAACATCGGCACCTTCAACCTTGGCCGACGGTCTGCGGGCGGCGAAGCCATCCTACTGCTCAGCGTCGACCAGCCGATCCCGGACGGCGTGGTCAAGAAAGCCTGCGCCCTCGAAGGCGTAAAGACCGTCATGCCGCTGGAATTCTGATCCGCGATAGGGCAGGGGACGCCGCGCAATGAACCAGCTCGACGATCTCCTGCCCATCGGCCTCGAAGACGCGCTTCCCGGGCGTTCGGCCATCATCACGCGTGCGATGCGCGAAATCCTCCGGGTGATGGACAGTCATGGATATGACCGCGTTCGCCCGCCCTTGATAGAGTTCGAGCGCTCTCTGGCTGGCCGGATGGAAGGTGTGGCGACACGCCGCATGGTCCGTTTCACCGATCCGGAAAGCCTGCGCACCCTGGCCTTGCGAGCGGACATGACGGTTCAGGTCGGGCGGATCGCTGCGACCGGGCTCGCTGATGCGCCGCGCCCGCTCAGGCTTTGCTATGCGGGGGATGTGGCGCTTTTGAGGGCGGACCAACTCGATCCGGCTCGCCAGCGGCTGCAACTGGGTGCCGAATTGATCGGGAGCGACAATGTCGCTGCGGCGATCGAGGCGGTGATAGTGGCGCTCGATGCGCTGGAGGCTGCGGGCGTTACCGGCCTTTCGGTCGACTTCACGCTTCCGGATCTCGTCGATACGCTGGCGGACAAGGCGCTGCCGCTCGACGCAGACAAGCGCGAGGCGGTTCGGCGCGAACTCGACATGAAAGACGCTGGCGCGCTCAAGGCGGCAGGCGGCGCGGATTATCTCCCCTTGCTCTATGCTACTGGCCCCTTCGACGAGGCGATAGAAAAGCTGGCCGCACTCGATGCGGGCGGTGCACTTGCCACGCGGATTTCAGGTTTGCGTAACGTAGCCGATACGCTAGGAAGCCGTGCGCGCCTGACGCTCGATCCTTCCGAGCGGCATGGATTCGAATATCAGAGCTGGTTCGGATTCACTTTGCATGCGAGGGGCGCGCGGGCAGCACTGGGCCGGGGCGGGACCTATGCCATCAAGGGTAGCGAGGAGGCGGCCACCGGCTTTTCCCTGTATATGGAGCCCTTGCTCGAAACGCTCGGTACCGGTTCAGAAAAGAGCCGTGAAACAGTGTTCCTGCCGCTGGGACATGATCGAGACGCCGCCGCACGCCTGCGCAGCGAAGGATGGAGAACCGTCGCGGCCATCGATGAAGAGGATGATGCGGTGCGTCTGGGTTGTTCCCACATTCTTAAGGATGGCACGCCCATCGGGCTTTAATCGGCAACCCACCGGTCGTGCTTGGCCATGATACCGGCAAACAGTTCCGAACTTACCAGTCCGTCGAGCCAATGCCGCACCTTGGGCAAGTCTTGCGCATCGAACCAATCCCGGTCGGCATTCGCGAACTGGCGAACGAACGGGAATATGGCGATGTCGGCGAAACCGCGCCTCTCGCCGCAAAGGTAGGGCGAATCCGCAAGGCGATCGTCGAGAACCCGCAGGTGCCTCACGGCTGCCGAGCCATGTTCCTCCGGATCGACCTCGTGGTACCGCGTGGAATATTTGTACCGATCGAGATGGTGCTTGAAAGGTCCGTCATTTGCCGTGACCAATTCGGGATCATCGCGGTCCAGCCAGCCTTCGGGATCACATCGATTGAGAGCCCAGCGCATGATGTCGATACTTTCTTCCAGGACGTCGCCTTCTGCTGTCACGAATACCGGCACGGTTCCTTTAGGCGATGCTTCGAGCATCTGCGGAGGCTTGTCGCGCAACACGACTTCGCGGTGTTCATACTCAGCCCCACTAACTGCCAGCGCCATTCGGGCACGCATTGCGTAGGGGCAGCGCCTGAAGGAGTAGAGTACCGCCTTACCCATCGTCTGTCTTGCGTCCGACATGCTCCTCGCCGCGAGCCTCGGCCAGCTTCGCCTGGCGCTGACGTTCCGCATATCGAGCGCGTTGCTCTTCGCTGCGCTCCGGATAGCATCGATGACAGGAAACACCCTCGACATAGTGCTCATGCGCAAGGTCTGTCTCGTTCAGCGGACGGCGGCAGGCGCGGCACAGGCTGTGTGACCCCACCTCGAGACCATGTTTTACACTCACGCGCTCGTCGAACACGAAGCATTCACCCTGCCAGCGGCTTTGGGCTTCGGGCACTTCTTCCAGATATTTCAGGATGCCGCCCTTGAGGTGATAGACCTCGTCCAGACCTTCCGATTTCAAGAAAGCGGTCGATTTTTCGCAGCGGATGCCGCCGGTGCAGAACATTGCGATTTTCGGTTTGCGCCCTTCGGCCTCGAAGTCGGCCCTGCGCGCGCGAAACCATTCGGGAAATTCACGGAAGCTTTTGGTCGCCGGATCGATGGCGCCCTCAAAAGTACCGATCGCAACTTCGTAATCATTGCGCGTGTCGATCAGGATGGTGCCGGGATCCGAAATCAGCGTGTTCCAGTCTTGCGGATCGACATAGGTGCCGACACCTTGCAGTGGGTCCAGATCGGGCTGGCCCATGGTCACGATCTCCCGTTTCAGACGCACCTTGGTGCGATGAAAGGGCATCTCGGCAGCGCGTGATTCCTTCCATTCGAGATTGTCGCAACCGGGCAATGTTCGAATATGGTCGAGAACTTCCCCGATCCCTGCATCGCTACCCGCAATCGTGCCGTTGATGCCCTCGTTCGCCAGCAGCAGCGTACCACGAACGCCATTCCTTTCGGCGCAGTCGAGCAGCTCCTCGCGCAGGGCAGAGGGATCCTCGAACCGCGTGAAATGATAGAGCGCGGCGATACGGATGGGGCGATGGTCGATCACGGCGGCGCCGATAGCAGTGAATCGATCATGCCGCACCCCCGATTGTCAGTCTTGAATTCGGCCGAAGCCGCGTCTCATCCCACCTTCCGGCTCACCCATATCGGCGAAATGTTCTCCTGATTGGAAGGGAGAATGGAGGGGCGAGACGCAACCTGACGACGATAAGGCGGCCAACGCTTGACTCGCTTGCTCACCACGCTCTAGGGGCCGCCCCGCATCGCGGGCCATAGCCCGCCCTATACCGTCCCAAGGTCGAGTCCTGTCGAAGGACCTTGCGGATCACCCCGGCAGGGGAAGAGACTTATCAATGGCCAACGTAACCGTGATCGGTGCCCAATGGGGCGATGAGGGCAAGGGCAAGATCGTCGACTGGCTTGCCAGCCGCGCCGATGCCGTGGTCCGCTTCCAGGGCGGTCACAACGCCGGCCACACGCTGGTAATCGACGGAACAACCTACAAGCTTTCGTTGCTGCCTTCGGGAATTGTTTCGGGCACGCTGTCGATCATCGGCAATGGCGTGGTGCTCGATCCCTGGGCGCTGAAAGCCGAAGTCGAAAAGCTGGAAGGGCAGGGCGTAAGGATCACCGCCGATAACCTTGCGGTAGCGGACAATTGCCCGCTCATTCTGCCCATTCACCGCGACCTCGACGGGCTGCGGGAAACGGCAGCGGGTTCGGGCAAGATCGGCACAACCGGGCGCGGGATCGGGCCGGCATACGAAGACAAGGTCGGCCGCCGTGCGATCCGCGTCTGTGACCTTGCACATCTGGACGACCTTGAGCCCCAGCTCGATCGCCTCTGCGCGCATCACGATGCCCTGCGCGCAGGCTTTGATCAGCCGCCGGTCGATCGTGAACAGCTCCTCTCCGAATTGCGGGAAATTGCCGGCTTCGTGCTGCAATATGCCCAGCCGGTCTGGAAGCGGCTCAAGAAAGTCCGCAAAGCCGGCGCGAAGATCCTGTTCGAGGGCGCGCAGGGTGTGCTCCTGGACATCGATCATGGGACTTATCCCTTCGTCACCAGCTCGAACACGGTGAGCGGCACGGCTGCAGCCGGAAGCGGGCTCGGCCCCAATTCGACGGGTTATGTGCTCGGCATAGTCAAGGCTTACACGACCCGCGTCGGCAGCGGTCCATTTCCGACCGAGCTGGAAGACGACATCGGGCAGCGTCTCGGCGAACGCGGCCATGAATTCGGCACAGTTACCGGCCGCCAGCGCCGCGTAGGATGGTTCGATGCGGTTATCGTGCGTCAGAGCTGCGCGATCAGCGGGGTGACCGGCATCGCGCTGACCAAGATCGACGTCCTTGACGGACTGGACGAGGTGAAGATCTGCACCGGCTACCGCCTGCGCAGCAACGTTTACGATTACTTTCCCAGCCACGCTGCCGACCAAGCCGCTGTCGAGCCGATCTACGAGACGTTGGACGGCTGGAGCGAAAGCACCGCAGGCGCGCGCAGCTTTGCCGACCTGCCTGCCAATGCGGTGAAATACGTGCAACGAATCCAGGAACTGATCGAAACGCCCGTCGCGCTGGTCTCCACCAGCCCTGAACGCGATGACACCATCCTGATGCGCGATCCGTTCATGGATTGAATTCCGCCGGGCGTCGGCAGAGCACTATCGATCAAGGCTTTGGACTGCAGAAGATGGTGGGCGCGGCAAGGATTGAACTTGCGACCCCACCCGTGTGAAGGGTGTGCTCTACCACTGAGCTACGCGCCCGCCCCGAATTGGCGCGCTAGCGCCGGGCAGGGGCGCGCCTTTACGCGGCGAATCACGGCATGGCAAGCGTATCAGTCCGAGAGGAATGCTCCCACCTGTCGCAGGAATCCGTCGAAGCCGCGCTCGGCCTGTGCTCGTGCAATGCTGGGAGAAGGACAGACGAGGCAATAGGCCTGAATTCCACTGGTAGCGAGCAGGCGCTGTGCGTCCAGAATGATCATCCCCGCCGTGGCACGCTGCTGGTTGCTCACCATGGCGAAAACGTCACGTCCACCTGCTTCCTCTTCGCCTATGAGCCATTGGCGCAGGATGGTGTCCGCGGTGCCACGATCATCGCCAAGATAGACCGGCGACCAGTCTTCTTCACCGAGTTCCGCCTGACGAGCGACCCAGGCAAACGCCTCTTCCATTCCGCCATATTCGTCGACGAGGCGTAGTTGTCGCGCCGTACCGCCATCCCAGACACGGCCTTGGCCGACACTATCAACCTGATCGAGCGTCATGTTTCGTGACGCTCCGACGCGGGTCAGGAAATCATTATATCCGTCTTCGATCGAGGCTTGCAGAATGCGGTCCACCTCGGGAGTAAAACCGGCGATGAGATCCGGTTGCCCGGAGAGCGGACCTGTCTTCACTCCGTCGCTGGTCACACCGAGACTGCTCGCCGCTTCTTCGAAAGTCGGGATGAAGGCGAAAATTCCGATCGATCCCGTGATCGTTTCGGGTTCGGCGAAGATTCGATCGGCGGGAGTCGCAACCCAATAGCCGCCGCTGGCCGCGACATTGGCCATCGACACTGCGACAGGAATGTCTTTCGCCTTGTGGCGCAGGATCGCGTCGCGGATTTCTTCACTAGCCAGTGCCGAACCACCCGGGGAGTCGATGCGCACGACCAACCCTGCGAAATCGCGATCGAGCGCTTCGTCGAGCAAGGTCGCAATGCGCGTTCCACCCGCAGTACCGGGACCCGCCTCACCGTCGACGATTTCGCCGGCGATTGTGACCACGCCGATTTCGCGTCCTTCGGTCGTCCAGGGATTTTCTTCCAGCCAGGCGGCCAGGGTGGTCGACGGATAGCTACCCGGCATCTCGCTCCAGTCGTCTTCGCCGACGACCTCGGCCACGCGTTCGCCGAACTCGATACGTGTACCAAGCTTGTCGACAAGGCCGGCGTTGAGTGCCGCAGTGGCGAGATCGCCCTCGGCCGCCTCGACCCAGGCTGCGGGATCGCCACTTACCAGCGCGAGGTCCGCACCAGGCCGGGCCTTTTTGACATTGGCCTGCCATTCTTCCCACAGGGCACCGTAAAGGGCTTGCGCATTTTCGCGCGCGGGGTCGGACATGCCGGTCTCTGTGTAAGGCTCTACCGCGCTCTTGTAAGTGCCGACCTTGTACACCCGGGCGTTGACGTTCAGCTTCTCGAGAAGACCGGCATAGTAGAGACGGTTTCCGCCCGGCCCGGCTACGAAGGCGCCGCCTTGCGGATTGACCCAGACTTCGCTTGCATGGGAGGCAAGGAATACGCCGTCATCGGCATATGCCGTGGCATAGGCAAGCACGGGCTTTTCGGCTGCCCGAACACGATCGAGCGCTTCACCCACCTGCGCCAGATGAACCTGGCCTGCGCCGAGAAAGCGGTCGAGGTCCAAAACCACAGCGGTGATACGCTCGTCATTCGCTGCAGAATCCAGCGCACGCACCAGATCGCGAGCCTGATATTCACCGACCGGAGCGCTCCCCGCCAGCAATGCGGCCAGTGGATCGATAGGCGTGCGTTCTTCGACAATCACGCCATCTAGTTCCAGCAGCAACGCCCCTTCGCGCACTTGCGCCGGGCTTGGCCTGGCGGTCAGTATCGCGAAAAGCAGCCCGAAGAAGAGCAACATGAAGAGGAGGACGAAACCGTCCTTGATACCGACCAGCAAGCGCCAGACTTTGCCTGCGAAATGCATGAGAATTCGTCCCCTGAAGTACTTTCCCGGTAAATCTAGGGGAGGGTGCGATGTTGCGCCACCGGATTATGCTTGAGGGGTAGATAGCTCTCGACTAAGGGCGTGACTTTAATGACATGCACGGACTCTTCGCCTCACGCGGCCCGCTATCCTGCGGGCGCGCTGGCATTCCCGCATCGCGACCTGCTTGGCATTGGCCAGCTGGAGCGGCACGAAATCCTCTTTCTGCTCGACGAGGCGGAGCAGTGGGTCGCATTGAACCGCCAGCGCTCGAAACACGTCGATACACTGGCCGGATTAACGATCATCAATGCTTTCTTCGAGAATTCCACTCGCACGCTGCTCAGCTTCGAGATCGCGGGCAAGAGGCTCGGCGCGGACGTAGTCAATATGCACGTCGCGCAATCTTCCGTGAAGAAGGGCGAGACGCTGATCGATACCGCGATCACGTTGAATGCGATGCGTGCTGATGCGATCGTGATCCGTCATGGATCGAGCGGCGCCACGGGATTGATCGCGGACAAGGTCGACTGCCCGGTCCTGAACGCAGGCGACGGCCAGCACGAACACCCGACACAGGCACTGCTCGATGCGCTTGCGCTGCGCCATGCACTGCGTGAAAGGGGCGAGGCCGCAGAGGATTTCACCGGTCAGACGATCGTGATCTGCGGAGACATCCTCCACAGTCGCGTGGCGCGTTCCAACCTGCTCTGCCTTCAAGCGCTGGGCGCAAGCGTGAGGCTATGCGCGCCGCCAGCCCTCATGCCCGTCGGTATCGAAGCGATGGGCGCGGAAGTGTTTCATGATTTCGATGCCGCCCTTGAAGGCGCGGACGTGGTGATGATGCTCCGCCTCCAGAGCGAGCGGATGAGTGGTCAGTATATCCCTTCTGCCCGCGAATATCATCATCTCTACGGCCTGACCAAGACACGGCTCGCGAAGGCCAAGAACGATACGCTGGTAATGCATCCCGGTCCTATGAACAGGGGGGTGGAGATCGACAGCGATGTGGCCGACATGATCGACCGTTCGATCATAACCCGGCAGGTCGAGATGGGCGTGGCGATCCGCATGTCCTGCCTCGATGTTCTGACCCGCCGCACGCGAGGTGTAGAAGGCTGGGGAGACATCGCATGAAGCAGCTGTCCCCCATAACAATCGTCAATGGCCGCATCGTAACGTCCGATGGCATACGTGAAGGTTCGCTTCACATGGTGGACGGCAAGATAGCTGCGCAGGCCGAAGGCGATACCGTCGATGCAAAGGGACGGTTGGTCGTTCCTGGTCTCGTCGACCTGGGCGTCTTTGCGATCGACAAGCCCGCGTTCCATTTCGGCGGAATCACGCGCGCTGCCCTGATGCCGGACCAGATGCCGCCGCTCGATTTGCCGAGCCGTGTCTCCTACATAGCGAAAAGCGGCAAGCCGGACCTTTGGGTGCATCCCTTGGCTGCTGCGACGCGAGGCCTTGATGGTCGGGAAATCGCCGAGATCGCCTTGATGCAAGAGGCTGGTGCCAAGGGTATTGCCACTGGGCGTCAATGGATTGCCGACAGCGGGGTCATGCTCCGATTGCTACAATATGCCGCGATGCTGGATCTGCCCGTTTTCTGCCATGCCGAAGATGCCGCATTGGTGGGTGATGCTGTTGCGACCGCTGGGGAATATGCCACCCGTCGCGGCCTGCCGAGCGCGCCCTGTGAAGCCGAGGCTATAGCGATCGCTCGCGACCTAGCGCTCGCGGAAATGGCGGGTGCGCAGATACACTTTCGACAAGTCACTACGTGTCGAGGCCTGGAGCTTGTGCGAAGGGCGAAGAAAGATGGTCTGCGGATAACGAGCGGTGTGACGCCTGCGCATTTCATGCTGTCCGATCTGGCCACGGCGGAATTCAGGACTTTCGCCCGCCTGTCTCCGCCCTTGCGATCCGAGGAAGACAGGCATGCGGTGCGCGAGGCGATCGCGGACGGAACGATCGATGTGATTTCAAGCGGGCACGATCCACGGGGTCCCGAAGACAAGCGCCTGCCTTTCAGTGACGCGGAGCCCGGCATGGCGGGTGCGGAGACCCTGCTCGCAATGGTGCTTTCGCTGGTGCGGGACGAGGTCATCGACCTTGCACGGGCATTCGAGCTGGTATCCACCAATCCTGCGCGGCTCCTCGGGGTGCGCGCGGGCAGCCTTGTCGAAGGCTACGAGGCGGATGTCGCTGTGGTCGACCCGGACAAGCCATGGATCATCCAGAGCTCCAAGATGGCTGCCACAGCCGGCAATACCCCATTCGACGGGCAGCCGACGCAGGGACGGGTCACTGCGCTATGGAAGGGCGGCGTACGGGTTGAAATCTAGATAAGAAAACCCCTCCCGAATTATGTCCGGGAGGGGTTGCAGTAGTTGTTATGGGATGCCTGCAGACTTCTCAGCGCGCGGCCACCCGTATGTTGCCGTTATCGAGAGCGCCCGGAAGCGGGTTGCTGCGGGCATAGGCAATGCAGCCACCTCCCTTGCCCTTTACGCTTGAGCACAGCGCTCGGGCCGCGTCCTTGGCGTATCCGACGGCAGCGACTCGGTAATAGATCTTGCCGTTTACGCGGGCCTTGCTGATCACGCGTTCGGCGTCACCAAGCTCCGGGTACATTGCCTGGAATTTATCCCAGCCAAGCTCGGCGTCCTTCATAGAAAAATAGGAGCCGAGTTGGATATTGTAGTCGCCGCGCGCAAGCGATGGAGCGGGAGCTGCAACTGGTGCCTTACGAGGAGCTTTGGTAGTTGACCGGACGGGGGCCTCGTCCGCCGATGCTTGACGCCGTGTCGGCGCGACATCAACCGGCGTCGCAGCTTGCGAAGCGGCAATCACAGGCTGGGGCGCGTGAGCTTCCTCGTCATCAAGGTCGATGCGTTCGATTGTAGCCGGTCGGAATGCCGGAAGTTCTTGCGCATAGGCAAATTCCGTTTCCGGCGTATCCTCAACGACCGGCGTATCATTTTCCGATGCGAGCATGTCGACGCTCGGATTGTTCGACAATGCGAGCATCGTCGGCTGACCCGGGTCGGCTACGATATCGACCTTTAGCAAGGCTGCAACGCGGGTGCGATAAAGTTCGGGATGCGCCAGCGCACCCCATTCGGCCATCCGCTCGCCAACCTTGTCGGCAGGAACATCTTCGGCGACCATCAGGCGGGCTTCGCGCCATTGGCCCGACATGGCATATGCATATGCGAGGTTCTGGCGGATCTTGGCAGTATTGTTGCCGGAACGCAGCGAGTTAGACAGTATGTGTACACCCCGCTGCGGTTGCCCGGCGAGCGCGATGGCCAGACCGAGATCGGCCGGATCCAGCGCCGCTTCATAGCGTTCGAGAGTGTAGATTGCGGCAGCACGGTCGCCCATCCCGGTCTGCGCCAGCGAAAGGCTTATTACCGTGCGCGGCGAAGTGTCTCCGAGGGCGATGGCGTCCTGAAAGGTCGTTGCGGCCGAGGCGAAGCGACCCGCTTCGAGATAGGCGTTGCCAAGCAATGTGCGGGTGTAAGCATCGCGCGGGCTCGCGAGAACCGCCTCTTCCGCGTGCGAGACAGCTTTGTCGGCCTTACCTTCGGCAAGGGCCACTTCTGCTTTGCCTGCAGAGTAGGATGCAGTCGGCGCGACCTTGCCGGTGCAACCTGCGAGGGCGCTGGTCGCGAGCGCTGTGGTAACGGCGAGCCGGATGAAGGTGGTATTCCTGTTCGTCATTTTATTACCCCTGAAAAGGCGATCCCACGTCCTTCAAGTTCAATTCGGCCTGCGCTGCACCTGGGCGGCGAGCATGGCTATTTCCGGCATTTCGGCCAGCAGGCCATCGAGAGCGTCGGTCACGAGCTGCTGTGCGCTGCTGCCGCGAACGGTGCAGGCCAGGCGCAGCATGAGATGACGCTCCGGATCGAGACGCAGCGTGAAAGCTGCGCGTTTGCCCTTGGCGGCCGTTTTGGAGCGGGCCGGCGCAGGCTTGATGGCTTTTGGAAGGACCGCTTCGGAAGCGGTCTCTTCCGCATCGTCGGAATATTCTTCCTCGTCTTCGTTATCGGCCTCGAAAACCCTCTTGCCCTCCAGCTTGGTGGCAATGCGGTCGAGCGATTCGCGAACTTCGTTGTGACCGTTGCTGCTCTCCTTGGATTGCAGCGGACTGATCGACACGACGCGGGTAGAGCTTTCACTTCCCTCGGTGCCGAGTTCGTCACGTTCGTCCAGCGGAGGAAGCGCTGGTTTCTTGATCAGGCTCGATTCGGCCAGAGACCGGGGGCCACCCATGGGTGCAGAGGTGCTGTCATGCACAGGCTGGGGGGCAGGGGCATCCTCGCCCATGTCATTCCAGCCCAGATCTTCCAGGTTCGCGGCAGCCGAGGCGCCGTCAACTGGTCCGAGAGCGGCCGATTGCGGGCGCATGGCAGGCTTTGCCCCGCCCTTGCGTGCAAGGAGGGTTGAGGAAAGAGAAGCGAAATTGGCGTCCGACATCCGGCTGGTCTCCGCCTTACCTTGTTGCTCTTACTGGGCGACCCGACGGCCGAAGCCACCGGCGGGGCGATAGGCACCTGGCTGCTGCGCGGCCTGCTGGCCGGGCGCTGCAAAGACGGTGCGTCGAAACTGCTTTTCAAGCCGGTCGGAAATGTACTTCCACAGGGCAGTGACCTCGGCAGCCGAACGGCTTTCGGGATCGACTTCCATAACCGTGCGGCCGTCGATCATCGATGCGGCGAAATCGGTGCGGTGATGAAGCGTGATCGGTGCGACCGTGCCGTGCTGTGAAAGGGCAACGGCCGCTTCCGAAGTGATCTTGGCTTTCGGGGTTGCGGCGTTGACCACGAAAATCAGGGATTTGCCCGCCCGTTCGCAGAGGTCGACCGTAGCACCGACTGCGCGCAGGTCGTGCGGGCTGGGACGGGTGGGGACGACGATGAGTTCTGCGACGGAAATGACCGACTGGATCGCCATGGTGATCGCCGGCGGAGTGTCGATAACCGCAAGCTTGAAGCCCTGCTGGCGCAGGATCGCAAGGTCGGCGGCGAGCCGTGCGACAGTCGTCTGGGCGAAAGCGGGAAGCTCCGCTTCGCGCTCGTTCCACCAATCGGCGAGCGATCCCTGCGGATCGATGTCGATCAGGACGACCGGGCCTGCGCCCGCTCGCTGGGCCTGAACGGCGAGATGTCCCGAAAGCGTGGTCTTACCCGATCCGCCCTTCTGTGATGCCAAAGCCAGTACACGCAAGGCTAGGTCCCCCTGTAGCGCCTGTATCAATTCCCTGTGCCGCTAGTTTGCGGCGGTCTCGAAACAGGGGGATCGCAGACTACCCCTAATTTAGGGTTAATACCCTGAAACATTTGCCGGTCCGGGAGGCATTGCGGTTGGGATCTGGTGCAGATTGCCCTTGCTTCACACGTCCGCAGGGTTGCACTGGCCCAGAATTGGAATGCTCCAAGGCTTTGCGTTTCGGGGGTGGCAAGATGACGGCACGTATGATTTCCGAAGGCTCTACTCCCGATCGGCCACAACCGGTTTCGGTTCAGGGGGGGCGAATCGCCAGTCTCGACTTCATTCGCGGTGTCGCTGTCATGGGGATTCTGGCTGCCAACATCTTTTCGATGGGTCAGCCCTTCACCGCCTATATGTATCCAGAGGCATTCACCACCGGCCACTCTGACGCGGAGGACTGGATGTGGGCGGCTCAACTGGTGCTGATCGATGGCAAGATGCGCGGCCTTTTCACGATCCTCTTCGGCGCAGGCCTATACCTGTTCATGGAGAAAGCCTGGGCAAAGGGTGCGAGCCGTTGGCTGCAGGTAAAACGCCTGTTGTGGCTGGGCCTGTTCGGGCTGATCCATTTCTATCTGATCTGGCGGGGTGATATCCTCTTTGCCTACGCAGTGAGCGGCTTGGTTGCAGTTCTCCTCTTCATCAATCTGAGTGCGCGAAACCAGTTGATCCTGGGCATTCTCGGGTACATTGCGGGAGGTATCTTCTACGCGATCGGTATGACTTTCATGCAGGTGACCGCCGACGGGCCGGAGCCCTACAGCGCGGCGCTTAGTGAGGTTCGAAGCGAATTCATCAAGGCCGCAGAGACGGATTTGGCCGACGGCAGAGCCGAGACTGCGATCCAGCAGGAAGGGACTTACCTGGAGTTCGTATCCCACACGATAGAGGAACATGGCACAGATCCGCTGGTCAATGCCTGGCTCCTCGTGTTCGAAACGCTGCCCCTGATGCTAATCGGGATGGCGCTTTACCGCTTTGGTCTGTTCGGCGGGGAATGGGATCCGAGAACGCAGCGCATCTGGGGCTGGGCAGGTTTGGCGGTCGGCGGGTTGTTGACGGCGATTATCGCCTCGATGACCATGGAAGGAGGCTTTACCTACTATGATGTGCTCGCAGCTCACATCGGCTGGTCTCATTTCCCGCGGTTGTTCATGACGCTTGGGCTTGCTGCGCTGTTGGCGCTTTATGCACCGCATGCGGGAAACTGGATTGGAGGCCGGATTTCGGCTGCGGGGCGGGCAGCTTTTACCAATTACATCGGCACATCTCTCGTCATGCTGATGATATTTGGCAATTGGGGTTTCGATTTATTCGGCCAGTTGGGCCGCGTTGAACTCTATGTCGTCGTACTCGCAGCGTGGATAGCAATGCTGGCGTGGTCCCAGCCGTGGCTGATTCGTTTCCGATATGGCCCGCTTGAATGGGTGTGGCGTTGTATGACCTACGGCAAAGTCTTCGCACTCAGGCAATGACGGCTTGCTATTGCGACTAACTCGCATTACATACGCTCTTGCGAATCAATCGCAAGGGAATCGTGAGCGCCGTGTACATCTGCATTTGCAACGCCATCAGGGAGAGTGAACTGCGCAGTGCAGCGCGGCGCTGCCCGGGCGATGCGGAAGCCTGCTATGCCTCATTAGGTAAGCAACCGGCTTGCGGTTCCTGCCTCAATGAGGCCGATGCGATCCTCTTCGAAGAACGCGAAATGGCCTTCAAGCCTACCACCGTCGCGGCTTAGTTTTCGCTACTGACAATCGCTCGCAATGGCGGAATTCCGCCATTTTTTCTCGATTCCGTCCTTGCGGGGTGCTGCTCCGAAGCGCATAAGGCCGTAACTCGAAATTCAGCGGAGCGATAAGCCATGAAGGGCGATTCCAAGGTCCTCGAATTCCTCAACAAGGCGCTCACGAACGAGTTGACCGCGATCAACCAGTATTGGCTGCACTATCGGGTCCTTGCCGATTGGGGCGTGACCAGGCTGGCCGAATACGAGCGGCATGAATCAATCGACGAGATGAAGCATGCCGATGTACTGGCGGAGCGTATCCTGTTTCTTGGCGGTCTCCCGAACTTCCAGGCGATTCACAAGCTAAAGGTCGGCGAGACGGTCGATGAAATCCTGAAGGCCGATCTGGCAGTGGAGATGGAAGCCATCCCGCTGTTGAAGGATGCGATCGCCCATTGCGAAGAGGTACGGGACTATACCACTCGCGAGATCTTCGAGCGGATCCTCGAAAGCGAGGAAGAGCATGTCGATTTCCTCGAAACGCAGTTCGACATGATCGAGCGCATGGGCCTGCAGAATTACGTCCAGCTCAATTCGAAACCTGCGGGCGAGGCCGAGGGTTAGTTCGGACCCAATTCCCAGAAGGTGGCATGCCCTGCAGAATGCTTGGTGAGCCTGCCGATTCGCTTGCCGTCCTGCCACAATTCGGCATCCCCGGCAGATACGTTTATGTCGGTGATGCTAAGGGCAGTGGGCACATCCAGTGCCTCTATCCTTATTGCTTGTCCCTTTTCGTCATAGCTCGAACACAAGGCAATCTCGATGCGGGGCATGGCACCTCTCCTACGATGTAGGAAGGAAGCTGCGCGAGTATTCCTGAATGCTATACAACCGGTGACATGTGGCCCCGCCGTAAGTTCGGCCTGCCGGAATCATGCGCTAATTTCGCGACGAATCGTCGTCCGGCCCGAACCGGCGCTCTTTCATCCGCTCCAGATTTCGCCGTGCTGCGGTTCGCGTTTCGAGCAGGAAAAAGGCGAGGCCTGCCATCAGCAGGCCCATCGTGATGACCCATGTAACCGCCACCAGCGTACCAAGCGGAGTCCGAACAAAGGCGCTCACAAACAGAAGAAGAATTACGATACTGATCGTCAAGGCGGCGGCCGTGCTGAACATTACGGCACGCTGCGCGAGTATCCTCCTCGTCTCCAGTGCAGGAAGTTCCACCAACTGATCGCCAGCCTCGTCCTTCGCGTCTGCCGCCAGGATGCGTTCGATCTTGTTCGCGACCCACAACAGGCGGTTGGTCATGACATTCATGACCGCACCGATCCCCGCGAGCAGGAAAGCCGGCGCGAGGCTCAACTGAACCACATTCTGGACCCGCAAGGTCGAGCTGGTGCGTTCGATAAGCTCGATTCCCGGCAGGATGGCAAGAAGTTCAGGCACGATCGGAACCACTACTGTAGTTACCTCCGCCACCCCGATTGGCATTGTAGGGGTTCTTCGGACTTTTCAGCACGACACGCACGGGTACCGCCTCGAAGCCGAGCTTCGCACGGATTCCGTTGATGAGATAGCGTTCGTAGCTCTTGGGCAAATCGTCGAGCCTCGTACCGAAGACCACGAAACGGGGCGGGCGCGTGCTCGCCTGAGTGATGTAGCGCAGCTTGATCCTGCGGCCACCGGGCGCAGGGGGCGGATTGGCAGCCAGTGCGTCGTCGAACCAACGGTTTAGCGCTGCCGTCGGGACGCGGCGGCTCCACGCCTCGCGAATTTCGAATGCGGCAGACAGCATGGTATCGAGTCCCTTGCCGGTCTTTGCCGATACGGCGAAAAGCGGAACCCCGCGCACTTGCGAGAGTCCTTCGTTCAGCGCCTCCCGAATGCCGTTGAACAGGTAGGACGCGTTTTCGGCGATATCCCACTTGTTGATCGCGACCATAAGGGCGCGGCCTTCTTCGAGGACCTGCGATGCAATCTTAAGATCCTGATGTTCGAGACCCTTGGTGGCGTCGAGCAGTAGGACCACGACCTCCGCAAAGTCGATCGCGCGCTTGGCATCGGCAACCGAGAGCTTTTCCAGCTTCTCGACTACGCGGGCGCGCTTGCGCATCCCAGCGGTATCGATCAGCCGGATCTGGCGCGTTTCGTTTGTCTTGGGGTCATGCCATTCCCAATCCACGGCAATCGAATCGCGGGTAATACCTGCCTCGGGACCGGTAAGCAGGCGATCCTCTTCAAGCAGACGATTGATCAGCGTCGATTTCCCGGCATTGGGCCGGCCGACTATGGCGAGCTTGAGCGGCCCTGAGGCTTCCTCATCTTCATTTGCCGCTGCGATTTCGGCCGCGGCCTCGGCTGCTTCGGATTTTTCGCCGATGATGGGCCACAAGCCTGCGAAAAGGTCGGCAATGCCTTCGCCGTGTTCGGCAGATATGCCCATTGGTTCGCCCAGGCCCAGACTGTAGCTTTCGAGAATGCCGGCCTCGGCTGCTCTGCCTTCTGCCTTGTTGGCGACGAGCACAACCGGCACGTCCTGCCCGCGGAGCCACCGGCCGATTTCTTCGTCCAGCGGTGTCAGTCCTGCACGGGCGTCGATAACGAACAAAGCGGCATCGGCACCTTCGAGACTGACCTCGGTCTGTTTGCGCATACGACCGGGCAAGCTGTCGGGATCTTCGTCCTCCCAGCCCGCCGTATCGACGATGGTGAATTCCAGCCCTGCGATCTCGGCATCGCCCAGACGCCGATCACGCGTCACCCCCGGCTGATCGTCGACCAGCGCGAGTTTCTTGCCGACGAGCCGGTTGAACAGCGTCGACTTGCCGACATTGGGCCGGCCGATGATGATGACGGTGGGTTTCTGCGTGGATGTCATGATGTTGCCTTGCGGGCAGGTGGGCGCAAAGCGTGACTTTGGCAAGGCCGGAAGGCCGCTCCTGCAAGATCGAACGCGTCGAATAGGGTCCTGAGGAAAGAAACGCCGGATGCTGCAAATCGCGGAAATGCGACCCTAAGCGGCATGTGGGGTTTGGCAAAAGCGGATCCTGACCGGTGTTCTGCTACGATCCGCCGGCTTCACGAAAGCGTCTCAGTCCGCTTTAGCGACCGGAGGGTTTTCACCGAGGTCTTCGAACCAGGCCTCGACCGATCCGTTCAGCTTCAGCGTAAGTGGATTGCCATGGCGATCCATGGTCTTGCCCGCCTGCACCCGCACCCAACCTTCGGGAATATTGTATTCTTCGATATCGGTGCGGGTACGGCCCTTGAACCGGATGCCCACGCCACGCTGCAATACGTCGACGTCGAAATGTTCGCTCTTCGGGTTTACCGAAAGATGCATGGGCGGGGTCTGCGGCTTGCTGTCTTCACTCATGGCGCGCGCCTTTACTGGCGAACGCCTCGGCCGACAAGCTCAATTGCCCCTAGTCGGGCGGCGGCGTCTCGACCGGGCTCCGGTCAGGACGATCGTAATCGGGCTGGACCGGCTCGATACCCGGCGGCTCCTGCATCGGGGCCTCGTCGGGCGGGCTGTCAGGCGGCATTTCCGGCGGTGCACCGGGATCGATCGTATCGGGGTCTGGCTGCGTTGCCATCGTGTCTCTCCTTAATCGGGTGGAAGCATGGTCGCGGCATCGAGCGCTTGTTCGCCGGCACCCTCATGGCCCTTCTCCATTGCGGGGCGCATCGCTTTTTCTGTCTCAGCGTCGATTTCATCCGGCTCGTTCTTGTTGGCGATAACATCGTCTTCTCGCTCGCCTTCCGCTTCCATTTCCTCTGCAGTCTTCGGTTCGACATCGGGGTCGATAGCGGGAGGGGTGGAGGGCGGCACCTTCGCGGTTTCGTAGTCGCTCATGATTGCGATCCTTTCCCTACAGGAACGGTCCATCGTGGCAGGCTGTTCCCTCAGCCGTCGTCGCGCTTGCCCTTTTCGCCGCATCCTACTAGAGGCACGCGCCTATATGCGCGACGTACCCACGTCGGCGCACGGCTTCGTTCGGGTTTGCGGGCGTGGCGGAATTGGTAGACGCGCTGGTTTTAGGTACCAGTATCGAAAGATGTGGGGGTTCGAGTCCCTTCGCCCGCACCAATTTCGCCCGACGCGGGCCCTCGCTCAGATAATAGTACAACTCGCGAGTCCTTAATCCCATGCAGATCAAAGAAACCGCCAACGAAGGCCTCAAGCGGGCCTACGCGATCACCATTCCGGCCAAGGAAATCGATGCCCGCATCGATTCGCAGATCAAGAAGATCGCCCCGCAGGTGAAGATGCCCGGTTTCCGGCCTGGCAAGGTTCCCGCGAATCTCGTTCGCAAGATGCATGGCGAACAGCTTCATGCAGAAGCCGTCAACGAGATGATCCGCGAATCGGTCGATAAGACCATGGCGGACAACAAGCTCAAGCCCGCAATGCAGCCGAAGGTCGAACTGGGTGAAGGCTATGAGGAAGGCAAGGACGCGACCCTCACCGTCGAGCTCGAAGTGCTTCCCGAAGTCGATACGCCTTCGACCGACGGTCTGAAGATCGAACGTCTGACCGTGCCTGTCACCGACGAGCAGGTCATGGACGCGATCGGCAAGCTTGCCGAGAACAACAAGAGTTACAAGGACGCCGCCAAGACCAAGAAGGCCGCAGAAGGCGACCAGCTTATCATCGATTTCGTCGGCCGCGTGGATGGCGAAGAATTCGAAGGCGGCAAGGCCGAAGACGCAGCCCTGGTGCTTGGCTCCGGCATGTTCATCCCCGGCTTCGAAGACCAGCTGACGGGCGTGAAGACCGGCGACAGCAAGACCATCGAGGTGACCTTCCCCGAGGACTATCAGGCCAAGCATCTCGCCGGGAAGAAAGCCGAATTCGACGTCACCGTGAAGCAGGTGAAGGTCGAAGGCGACACCAAGATCGACGATGATTTCGCCAAGAACTTCGGCCTCGACGGGTTGGACAAGCTGAAAGAACTTCTGCGCGGCCAGCTCGAGCAGGAAACCGCCGGCCTCACGCGCACGCAGATGAAGCGCTCGCTACTCGATCAGCTTGCAGCAGGTCACGATTTCGCCGTCCCGCAGGGAATGGTGGATGCCGAGTTCGACCAGATCTGGAACCAGCTCCAGCAGGAAGCCGCTCGTTCGGAAAATCCGGAAGAGATGCTCAAGGAAATGGAAGCCGAGAAGGAAGATTACCGCCACATCGCCGAACGCCGTGTGCGTCTCGGCTTGCTGCTCTCGGAAATAGGACAGGCCAACAACGTCCAGGTCACCTCGCAGGAAATGAGCATGCTCATCCAGCAGGCGGCCCAGCAGTATCGCGCG
Source organism: Qipengyuania sp. B-5 (assembly GCF_056857815.1). Classification (NCBI taxonomy): domain Bacteria; kingdom Pseudomonadati; phylum Pseudomonadota; class Alphaproteobacteria; order Sphingomonadales; family Erythrobacteraceae; genus Qipengyuania; species Qipengyuania sp. B-5. The sequence continues at coordinate 61,721 of NZ_JBSXNU010000051.1, read as the reverse complement.
GAAGATCGCGAACGGTTCATGCAGTATATCCAGCAGGAACCGATGGCTGCCGCCCAGCTGCGCGCGCCGCTTTATGAAGACAAGGTCGTCGATTTCCTCTTCGACAAGGCCGAGATTACCGACCGCGAAGTGACGCGCGAGGAGCTCGAAGCCGCGATCGAGGCAGAGGAAAATACCGAAGCTGCCAAGAAGCCGGCCAAGAAGAAGGCTCCGGCGAAGAAAGCCGCTGCCAAGAAGTCCGACGAGAAGAAGCCTGCTGAAAAGAAAGCGCCTGCCAAAAAGGCAGCGGCGAAAAAGGACGAAGGCGAGAAGAAGCCTGCGGCCAAGAAAGCTCCGGCGAAGAAGCCTGCGGCTAAAAAGGCAGCGGTCAAGAAAGATGACACGAAGCCCTCTGCGAAGAAGGCTCCAGCCAAGAAAGCTGCTCCGAAAAAGAAGTAAGCGGTTTTTCTATAACCAATTGGAAGGGCGGCCGGAGCGATCCTGCCGCCCTTTTTGTTCCTATTCCGGCTTGGTGGTTCCTTCGACCATGATCGGTCGTCCGCTTGGCGTATGGGACAACATCGACTCTTCCTGTCCTGCATGGATGTGCGATTTGCGCTTTTCGGCGAAGAGGATGAAAGGTCCCGAAACGATTCCGTGAACCACGATGGACACGAGGATGGCAAAGCTGGTTACAGCCCATAGCTGGTCGAGTTGGGCGAAATCGGCATGATTCTGGCCGTAGGCGAGGTAGTAGATAGATCCCATTCCCCGCACGCCCAGGAAAGCTATGGCCAGCGTCCCGATCATCGGAAGGTCTGATCGGGCTTCCGCAACGAACCCTGCAATAGGGCGGATCACAAAGACCAGTGCCAGCCCGATCAGCGCTCCGGGCCAAGTCAGGGGGGCGAGTACCCCGCTGGCCAGCATCGCGCCGAAGCCAAACAGCACAGCGACGAGCACGATCTGCTCGATCTGGTCGATGAAATGGTGGCTGATCTTGTGATAGCGGCTGCGGTTCTCACGCTGCCTGGCTGTGACGGCGCCGACGAACACGGCAAGGAATCCGTAACCTTCGGCCAATTCGGCAAGCCCGTAGGCGAGCAGGAGGGTGCCGAGGACGATCAAGCCTTCGCTCGTCGAATATTTCGGCGTGCCCGCGCTTGCAGTTTCCTCGTTGATCTCTTCGATAGGCGCATCCGCCTCGCGTTCGAACACGTACCATGAACCCAGCCGTCCTACCGCCCAGCCGACGGCACACCCCGCAAGGATACGCCAGCCAAGATCCAGCGCAGCCCATTCAAGCGTCCATGTGCCCAGGCTCGTCATGCCGACCGCGGCAATAGCGAGATAGGTGAAGGGGAACGCCAGCCCGTCGTTCAGGCCAGCTTCGGCGGTGAGGCTGAAGCGGATGTCGTGGCGCTTGTTCTCGCCCGGCGGCCCCACCTGAACGCTGCGCGCCAAGACAGGATCGGTCGGCGCAAGGGCCGCACCGAGAAGGATCGCCGATGCCGGGGCGAGACCCAGCGACCACCAACCGAGGAATGCGACCGAAGCGATGGTAAGCGGCATTGCTACGACCAGTAGCGGCCAGATTTGTCGCCAATTGATCCAGCTCACCGGCCGATCAATCGCAATTCCTGCGGCCATAAGTGAGGCGATAACGATGAATTCGGTCACATACTCCAGTGTGACCGCATCGAAACCGTCCACCGTGGGATTGATATGTGGCAATCCCAATGGGAGCGAGAACAGCACATAGCCAGTGCCGACATAGAGGATCGGCAAGGATAGCCAAAGACGTGCGAGGAATCGCTCGAGCGAAACGGCCAGCATCAGGCCCAAGCCGAAGATGACGAACAGCAGGATGCGCGGATCGAATTCCAAGATAGGTTACTCTGCTACTGTCTCGATGGGCGACCAAGGCTTCAACGAAGGTTTGGGCAGATATGCACGGCGTACCCGTTCGTAAGCGGCACCCAGTTGAAGTACCTCGAAGTCACGCCATTTCGCGCCGAATATACTCAAGCCCACGGGCAATCCCTCTATCGAACCCATCGGTACGGTCAGATGCGGATATCCGGCAATCGCGGCAGGCGAGCCGAAGCCGATACTGCCATTGAAATTGTCGCCGTTGACGAGATCGCTGGTCCAGGCCGGTTCGCGGGTTGGAGCGATCAGGAAGGCCACGTCATGTTCTTCCATGAGCTTGTCCAAGGTCTCCTCCCCAGCGATCCGCAGGGCCGTGGCCCGCGCTTCTTCGTACTCTTCGCGGTTGGTCGAGGCTTCGGCGAGTTCGAAAAGATCCTGTCCGAACCAGCGCATCTCGCTATCTTCATTGTCTTTGTTGAAGGCTATCAGGTCCGCGAGGCTACGGGGCTTGTCGTCTCCAGGCAGGCTGGTGAGGTATTTGCCCATTTCTTCGCGCAATTCGAACATCAGGACGGTGAAGCTTGCGCCATACATTTCACCGTTCGGTTCGAATTCGATATCGACCAGCGTGGCGCCGCCGGATTCCAGATCGGTCACCGCGGTCTCGAATATGTCTTTCAGGTCCTGCCGATTGCCGATCTGATTTCGCATCACGCCGATGCGAACACCCTCGAGCGAGAAATTTTCGAGGCCCGTATGGAAATCGGACCTGCCCGGGCCGACTAGCGTAGCGCTATCCAGCGCATCGCGTCCCGCAATCGCCGACAGCAGAAGCGCTGCGTCTGCAACAGAGCGCGCCATCGGACCGGCCGTATCCTGCGTACTGGAAATCGGTACGATGTGGGTGCGGCTGACAACCCCCACACTGGGTTTGAAGCCCACCACGCCGTTCACGCTTGCCGGACAGGTAATGGAGCCATTAGTCTCCGTCCCGATCGCAGCCCAGGCCAGTTCAGCAGCTACAGCCGCCCCGCTGCCTGAGGACGATCCGCATGCGTTGCGGTCGATCGCATGCGGGTTGCGCGTCAGCCCGCCGACTGCGCTCCACCCGCTCGTGGAATTATTGTCGCGGATATTGGCCCATTCGGAGAGATTTGTCTTACCCAGCACCACGCCGCCTGCAGCGCGCAGATTGGTTATCAGGGAAGCGTCGCGCCCCGTCCGATTGTCCGCCAGCGCAAGACTGCCCGCCGTAGTCGGCAATTCCCGGGTCTCGATATTGTCCTTGATCAGAACGGTCTTGCCGCGGAGCAGACCGCCGCTTGCCTCGGCAGATCGTGCGTCTTCTACCGCACTGGGATTGACTGTGATGACGGCATTCAACTCCGGCCCGTCATCGTCAATCGCTGCGATCCGGTCCAGATAGGCTTGTGCATCCTCCGCCGCCTGCTGGGCGGTCAGCGGTGATGCGAGAAGGGCAAGGGCGAGCGGCAGGGCGCGGTGGATCATGTCCGCACCCTGCCAGCGCCCCGTGCGAATGCAAGCGCGCTCTAGAAGTCGCCGCTTATGGTCAGGCGATAGATCGGCCCGATCCTGCGATTGACATCTTCGCGGAACAATATGTCGCCTTCCGTACGGGATCCGTCGAAAACAGTACGCTGGAAGCGATTGCGAGCGCCCAGGACAAGGTTGGTTGCCTGCGCGCGCAGGGTGAGGCCCATGACGTCCTTGTGTTCGATGAACAACGTATCGAAGAAGGGTCCCTCCCACTCGCGCCCGACTTCGTAGCGCCGTGCGTAAGGCGCATTGTCGAAATGGCTGATGCCTCCGCCATAGGCCCAGTCGGTCGAGGGAATATCATGACGATAGTCGATTTCGAGGCTGCCTTCCTGGTCGTTGGAAAAACCGCGCTCTACGCCGGTGAAGGGGTCGTCAACATACATGTAGCGTTTGACCGCAGCGATATCGAAGCGCGCTCCCTTCCAGCCGATCGGATCAAGGTTGATCGTTGCATTGGCCTGCAGGTGAAGCCGGCTCGCATCACCGATATTGCCGCGCGCTTCCCGACCTTCGGGCAGGGGGAACCATTCGATGAAATCCTCGAACCAAGCCTGGCGGGCTTCCAGTTTCAACGAACCCCAGGGGCCGAGCGACTTGTTGGCCTCGATCTCGAGGTTCCAGCTTTGGTAGGGAACGAGTTCGTTGTTGCCGCCGTTTTCGTTATCGGTGTTGAGCGAGACGCTGGCGAGGAAATCACCGAAACCAAGCTGGCTTACCCGGCGCGCCAGAGTTAGCGAAACATCGAAGTCTTCCGCAGGTTTCCATGTCGCCGCGAATGATCCCTTGGGCCGCTTGAAGCTGCGCGAATTGGGCATGGCCCCGGTCTGCTCGATCTTGGAGAATTCCAGGGCACCGATCGCCTGGATGGAAAGCGTCGAGGAAAGCCCGCGCGAAAAGCTGAGGCTGGTTTCGTATCGATCTTCGCGAACCCCGCCGTTGCCGCCGGGGAAGGGCAATTGGACGAACTGCTCGTCGGAATCGAGCTCGAACAATGAAGAACGGCGATCGAGGCGGTTGAATGCGGCTTCGCCTGAAAGTTGCCAGTCGGCCTCCCACAGCTTCCAGCTGTATTCGGCACGCCCGATGCGTTCTCCCACTCCATTCGTCTGCTGGAAACGGAAGCCGGTGGCCGCGCTGCCGTCGTCGAACCTGTCGATAAGGGTCTGGCTGAAATTGTCCCGCTCATAACGTTCCAGACCGATAATTTTCAGCGTGCCCGGTCCGAGCGGGAACTGGATATCGCCGCCGATTTCATACTGCGGACCGTCTTCGTGCGTATCGACCGTGCGTCGTCGTACGGGTCCGGACACCGGATAGCCGATCTCCGGTTCCTTGCGGTAGAGGAAGTCCTCGGCATAGTTGAGATTGAGATTGGCCTGGACGCCTCCGCCGAAGTCATAGGCGAATGTCGTGGCCAGCTTGGGTTCGTCGAATTTCCCCGAGAAGCGCGAATGTTGCTCTTCGATCAGATTGCCCGCGCCATCGGTAATCAGGATCGGCCCGTCCGCGCCGAAACGGTTGTTCGGATTGGACAGGGCAACCGTATAATCGAGCCTCCCTTCACTACCGGTGAGCGAAATTTCTCCGCCAAACAATTGGGCTTCGGTATTGTGCGGGCGGAACCCGGTGGTCCAGCGGAACTGTCCGGAAGCACCATTGCTCTTGTAAATCACATTGGCGACCAGTCCGGTCAGCCCCGGAATATCGAGAGTGTTGCCGTCGACGAGTTCGATCCGGATCAAATCGCTTGCCGGAATTCGGCGCAACTGGTCCTCGATACTGTCCGATTTACTGGAGAGGCGCTCGCCGTTGACGATAACGTTCTGCGTCGCTTGTCCAAGGCCACGCTGGCCCTGGTTGTTGCCGCCAGTGATTGTGAAGCCGGGAATCCGGGTGACCATGTCGAGCGCATTCCGCGGGGCGAATTGCTCGAAATAGGCGGGTTCGAAGACCCTGGCTGCGCCGGGCATGGGGATAGTGGGTGTTGCTTCGGCGTCCTGATCCTGCGCAGCAAGATTGGCGGGCAAACCAAGCACGCAGGCGATGGCTATCGCGCTGGCTGAAAACGAGTGCGGCATTGTTTCTCCTGTTTCTTCCTCACCGCAACGTTTACAATTGTAGCTGAAGCGCCCCAGCCTCTGTCGATCAATGGCATTTGGCCGCCGATGAACGTCGAACGCATCCGACGAATGTCTATTTCGGTAGCTGATCGAAACCATTGAAACTGGGAGAGTGGTCACGGGCGGGTGCTCAACCTCATGGGCCCGTTCGAGGTTAGCTGCGTATTTGGATGGAAAGACCCTTGAACATTCCGGGTGCTATGGCGACATAGACGCTCGATATTCAGACGGAAGGATTTTCATGATCGACCTTTTCGGCAGCGATGCGCACGGTTCGCAGGGCCAGTTCGACCGCGACCCCCTGACCGGGGCCTTGGTGCCCACCGTGGTCGAGCAGTCGAGCCGCGGCGAGCGCGCCTTCGACATCTTCAGCCGCCTGCTGCGCGAACGCATCGTTTTCGTCACCGGCCAGGTGGAAGACAATATGGCTTCGCTCATCGTGGCCCAGCTGCTGTTCCTCGAAAGCGAAAATCCGTCCAAGCCGATCAGCATGTATATCAATTCACCCGGCGGCGTGGTGACGGCTGGCATGGCGATCCACGATACCATGCAGTATATCAAACCGCGCGTATCGACCGTCTGCATCGGTCAGGCCGCCTCGATGGGTAGCTTCCTGCTTGCAGCGGGCGAACCCGGCATGCGTATCGCGCTGCCAAATGCGCGCATCATGGTTCACCAGCCTTCGGGCGGTGCCCGCGGCATGGCCAGTGACATCGAAATCCAGGCTCGTGAGATCCTGCGTATCCGCAAGCGGATGAACGATCTCTATGTCCAGTATACCGGCAAGAGCCTGTCGGATATCGAGAAGGCGATGGACCGTGACACCTTCCTCGAAGCCGAGGAAGCCATGAAGTTCGGCATCGTCGACAAGGTTTTCGAGGCCCGTCCCGAGAACGAGGGCGACGACGAGCCTATCAAGGACGCGGACAAGGGTTCGGGCGGAGCGCCCGAGTAACACCCTTCAACGTCCCCCGTTTGTCTCTCTGGGGGACTGTTGCATTATTGTCCTAGGAAATCTGCAACCTTGCGCCTTCAGCTTATGGCAAGGGGTTGCTGGTAGTGAAATGTTGACCGAATCCCCTGCCGGCTTAGAGTCGGCGAATCCCTGTATTTTGGGCTGGCGGGGCAGAGCAGGAAATGACCAAGTTGAGCGGAACCGATAGCAAATCCACGTTATACTGCAGTTTTTGCGGTAAATCGCAGCACGAGGTGCGCAAGCTGATTGCGGGTCCGACCGTGTTCATCTGCGACGAATGCGTCGAGCTGTGCAACGATATCATCCGCGAAGAAACCAAGGCGGGCATTTCCGGCAAGAAGGACGGTGATGTCCCGACGCCTTCCGAAATCTTCGAAACGCTCAATGACTATGTGATCGGGCAGGACCGCGCGAAACGGGTGCTTTCGGTGGCGGTTCACAACCACTACAAGCGCTTGAAGCACGGCGGCAAGGCGGGCGATGTCGAACTCGCCAAGTCGAACATCCTGCTCGTCGGCCCGACCGGCTGCGGCAAGACTCTGCTGGCGCAGACGCTGGCGCGCACTTTCGACGTGCCCTTCACCATGGCCGACGCCACCACGCTGACCGAAGCAGGTTATGTTGGCGAGGATGTGGAGAACATCATCCTCAAGCTACTTCAGGCCTCGGACTACAATGTCGAGAAGGCACAGCACGGGATCGTCTATATCGACGAGATCGACAAGATCACGCGCAAGGCCGAAAACCCCTCGATCACGCGCGACGTCTCGGGTGAGGGCGTCCAGCAGGCACTGCTTAAGCTCATGGAAGGCACCACCGCCTCTGTTCCTCCGCAGGGCGGTCGCAAGCATCCGCAGCAGGAATTCCTGCAGGTCGACACCACGAACATCCTGTTCATCTGCGGCGGCGCCTTCGCGGGTCTTGAAAAGATCATTGCCGACCGCCTGCAGAAGCGCTCGATCGGCTTCGGCGCGCATGTCGCCGATCCGGACAAACGCCGTGTGGGCGAACTGCTCGAGAAGGGCGAACCGGAAGATCTGCTGAAATTCGGGTTGATTCCCGAATTCGTCGGCCGTCTGCCGGTTATCGCGACGCTGCGGGATCTGGACGTTGATGCGCTCATCACCATCCTGACCGAGCCGAAGAACGCCCTTTGCAAGCAGTATGCGAAATTGTTCGAACTCGAGAATGTCGAACTGACCTTCAAGAAGGATGCCCTGCAGAAGATCGCCGAAAAGGCCATCGCCCGCAAAACCGGCGCGCGCGGCCTGCGTTCGATCGTCGAAGGCATCCTGCTCGACACGATGTTCGACCTGCCGGACATGGACGGCGTGACCGAAATCGTCATCGATGCCGATGTGGTGGAAGGCAAGAAAGATCCGATCCAGGTTCACGGACCCAAGGAAGAAGCGGCTTAGCTTCCACTCTCCCAGTTATCAGAACGCCGCGCGGTCTCAGAACCTCGCGGCGTTTTGCGTTTGGGGTTAGAAAAAGGCCCCGCCAGGCCGATGGGGTGGCCGGACGGGGCAGTGACGCCGCTCTCTCGAAAGGGGGAGGTAGCCCTAGCGGCGTTGTTGACTGATTTGCGGATCAACCGGGCAGGAAGACACCGTCGGTGACGTGGATCACGCCGTTCGTGGTTTTCACGTCGGCCATGGTCACGGTGCTGGTGCCGCCGGCACCGTCAGTGATGACGATGTTCTCGCCTGCGAAACTCGCGGTCAGTTCGGCGCCTGCAACGGTCTCGAAGGTGTAGCTGCCGCCATTCGTCTTGATTGCAGCGGAAAGCTGTGCGGCGGGAATTCGGCCTGCCACGACGTGGTAGGTGAGAATGTTCTGCAACTGGCCTTTGTTAGCCGGCTCGAGCAGCGTGCTCACCGTGCCATCGGGCAGGGCGGAAAATGCGGTATCGGTTGGCGCAAACACGGTGAAGGGCCCGGGCGAGGACAGCGTGTCGACGAGGTCTGCAGCCTGGACGGCGGCGACCAGCGTTTCGTGCATGCCCGTTCCGATTGCGGTCTGGACAATATTGGCCTGAGCCTGTGCGGGCTTTTCCTTGTGATTATGGGCAAGCGCAGGGCCGGATGCAGCAATGGCGAAACCGCCCATGGCAAGGACTGATGCCGCGGCTGCGGCCTTAAACTGGGTCGAAATGGTCATTGGTATAACTCCTCTATCTCACAAGCCCGTCCAACTTGTGCATGGAGTTACGAAAGCCGCCGCAATGCGGATGCAAAAAATTTTCAGATAGTTTGCATGCGCCCTTCGGCCACGACCGGACCTGCGTCTACGCCGGGTGGTTTGCCGCCCAGCGGTTCCCGGGTGAGGAGGAGAGGAGAACCATCCGCCATCTGCTCGGCGACAGCCTGATCCAGAGATATGCGGCGTTCTTCGCCGGGCGCGACCACACCGAGGGAAAGCAGCGGCATATCCTCGGACCGGGGCACCAGCCAGAGCTCGTGATCGTGCACTCCATCAGCGGTCAGTCCGCTGGCCGAGACCAGCAATTCCTGACGGTCGGGGAGATAGGTGACAGCCAAGCGCAACTGCGTGTCGGCAATCGGGATGGAAGCGGCGAGAGGTGCCTGCGGCTCAGCGGTGGGCGGGGGCGATGGTGCCTGCGAAGGAGAAAGAACCAGCACGGATATGGCAGCAACAGCTGCGGCAGCGGCCGTTCCGGCGGCCATTTTCCAACCCCGGAGCCGCGCATTCAGCGAGATGATCTCGGCACTATCCCCAAGCGTATCGAATTCGTCCCGGATTCTTTTCCAGACTTCCTCGCGCGGCGTGCGTGCGTCGATCGTATCGAGCAGCGGTGCCAGCTGGTCCTGCCAGCGTGCGACCTCGGCAGCGAATTTTTCATCGGATGCCTCCCGCGCCCCGGCCGCAAGCAAATCCTCTCCTTCGAGCAGGCCGAGCACGTATTCGGCCGCAAGCACGTCGTCGGGGCGGAAATCCTCGCTCATTCGCCGCGCTCCAGACATGCTTTCAATTTCTGGAGTCCCCTGCGTACCCAGCTCTTCATTGTGCCGAGCGGTATTCCGTCGGCCTCCGCGATCTGGGCGTAGGTGCGGTCTTCGAAAAAGGCGCTGCGGATCGCGCTGCGCGGCTTTTCGTCCAGCCGATCGAGACAATGATGGATGCGCGCATCACGCTCTGCATCGATCAGCAAATTCTCTGCAAGCGGTGCCTCGTCGGCAATCGGTGCGGCGTGTTCGGCGGGCACGCTGCCCTGCCGGACCTTTCCCACCCTCAGCCGGTCCACCGCGCGGTTCCGCGCGAATGTGGCAAGCCAGCTTATCGGACTGGCCCGCTCCGCATCGTAGCGGTCGGCCCTGCGCCAGAGAGAGATGTAAACGTCCTGCAACGCGTCCTCGGCTTCCTTTTCGTCCTTCAAGATACGCAGGCAAATTCCAAAAAGTTTCGCTGAGGTGCTCCGATAGATTTCCTCCAACGCGCTGCGATCGCCGCCAGCAAGGCGAGCCATCGCAGCTTCGAGCCGATCGCGTGCATCGCTTCCGGATGGCATCATCAGCACCGAGACCTGCAATGCAGGCCCGCTTGTTCGATCTGGATGGTCGCGTGGCCGATTCGGTGATGGTGTTCCAGCTCATGGCCGATCTCGCGCAGGAAAGCGTCGCCCGGATGGCCATCGGGCATCACCAGATGCGCGGTAAGGGCCGTTTCGGTCGTAGACATGGGCCAGATATGCAGCTCGTGAATTTCACTCACCCCCTCCAGACCGACCAGATATCCGCGAACGCGGCTTTCCGATACGCCTTTCGGCACACCGAGCAGACTCATGGCAACGCTGTCCTTCAGCAGCCCCCACGTCCCCCAGGCGATAACCGCCACGATCAGCAGGCTCACTAGTGGATCGATCCAGAGTGCACCGCTGAGCAGGATCGCGATGCCTGCAATGACCACGCCTAGGCTGACCAGGGCATCCGCCGCCATGTGAAGGAACGCCCCGCGAATATTGATGTCTTGCTTGCGCCCCCGCATGAACAGCATGGCGGTGCCGGCGTTGATGACGATGCCGATACCCGCCACGATGACCATTGTCGCGCCTTCCACCGGCGCGGGATCGGAAAGACGGTGGATGGTTTCATAGGCAATTGCCCCGATTGCCACCAGCAGGAGCGCTGCATTGGCCAGAGCGGCAAGAATCGTCGAACTCTTGTACCCATAGGTGAAGCGGGCATTTGCCGGTTTCTTTGCGGCAATGCTCGCCCCCCAGGCCAGCAGCAGCGCCATCACGTCCGAAAGGTTGTGCCCGGCATCGGCAATCAGCGCCATCGATCCCGAAAGCCAGCCATAGACCGCCTCGATGATGACGAATGCGGTATTCAGTACGATGCCGATCAGGAAGGCGCGGCCGAAATCCTTCGGTGCATGGCTGTGGCCCGCGCCGTGCGCATGTCCCTGTTCGTGGCTGTGACCCGTTCCCATCGAACCTACTGATAAACGCAGGAATCGAGGCCGTCACGGGCTACGACGCCGATACGTGCGGAAATCGTGTTGCCATATCCGCGCAGCCAGCCGCTCGGGTTCTTGACGGAGCGCTTTTTCGGCAAGGGAAGCGCTGCCGCCATTCGTGCAGCTTCGAGCGTGGTGAGAGAAGAAGCACTCTTTCCGAAATACCGCTGCGCCCCGGCCTCCGCACCATAGGTTCCGATGCCGGTTTCGGCGACGTTGAGATAGACCTCCATGATGCGCCGCTTGCCCCAGATTTTCTCGATCAGCAGCGTGAAATAGGCTTCCAGTCCCTTGCGGAAATAGCCGCCACCCTGCCACAGGAAGACATTCTTGGCGGTCTGCTGGCTGATGGTGGATCCGCCACGGATACGCCCGCCCTGCGCATTCTCGCGCATGGCCGTCTCGATCGCCTCGCGGTCGAAACCGTCATGAGTGCAGAACTTGCCATCTTCCGCGGCAATCACGGCGCGCACCATATTGCGATCGATCTGCGAAAGCGGTTCCCAGTCCTTGGTTATGCCGTTCCCGTCGAGGACCATCGTGGCCGTGACCGGAACCGGGACGAACTTGAACAGCAGGACAAGCGCCAGGCTCAGTCCGATGAAGCCGACAAGGAACTTGAACAAGAAGCGTGTCAGCGACCGTATCATCATGTGGCCCATAAAAGAAAGCGGCGTGAAAGGTCCATCCTCTCACGCCGCTTTCATGTTCAGTACGGTGGATCAGGCCACGCCGGGCAACAAGCGGTCGCCGGCGATGCGCTGCATCGCCTTCTGCAGCTTCTCGAAGGCGCGAACCTCGATCTGGCGGATGCGTTCGCGGCTGACGTTGTAAACCTGCGACAGCTCTTCGAGCGTCTGCGGGTTTTCCGTCAGGCGGCGTTCGGTAAGGATGTGCTGTTCACGCTCGTTGAGGCTGTCCATCGCCTCCACCAGCATTTCGTGGCGCACTTCCTTTTCCTCGGTATCGGCAACCGTCTCGTCCTGCAGCGGGCGATCGTCGGTCAGCCAGTCCATCCACTCGCCCGAGCCTTCTTCGCCATTGCGCATCGGCACGTTGAGCGAACCGTCACCACCCATCATCATCCGGCGGTTCATATTGATCACTTCCTGCTCGGGCACGCCGAGATCGGTCGCGATCTTGTTCACATCGTCCGGGTGAAGGTCGGTGTCTTCATAGGCATCGAGGTTCTTCTTCATCCGGCGAAGGTTGAAGAACAGCTTCTTCTGCGCGGCGGTGGTACCCATCTTCACGAGCGACCAGCTGCGCAGGATGTATTCCTGGATGCTCGCCTTGATCCACCACATGGCATAGGTGGCGAGGCGGAAGCCGCGGTCGGCTTCGAATTTCTTCACGCCCTGCATCAGGCCGACATTGCCTTCGGAAATGAGATCCGACACAGGCAGGCCGTAGCCGCGATAGCCCATGGCGATCTTCGCCACGAGACGCAGGTGCGAGGTGACGAGCTGCGCCGCAGCTTCGCTGTCCCCATGCTCTTCGTAACGCTTGGCGAGCATGTATTCCTGCTCTTGCGTCAGCACGGGGAATTTCTTGATTTCGGAGAGATAGCGGTTGAGGCTTTGCTCACCACCGAGCGCCGGGACGCTCAAACTTCTGGTATTGCTCACTTTACCCTGACCTTTCTTGCGTCGACCTCGCTTGCCGGACCCCTGCTGGGCATCCGATCATTCGGGCCACTGGTTTGCTTGTAACAGAACGCGACCGAATTTGCACGCGCGTTTCATCGATTTCAACGAGCGGTTTCGTCGATGAGTTCCCGCATATCGTGGGGTAATTCGGCGCAGAAATCCAAGCTTTCACCGCTGATAGGATGTATGAATCCCAATCGGGCCGCATGTAGCGCCTGGCGCTTGAAATCGAGGCTCTCGAGCAGCGTTCGGAGCGGCTTGGGCGTGCGTCCATATACAGGATCACCCAATAGCGCATGACCGATTGACGCACAGTGAACGCGGACCTGATGGGTGCGTCCGGTTTCAAGGCGGCATTCGATAAGCGCCGCATGGTCGAGACGCTGCAAGGTTTCGTAATGGGTCACCGCGTGTTTCCCCCGCGTGGACTTGTCGGGCAGCACGGTCATCTTCTTGCGGTCCTTGTCCGACCGCCCGATACGAGTGGAAATTGTCCCCGACGGCGGGTTGGGATGCTCGGCACATACCGCCAGGTAACGCCGGGTGATCGAATGGTCGGCAAACTGCCGCGCCAGCCCTTCGTGTGCCGCATCGCTCTTGGCGACGACAAGCAGGCCGGACGTATCCTTGTCGATCCGGTGGACGATGCCCGGACGGGCGACGCCGTTGATCCCCGAAAGCTGCCCCTTGCAATGATGCAACAGCGCGTTGACCAGCGTTCCGTCGCGATTGCCTGTCGCCGGATGGACCACCATCCCTGCAGGCTTGTTCACCACCAACAGGTGTTCGTCCTCGAACACCACGTCGAGGGGAATGTCCTGTGCGATGGTTTCAAGCGGCTCGGGCGGGGGCAGGGTGACGACATAGCTCTCCCCGCCGGTCAGCTTTGCAGAACCCGATTTTGCCGATTTCCCGTTTATCTCGACCGCATCGTCCGCGATCAGACCCTTCACCCTCTCGCGCGAAAGACCGGTCGCTTCCGCGAGCGCCTTGTCGAGACGGCCGGACGTGTGGATCAAGCCTTCGAGAACCTGCTCGGAAGAGGAGGACGGCCCTTCGACAGGCTCAGGGCGAACGGGAGGAGAGATGGACTCAAAATCCGTTCGTGCTGAGCTTGTCGAAGCACCGCTTTTGCTTTTGGAAAGTTCCGATATCCGCTCCCAGTCACCACGGATTAACGCCATCTTCTTGGCCCGAGACCAGCCTTTGATCCTTCGCTCAGCAGCGAGCGCCTCTTCACACGTTGCGAACTCCTCCGACCAGACCAGTTCCACCGGCAATCTGTCCGCGGTGAATCCTTCGATTTCACCGCGTTCGTGCTGCGCGACACGCAATTCCAGATCGTCCGTGTGCCCGATGTAGTAGGCACCGTCGCAACAATGTAGCATGTAGGCCCAGAACGGCATGGGTCGCGCCTAAGTGAAGGACGGCCCTTCGACAAGCTCAGGGCGAACGGTTTGAAGGTTTCTCGGCAGATTTTGAACGCCCTGCTCGTGGAAGCGGCAGATGCCTTCCCCCGCGAATGTTGCGGTATTCTGATGGGCGAAGGGGACGCGATCATTTCGATCCATCCGGCGAAAAACGTGCATCCGCGGCCCGAAAGCCATTTCGAAATCGATCCGCAGGCGCTGATCGACGCACATCGCGAGGCGCGCCAAGGAGGGCCGCAGGTGCTGGGCTATTACCATTCCCACCCCAACGGCCTTGCGCGTCCTTCCGCTACCGATGAGGCCATGGCGACAGGACAGGGGTTCATCTGGGCGATAATCGCGGCGGGTCGCGTCACTTTCTGGCGCGAGGGGGATGCGCGATTCGCTGCGCTTCCCTATGTGGTCTCCCCCCGCTAGAAGGCGGTCAATTCGAGTTTCGACGGGATATAAATGGACGACAGCCAATCGATCGATCTTGCGGCAATGCTTTGCTCGCGCCTTTGCCACGACATGCTCAGCCCGGTCGGTGCCCTGAACAACGGGCTCGAGCTTCTGGCGATGGAAGACGATCCCGAAATGCGCAGGAATGTCATGGCGCTGCTGGAACAGAGCGCGACGACTTCGACCAACAAGCTGAAATTCTTCCGGCTGGCCTTCGGGGCTGCGGGCGGTTTCGGTGAGCGCGTCGACGTTCACGAACCCAGGGCCCTGATCGACGCACTGGTTGCGGACAAGCAGAAGGTCGAGGTCAATTGGGCGATAGATGCGGCCAACCTTGCCAAGCCGGCGGTCAAGGTCCTCCTCAATTTTGCGCAGATCGCCATCGATGCGCTGGTGCGCGGCGGCACGCTCGATATCGGTGCCGAAATGCGTGACGGCAATTGCGAGATCGTGGTTCGCGCTGCCGGCCCGAAGATAGGGTTCGACGACAATATCGGCCGCGCTCTCGACGGCAGTCTTGCGCGCGAGGAGCTTTCCAGCCGCACGGCCGCGGCACATATGATCCGCTTGCTGGCCGAACAGTCGGGCGGCGGATTGCAATACGCCAGAACCGACGAGACACTGGTGCTCGGCGCGATCCTGCCCGAAGGCGAAGGACTGATCGGGTGAGCGATTTCGGCAAGCTGGGCGAAGGCCTGCCCTCCAGCAAGGACGAACTCGTCGACCGCGAGGTGCTTTCGCCCAATCACGACGAACGCAAGCATCCCATTTCGATGCTGGTCATCCACTACACCGAGATGGAGGACAAGGGCTTCGCCATCGAACGCCTTTGCGACCCCGAAGCCAAGGTCTCCGCGCATTATCTGATTGGCGAGCAGGGCGAAGTCGTACGGCTTGTGCCCGAGGAAAAGCGGGCCTGGCATGCCGGATTGTCATACTGGCGCGGTCACAAGGACGTGAATTCTGCCAGCATCGGGATCGAGCTCGACCATCCGGGCCATAAATACGGCTATCGTGAATTCAACGAGGCGCAGTTCGAAGCGCTGGTTCCGCTGGTCGCGCGGATCGTGAAGGAATACGATATTCCGCGCGCCAATGTGGTCGGTCATTCCGATGTCGCGCCAGCGCGCAAGATCGATCCGGGCGAACTATTCCCATGGGATCGCCTGGCCGAATACGGATTGTGCCTGCCCCGGCCGAAAAAGCTCGAACGCGGCGATCCCTTCGATAACGACGCCGCATTCTACCTCGCGCTCGAACGCTTCGGCTACGACGTTTCCGATGGGCACAAGGCGGTGGAAGCCTTCCAGCGCCGGTGGCGTCCGGAAAAGATCAATGGCGAGATCGACGGCGAAGTACGGGCGATCCTGTTCCAGCTCCTGCTGGATCGGGATAGGGGGATCGCAAGGTAAGGGGGAGGTTATGAAAACCATCGGGGCGTTTCTCGCAGGAACCGTATTGTTTGGGTCTGCGAATGTCGTCGTCCAACCCGATGAAGGGGCTCGCGATGCACGTCCTGTCGATATAGCCGACTGGGCTCAGGCAATTCAGCAAAATTACCCTTCCGAAGCTCTCATGAAGGGAGAAGAAGGCTTGGTGACGATGCGTATCGACATCGGCGAGGACGGTCGTGTCTCGAATTGCAAAGTCCTAGAGACGAGCGGTTCGCTGGCACTCGACATTTCCGCTTGCAGTGGGATGGAAGCTTATGCCCGCTACGAGTCGGCGCGCGACGCGCAGGGCCAGTCAATTGCTTCGAGCACCACGCAATCTGTTCGGTATCTTTTGCCGAAGGATGCCTATGTTCCTCCGGCCTTCGATCATCCGGTTCCCGTACAAGAGCCCACATGGAGAAAAGAGGCCTTCGATCGGGAATACAACGCGGCATTGCGCAAAGCCGATGTAGAATATGTAGTTTTCCAGCTCGTCATTGATGAATCGGGCAAACCCACAGGCTGCGGGATGAATGTTTCGACGGGAGATGCCGCTCTTGACCGGCAAGGCTGTGCTGCGCTGCTAGAACATGCGCAGTTCAAGCCCGCAATGCTTCCCAACGCCGATACGGTTCCTGGCTCATACTGGATTGGCCATTCACCGGACGCTAGAAGGTAGGCAAATTCTTCAGCCTCACTTTTCGACGGTTCTGGCCTTTCCTAAGGATTAATGTAGCCACCGTTCGATCAAGCTTTTCAGGGCTTTGTGGCACAAGATAAAGGATTGCTGCTGCGCCTGTCGGTTTCCTACAGGCGTAGTACCGATATAGAGGTCGGGGATGCACCTCGAAATGCCACCTTTCAGTCCGAGGATACCCATGCGGATCGGTTCCGGTACGGGAACCGGCATGAAATTCGCTGGCCATGCCCGCTCTGCAAAGGTCACACCCCTATCAGCGCAAATAGGTGCAAAACATTGGAAAAGAACGGGAAAGCTGGAAGGTCACGAGTTTACAAACACGTGTGCCCGTCACACTTCGAAGCGGTTTCGCTTGGCGAATTGCGCGGCGCGCATTATCTGCCTTCTCGCCAGGGGGCCGGGCAGCCGCGTGACTTCGGTCGCGAGGAAAGTCCGGGCTCCACGAGACAAGGGTGGCGGGTAACGCCCGCCGTGGGCAACCACAGGGAAAGTGCCACAGAGAGCATACCGCCGATGGCTTCTTCGGAAGATCAGGCAAGGGTGAAAGGGTGCGGTAAGAGCGCACCGGGGTTCTGGTAACAGCGCCCGCATGGCAAACCCCACCCGGAGCAAGGCCGAATAGGGGCGGCGTGTCCCGGACTTGATCCGGGACAGGGGTGTTTCTCCCCAGTCGCCCGGGTTGGCTGCTCGAGCCATGGAGCAATCCATGGCCCAGACGAATGGCTGCCGCCGCGCGGCTGGTGTGCAAGCATACCGCGTGCGGAACAGAACCCGGCTTACAGGCCCCCTGGCATTTTCACGGAACAGACCTCTGCGTGCGGCTGGAATTCTATTATCGAACGCCTGCCTCGTAGCGCACTTCAGCCCTCATCCGTGCACGGTGAAATGCGCAAGGTCCGTATCAGGTCCGCCCGATGCTGGAATACTCGAAGCCCAGAGCACGCACGTCGTCGGGGCGGTAGATATTGCGCAAATCCACCAGGACGGGGGATTTTGCGAGGTCCTTGATCCGCTTCAGGTCGAGCGCGCGGAACACATCCCATTCGGTGACGATGGCGATGGCATCGGCACCTGCGATCGCAGCATAGGGTTCGTCCACCATGGTCACTTCGGGCATCAGCGGCTTGGCCAGTTCCATGCCCTCGGGATCGTAGGCCGCGACCTCCACGCCCGCGTCGGTAAGCGTCTGCGCGACCGCAATGGCAGGAGAGTCGCGCATGTCATCAGTATTGGGCTTGAAGGTCAGTCCGAGCAGCGCGACTTTCTTGCCGCGAGCCGCTTCGGCACCGCCCAGCGCGTCGATAACCTTGCGGCCCATGGCGCGCTTGCGACTGTCATTGGCCTTGACCACCGCTTCCACGATCCGGGTCGGACTGTCGAAATCCTCTGCCGTCTTGAGCAGGGCGAGCGTGTCTTTCGGAAAGCACGATCCGCCGTACCCAGGCCCGGCGTGGAGGAACTTGGAACCGATACGGTTGTCCATCCCGATGCCGCGCGAGACGTCCTGCACATTGGCCCCCACTTTCTCGCAGAGATCGGCCATCTCGTTGATAAAGGTGATCTTGGTCGCGAGAAAAGCGTTGGCCGCATATTTGATCAGTTCGCTTGTGCGCCTTCCGGTGAACAGGATCGGTGATTCATTCAGGAAAAGCGGGCGATAGACCTCGCGCATGATATCACGGCCGAACTCGTCCTCGGCGCCGATGACGATGCGATCGGGGCGCTTGAAATCACCGATGGCCGCGCCTTCGCGCAGAAACTCGGGGTTCGATACGACCGAGAATTTGTGGCTCGTGCCGCTGTCCTGCAGGATCCGCTCCACCTCGTCGCCGGTGCCGACCGGGACAGTGGATTTGGTAACAACCACGGCATCGTTGGCTAGGTGCTCACCGATTTCCTTGGCCACCCCGTAGACGTAAGAGAGATCGGCATGGCCATCGCCTCGGCGACTGGGTGTGCCAACGGCGATGAAGATCGCATCGGCTCCGTCGATACCTTCAGCAAGGCTGGTGGTGAAGCTCAGCCGGCCGGCAGCGACATTCGAGGCAACCAGTTCGGCGAGACCCGGCTCGTAGATCGGCATAATGCCATCGTGCAGCCGGTCGATCTTCGACTGGTCCTTGTCGATGCAGACGACCTCGTGACCGAAGTCGGCGAAACAAGCGCCCGATACGAGGCCGACATAGCCCGAACCCACCATTGCGATCTTCATCTACGCATCTCTCTTTTCGATGGCGATTTCGCCGTTCTTGCCGGCGACAGCCTGTATGGTGCGTCGACTGGTCCCTTCAAGCACCAAAGCCGTGAGCCGACCCGTGCGAAAGGCGCCCGTATCGATACCGATCCGGTGTTTACGATGTTCCATTTCCTCGAAAATGGTGTGGCCATGCACGACGACATGACTGAATGGTTCTTCGTGCTTCAGAAAGCGCTCACGAATCCAGCGCAGGTCGGACGGCTTTTGCTCATCAAGTGCGAGCTTGGGATTAATACCCGCATGAACGAAGACATAGTCGCCGATGACGATCATGTCTTCGAAGGAAGCGAGGAACTTGCGGTCCCTTTTCGGCACAGCCTCCTTCATGACCTCCTGCAATTCGCTCATCTTCATTCGCGAATAGGTTTTCCGGTCCAGCCCATAACTGAGTATGGTTTCCTTGCCGCCATGCTTGAGGAAATGCCGCAGTATTTCGCGATCCTCGAAGCTTTGCAGGAACATTTCTTCATGATTTCCGGCAAGGTATCTTACCTTGCGGCTTTCGCCCCATTTCCGCGCAGACTTCACTACTCCGGCGCTATCGGGTCCGCGATCCACGAGATCGCCCAAAAGAATGACAGTCGTTTCGCCTGGTGGCTGGGCAGCATCGTCATCTTCGATGGCGTCCCGCAGCGCCCTGAACAGATCCAGCCGGCCGTGGATATCCCCGATGACATAGAGACGCTCGCCATCTGGAACTCGCGCGTTTCGATGGGAGGCCGTGCCGGACGCAAATAGGCGGCGGATGCTTTGGAACATGGTTTGGGTGCAGGTATCTTTCGAAGGTTTGCGAGCGCTTAGGCCACCGCGCCGCGAGCGGCAAGTCGGGGGGCGTATGCGCTGACTTCGCAGTTGCACAATAGCCACGCTATTTGTTGCAATAGCGAAAACTTAATGCATCTATCTTGCGCGTAAAATGCATTTCCTGCACGTTCGTTTCGAATTCGATCGAGGATCCATAAAAAATCAGGACCCGACGGATGCGCAGGTGGGACGAAGCACCAAACCGAACCGAAGGAGTTCGCACATGCTCACGTCCTTTCACGGCAAGATTGCCGTTTCGCTCGCCTTGGCTGGTTCAGGCCTAGCCTTACCTACAGTGGCAACCGCCCAAGAAGAAGACGGCGGTCCGATCACAATTTCCGCCAATGCCGCTCTGACCACCGACTACCGCTTCCGCGGTGTGTCTCTGTCGGGAGGTGATCCGGCAATACAGGGCGGCGTCGATGTCGCTCATGAAAGTGGCTTCTACGTAGGGACCTGGGCATCGTCCATCGACGGTGGCGATGCCTATGGCGAGATGGAATTCGATATTTACGCAGGCTGGTCGGGCGATGTCTCGGACGGTGTCGCGGTCGATGTCGGAGTGCTCTATTACGCCTATCCTACCGAGGAATTAGGTCTCGATACCGACTATTGGGAGCCTTACGCTTCGGTCGGCTTTACCCTCGGTCCTGCAGAAGCAACCGTAGGCGCGGCCTACGCTTTCGAACAGGATTCGCTGGGCGGGGACGACAACCTCTATGTCTACACCGATCTCGGATATGCGCTGCCTTCGACACCCATCTCGCTCTCGGCGCATCTGGGTTACACGGACGGCGCTCTCGCCCCGCCCTTTCTCGCGGGTTCCGCTGATGACAGCGGGTTGGACTGGTCGCTCGGAGCCAGTGTTTCTTCGGGCATTCTCGAAGTTGGGGTGGCCTATGTCGGCGTCGAGGGTCCGTCCATCGACGGATTTACCGATGACGCGATCGTCGGGACCATCAGCGCCAGTTTCTAGAGAATTCACTGGCGATGTACCAAGGGGTGTGCCTTCGGGCGCACCCCTTTTCGAATGTATTTTATGCTCCTACCTGAGGGCCATGACCAAATATCTCCACAGCATGATCCGAGTCGCCGATCCCGAGGCCACAATCGCGTTTTTCAAGCTTATCGGTCTCGAAGAGGTCCGTAGGACAGATAGCGAACAGGGCCGATTTACTTTGATCTTTCTCGCAGCACCTGGACAGGAGGGCGTGGCAGAGGTCGAGTTGACCTACAATTGGCCCCCCGAAGACGGGAGCGCCCCCGAGCGATACGACGGTGGCCGGAATTTCGGTCACCTCGCCTATCGTGTGGAGAATATATACGATACCTGCCAACGGCTTATGGATGCTGGACATACCATCAACCGTCCGCCGCGTGACGGTCATATGGCGTTCGTCCGCTCACCCGATGGAATCTCGGTCGAACTTCTTCAGGAAGGCTATCTCCAACCGCAGGAACCCTGGATGAGCATGGAGAACACCGGGAGTTGGTAGAGCCCGCGCTAAGCGCGTGTTCAATCGACGTAGGGTGAGCGCGCGTCTTCGGGGTGAGCGGTCGAAAGGCGGAGCACCACGAAGCCGAGCACAGCCGACAGCAGCGAGCCGGAGAGTATACCGAGCTTGGCTTCGTTGATCACGTCGGCCTGGCCGGTGAAGGCGAGCCCGCTGATGAAAAGCGACATCGTGAAACCGATGCCGCACAATATCGATACACCCCAGATTTCCTGCCAGCTCGCTTGATCGGGGCGCGGCGCGAAACCGACCTTATCGGCCAGCCAGATCGCAGAGAAAATGCCAACCTGTTTGCCGAGAAACAGGCCGGTGGCAATCGCGAGCGGAAGCGGTGCAAGCAGCCCCTCCATCCCGATTCCCGCCAGCGGGACACCGGCGTTGGCGAAGCCGAAAACCGGAACGATGAGATAAGCACTCCAGGGAGCTAGTCCGTGCTCCATCCGTTCAACCATGGTCTCGTCGTCCTTGCCGACCATCGGTATCGTCAATGCTGCCGCAACCCCTGCTATGGTCGCATGAATCCCGCTGTTGAGCACGAAGAACCAAAGGACGAGAGCCATTGCGATAAATGGCCAGTATCTGGCGACACGCATACGGTTCATGACCATCATCGCGACGACTACTGCGGCCGATGCGGCCAGCCACACCATCTTGATCTCTTCGGTGTAGAATGCCGCAATCACCGCGACCGCACCGATATCGTCGACAATCGCCACAGTCAGCAGGAAGAGCCTGAGAGATGCCGGGCAACGATTACCCAACAGGCCAAGCACACCCATGGCAAAGGCAATATCCGTGGCAGCCGGAATCGCCCAGCCGCGCAGCAACTGCGCGTCGCCCCCAACTACACCAACATAGAACAGGGCCGGTACGGCCATTCCGGCAATTGCGGCGAGGATCGGCAGCCTGCGTTGTTGCGCCGTACTCAGCTGGCCTTCGATCCATTCACGTTTGACCTCCAGGCCAACCACGAAAAAGAAGATCGCCATCAGCCCGTCGTTGATCCACAAATGAAGATCGTAAAGCTTGGGAATCGGCGTGAATGGCAGCTTGCCGTAAAAGAGTTGCTGGTATTCGTCCGCAAGCGGCGAGTTGGCTGCCAGCATGGCCGCCACTGCCACGAGGATAAGCAATATCCCTGCCGAAGCATCGCTAACGAAAAGCGCGCGAACCGGTGCGAAGACGAGGCGAAAGGCTGAAGGGCGTTCGGTCATGTCGGGCTGCTCTTTTTCGGAAAGCCGGGCACGTTGCAAGTGTCGATTCTCCGTTGTGCAAAGTTTGTGAGGAAGAACGGGTGTTTCGGCGGCAGGAATGTCATGCAAGAGTTCGGTCGAGCGGTCGGCAACCGGCCCACACGGCAATCTCGGGAAACTGAAAGCGCAGTTCCGCTTTTATACACTCTTCGCCTGCGATAGGGGCTGGCCCATGGACGTTTATCTCCCCATCGCAAACCTTTCGGTGAACGGTCTCTGGATCGTTGCGCTCGGGGCGCTGACGGGAGTGCTGTCGGGCCTTTTTGGAGTAGGAGGTGGTTTCCTGACCACTCCACTCCTGATCTTTTACGGCATTCCACCGACTGTTGCTGCTGCCTCGGCATCGACGCAGGTAACTGGTGCAAGTGTCTCGGGAGTATTCGCGCATAGTAAGCGCAAGGGCGTGGACTATCGCATGGGCTCGGTCATGGTGGGAGGCGGGGTTATAGGCGCGGGCATTGGCGCGCTGCTGTTCCGTTTCTTTCGTTCGATCGGACAGATCGATGTCGTAATCAACGCCCTTTACGTCGTCCTGCTCGGATCGATCGGAATGCTTATGGCAAAGGAAGGCTTGCAGGTGCTTCGGGGGACCGCAGGCAAGCAAGCCCCGCGCAGGCGTCACCATCCTCTTGTTGCGAACCTTCCCTGGCGTTGGCGTTTTTATGGCTCGGGTCTCTACATTTCTCCCTTGGCGCCGGCACTGGTCGGTGTCGTGGTCGGCATCCTCACCATGCTCATGGGTGTAGGGGGCGGATTTATCCTCGTGCCGGCGATGCTCTACATACTCGGCATGAGTGCCAATGTCGTTGTAGGCACGAGCCTGTACAACATTCTGTTCGTCACCATTGCCACAACTATCATGCATTCTTTGACCACACGAGCGGTGGACATAGTGCTGGTGGCCCTCTTGCTGATCGGTTCGGTGACGGGGGCGCAATTCGGTTCGCAACTGGCGGTCAAGGCAAAACCGGAAATTCTGCGGCTGGTCCTGGCGGCCATCGTCCTGGCCATCGCATTTCGCATGCTTCTCGGGCTGTTCTACCAGCCTGACGAAATCTACACGGTATATTCTCTGTGAGGCTCCTGCTGCTCTCGCTCGCCGCATTTGCTCTGATGGGTCAGAGCGATCCGGTGCTGGTGCCCGAAGTCTCGCAGCACGAAGTCCAGGTACGCCAAGGCTTTACCGGGACCGAACTGCTGCTGTTCGGCGCAGTTCTCGATCCGGATGGTCGGGCCGGGCAGGGCTATGATATCGTGGTCGTACTCAAGGGTCCGAGCGAGCCCATCCGCCTTCGTGAAAAGGAACGTTTCGCCGGCGTCTGGGTCAATGCACAGAGCAACGATTTCCGTTCCGTGCCGAGCTTCTTCGCGGTTGCTTCATCGCGGTCCGTTTCCGAGATCGTCGATGAAAAGACCGCCGCGATCTACGAATTCGGCACACGATACATACAGCTTTCTCCAAGCGGCAGTATCGACCCCGAAGAACAGCTTCGGTTTGCCGAAGGCCTGGTCGATCTCAAGCAGCGCCAGGGACTGTACAAAGAGGATATGAACGGGGTGCAGATTACCGAAAACGTCCTGTACCAGGCCCGGATATCCCTGCCTTCGAATGTAACTACAGGCACCTATACTGCGGAAACATTTGCGGTGACCCAGGGCCGTGTCATCGCTTCGGCGGTGGCGGAAGTCGAAGTCCGCAAGGTCGGTATGGAACGCCGCGTGGAATATTTCTCGCAGAATTACGGCCTCGCTTATGGTCTGATTGCCGTGTTTCTTTCTGTCTTCATGGGTTGGGGGGCAGGACGGGTTTTCGCGCGCTTGTGACACGGTGACAAATCACCATCGTTGACCCGATTTTAACCCTTATCCGCCATCACTCCGAGCTAACGCATATGCGCCAATTCGAGGGGCCAGGGCTGGATAATGAACGATATGGGCAATGGAGATTTCGGTTCCTTTGGCGGTCCGCGTCAAATGGAGTCCGAACAGCCGGAACAGCGCAGTAATTCGCTGCGCGATCGAATTCGCCGCTCTGCAGCTAACGAGATGACTTCACCTGCCACCGGGGCGGCTTCGCGCTCGGGCTATGTTCACCAGCAAACCATTTCGCCGCCGGAGACTACATCTGAAAAGCTGGCTGACGAACCGTCTGTCCTTCCTCCTGCCGAAGGCGCTGTATCGGACGAAGTGGCGCCAACTCCTGCGGCGCCCCTGCAGGGAGCGCCATCAACTCCATCAGAGCCTGCTCCAAAGCTTGAGACTGATCCGGCCCCGTCCTCCGAAGACGATGTCGTGATGCCCAGCGACAACGCCCTCCAGCCAATTGGCGTCGTACTTGAAATCGCGGGCTCCGGATCGATGATCGCCATCGACACGCAACGTCTGACCGAATGCGCCGATGATGAAGATCCCGCAATCGCAATGGCGGGGCAAGTCGGCTCGCAGATCAAGATCCGCGTTGGCAATAGCTGGTTGCTGGCCAGCGTGCGGAATCAGCGGCAGGATCGGAAGGCGGGCAGCATTCTCGCCAATATCGATTTTCTTGGCGAAGGGATGGAGGAAAAGCTCACCGGTAAACTGCATGGGTTTCGCCGCGGTGTGACGCGCTATCCAGTGCCGGGGGCAATGATATATCCGGCTTCGACTGCCGATCTGAAACAGGTTTACGCCAGCGACGGGCGCAGTTCGATCACCGTCGGCAAGGTCTATCCGACCAAGGATATCCGTGCCGGCATCTATGTCGACGCCATGCTCGGTAAGCACTTCGCGCTACTGGGCTCGACCGGTACCGGTAAGTCGACCAGTGCGGCACTGATCCTGCACCGCATCTGCGAGGCGGCGCCCGAAGGGCATATCGTCATGATCGATCCGCATGGCGAATATTCGGCGGCGTTTCGCAACACCGGCGTGATCCTCGACGTCTCTAATCTCCAGATGCCCTACTGGATCATGAACTTCGAAGAGCATTGCGAAGTCATCCTGACCAGCAATGGCAACGAACGACAGGTCGATGCCGATATTCTCGCCAAGTGTCTGCTCAAGGCGCGGAGCAAAAGCCGCCTGGCCGAAACGATGGGCAAGATCACGGTCGATTCGCCCATCCCCTATCTGCTTTCGGATCTTTCGAACGAGATCCAGGACCAGATGGGCAAGCTCGACAAGGCGACCAATTCCGCGCCGTATATGCGCATCAAGAACAAGCTGGACGAGCTCAAGGCCGATCCGCGCTATCAGTTCATGTTCTCCGGAATGCTGGTCGCCGACACGATGGCGGAGTTCATCGCGAAGATTTTCCGGATGCCTTCCAATGGCAGGCCAATTTCAATCATCGACGTATCGGGCGTGCCTTCGGACATCACCTCGACGGTGGTCGCCGTGCTCAGCCGCCTCGTCTTCGACTTCGCCATCTGGGGCCGTGACGACAAGACCACGCCGATCCTGCTGGTTTGCGAAGAAGCGCACCGTTACGTGCCCAACGAGAAAAATGCTGATGGCAACTCCGTCGGCACCATTCTCGGGCGAATTGCCAAGGAAGGTCGTAAATACGGTATCTCGCTGGGGCTGATAACGCAGCGCCCATCGGACCTTGCCGAAGGCGTGCTGTCGCAATGCGGCACGATCATTTCGATGCGCCTCAACAACGATCGCGACCAGGACTTCGTCCGTGCCGCGATGCCGGAAGGTGCGCGGGGGTTTCTCGATGCGATTCCCGCACTCCGCAACCGCGAGTGCATCATCTGCGGCGAGGGCGTCGCGATACCCATCCGCGTGAGCTTTGACAATCTCGAGGAAGTGAAGCGACCAGCTTCGGAGGACCCGAGCTTCATCGAGATGTGGAACAAGCCCGGCGGAGAAGAGGATCTCGTCCTTCGCACAGTCCAGCGCTGGCGTTCGCAAGGATAGCGATCCCTGCGAAGGGAGGAATCACGTTCCTCTGGTATCTCCAAACAGATGAATATGCAGCCGATCACTAAGCCGGAAACCGTGTTTCAGGCATAGCGGGGCGAGCCATTTCTCGCGTGTCCGGATCGTCTCGCTATCCGTTCCCTCCGGCATCAGGAAGACGTGGTCGGCCTGGAACCGGTAGCGATCACGCAGGGCCATCACTTCCTCGACATCCGCAGGCTGGGCAATCACGAATTTGAACCATGCGCGGGGATCGGTGGCATAGGCGTCCAGCCGTTCGGGCAGCAGCGCGAGATTGGCGGGATTGCCACTATGCGACAGCTTGGGGCTGACGTTGAATTGGTCGATACGGATATCGAGCCGGGGCGTGGCCTTTGTGGTCCCGTTGGTTTCTATCTCGACCGCGATATCCGGCAGCAAGTCGAGCAGCTTCACCAGCGCAGGCGCCTGCAGGAGCGGTTCGCCACCGGTGATCACCAGCCGATCCTGCCCGAGGGAAAGGATAAGCGCGGCAACCTCTTCTTCGTCCAGCGTGACCTGATTGGTCTTGCGCGCAAAGGTCACACCACTGCGATGGGGGCGTTCGTCACCCTCGAAATGCCAGGTATAGGCCGTGTCGCACCACACGCAGGCAAGATTGCAGCGCGAAAGCCGCATGAAGGCGACCGGCATGCCCGCGCTCGGCCCTTCGCCCTGGACCGACGCGAAAATTTCCGGTCCGCCATTGTCATCGGTGGCGAGGACGAGAGTCATCGCCGCTTTCGACCCGGCGACGAAGGCGACAAAGGCGACTCCGGCGTCATCCTGAAAAAGCGTTTATTTTCCATCACTTGACCATGCAAAGGCGACAAAAGAGCGGATTTTCGGCCCCCCCTGGACGCGAAGGACTGCTAATGAATGCATCGGACATGGCATATGTAACGCAAGTAGGAAAACCCGTCTCCGTGTTTCGACCCGCGTCAGGATAGCCTCGGCGGCGCAATCCGGGCCTCGGTCAGCCCAGACGCGCCAGTGCCGCCTCCAGCCGTTCGATTTCCGCCGTGTGATGGGCAAGATCGGCGCGGGCCTTTTCGACCGCCTCCGGATTCGCGCGTTCGACGAAATTCGCATTGCCAAGGCGGCCCTCGAGCGATTTCGCTTCCTTGGAGGAGGTTTCCATCGCCTTGGTAAGGCGGGCCTTTTCAGCCTCGATGTCGATGACTCCTTCGAGCGGGATGATGAAGGCATCTTCGCCCGCCGCAACTTGCATCGCCGCGCCGCCGGGCGCTTCGGCGAAATGGATCTGGGTGAGGCGTGCAAGACGCTCGATGGCAGGTGCGTTCTCTTCGGCCACCTTGCGTCCCAGAGGTGAGGGAGAGGGGCAAAATGCTACCAGCTTTGCGCCCGGTGCAATGCCGATTTCGTTCTTCGCAGTACGCACGGCACTGGTCAGTGCGATCACCCAGTCGATTTCGACCTTGGCAGCCGCGTCCACCTCTGCCTGCGGTTCGGGCCATTTGGCGGTGATCAGCGGATAGTCCGGACGATCGCCCTGCTTCGACCACAGCTCTTCGGTGATGAAGGGCATGAAGGGGTGCAGCATGACGAGGATCTGATCCAGCGCCCAGCCGGCGACTGCCTTCGTTTCCTCGTCGAAATTGCCCTTGATCAGCTCGATGTACCAATCGCAGAAACGGTCCCAGACGAAGTGATAGATCGTATTGGCGGCCGCATCGAAGCGCAGGTCGGCCATCGCCTGTTCGAGCGCATTCTTGGTCTCGACGACTTCGCCGATGATCCACTTGTTGACCGCCTGGTTCGCGGCAGGCGCGGCGATAGTGGTGCTGGCGCCGATACCGTTGGACTGGCAGAATCGGGTCGCATTCCACAGCTTGGTGGCGAAGTTGCGATAGCCCTCGACGCGGCGCTCATCCATTTTAATGTCGCGGCCCTGGCTTTCCATTGCCGACATGAAGAAGCGCAGCGCATCGGCGCCATACTGGTCGATGAGGCCGAGCGGATCGACGACATTGCCCTTGGACTTGGACATCTTCGCGCCGTCCGCTGCGCGCACGAGGCCATGCAGGTAAAGCCGCGGCCACGGCGCCGTGCCGGTCAAATGCATGCCCTGCATCATCATGCGCGCATCCCAGAAGAACAGGATGTCGAAGCCGGAAATCAGCAGGTTGTTGGGATAGTGCTTGGACAAGAGGTTTGCGTTATCGCTCCAGGCCCCCGTTTCCGTTCGGGCTGAGCTTGTCGAAGCCCCGTCCTTTTCTTCCCGTGTCCCTCCAGAAGTGAAGTGCGGCCCTTCGACAAGCTCAGGGCGAACGGGTTGGTAAGGGTCGCGTGGCCAGCCGAGTGTGGCAAATGGCCAGAGTGCGGAGGAGAACCACGTGTCGAGAACATCGTCGTCGCGGGTCAGCACCACGCCTTCGCCAGCCTGCGCCTGTGCTTCTTCCTCGGTCATGGCGACATAGGCCTTGCCGTCGGCATCGTACCATGCAGGGATGCGGTGGCCCCACCAGAGCTGGCGGCTGACGCACCATGGCTGGATGTTCTCCATCCAGTTGAAGAAGGTCTTTTCCCAGGCCTTCGGGACGATTTCGATGGTACCGTCCTTCACCGCCTCGATCGGCGCGCGCGCGAGCTTTTCGGCATCGACATACCATTGGTCGGTCAGCCAGGGTTCGATCACCACACCGCCACGGTCGCCGAAAGGGGTGGCGATTGTGCGCGGCTCGGAGTCATGCTCGGTCTCGTTGCCTTCTTTGTCCCTGGTGACATGCGGGATGAGGTAGCCCTGCTCCTTCAGGCGTTGGACAACCAGTTCGCGTGCGCCATCCACGCCGTCTCGCCTGAAGCGGTGCAGGCCGAGGAATTCTTCCGGCACCAGCCCGTCGGCGGTCTGGCAGACGTTGGCATCGCCATCGAGCATGTTGAGCATATCGCCCGCCTTCATGCCTGCGCGCCTGCCCACTTCGAAATCGTTGAAGTCGTGGCCCGGCGTGATCTTGACCGCGCCGCTACCCAGCTCGGGATCGGCATGCTCGTCGGCAACAATCGGCACGCGGCGGCCCGTGATTGGCAGAACGACATGCTTGCCTACTACGCTTTTATAACGTTCGTCATCGGGATGCACCGCCACTGCCATATCGGCGAGCATGGTTTCCGGGCGCGTGGTGGCGACTACGATATGGTCGCGCCCGTCATCGAGCGTGACGCCGTCCGCCAGCGGATATCTGAAGTGCCAGAAGCCGCCCTTGACGTCGGTCGTCTCGACCTCAAGGTCTGAAATGGCGGTCTTCAGCTTCGGGTCCCAGTTCACCAGCCGCTTGTCGCGATAGATCAGGCCGTCGTTGTGGAGATCGACGAAGGTCTTGAGGACGGCGTGCGAGAAATGCTCGTCCATCGTGAACTGCTCTCTGGACCAGTCCATCGAGCAGCCGAGGCGGCGGAGTTGGCGGGTGATCGTGCCGCCGCTTTCCTCTTTCCATTGCCAGACCTTGTCGACGAATTCCTCGCGGCTGTAATTCGTGCGCTTGTCCTGGCTCGCCTCGAGCTGGCGTTCGACCACCATCTGCGTGGCGATGCCCGCATGGTCTGTGCCTACCACCCACAGCGCATCCTTGCCCCGAAGGCGTTCATAACGGATCACCACGTCCTGCAGCGTGTTGTCGAGCGCGTGGCCGATGTGGAGCGAGCCGGTGACGTTCGGCGGCGGGTTCACGATGGTGAAGGGCTCTGCGTCCGGGCGTTCGGGACGGAACAGGCCGTTTTCTTCCCAATACGCGTACCAGCGCTGCTCGATTTCGGCCGGGTCGAAAGTCTTGGATAGCTCGGTGCTCATGGCTGCCGCCTTTGCCAGCGCCTTTTGTGCGATGCAACGCCGTATGGGAAAGGACTTGATACAAGCTTGTTTAGTCGGGCGATTCCCCGCATACCGCATGGTGAATGGCTGGATTGGCAGAATACGAACTCGAACAGGGGGATGGGGGCGCGGTGCTCAAGCTCGCCGGGCCCTATCTCGTATCGACCATCGGCGCTCTCGACGAAGAGTTGCGCAGTCTTGAAGGACCGATCGCGAAGGTCGACCTCGCAAGCGTGTCGGAGATCGACACGGTGGGCGCGTGGGTGGCTTGTCAGATCGCGGGCGAGCACAATGCGGAAATCGTGGGGGCCAGCGATCGGGCGGAACGCTTGCTGGACGCGCTCGAAGGGCTCAGCAGCGATTACGGCATTGCCCCTCCGCGCGCGCCGGTATGGGTGCGAGTTCCCGAAGCAGTGGGCGAGAAGGTCTTCAACGCGAGATCGGGGATTGTCGGCGTTGTCAGCTTCCTCGGCGCCTTGCTTATTTCCATTGCGCGGTTGGCGCGCCATCCACGTAATTTCCGCATGGTTGCACTGGTGCGGCAAGTCGAACTGGTCGGCGTTTCTGCACTGCCCATTATCGGCTTGATGAGTTTTCTCATCGGGATCGTCATCGCACAGCAGGGGGCGGTGCAATTGGCCGCATTCGGGGCGGAGACGCTGACGGTGAATCTCGTCGGCCGTATCACCTTGCGCGAACTGGGCGTTCTGATGACGGCCATTATGGTTGCAGGCCGTTCGGGCAGTGCCTTTGCCGCTGAAATCGGCACGATGAAGCTGACCGAGGAAATCGACGCGATGCGCACTATCGGCATTTCGCCGATGGAAGCGCTGGTGGTTCCGCGTATTCTGGCCGCTGTGCTGATGATGCCGCTGCTGGGTTTTTATGCTTCGTGCATGGCTATTATCGGCGGCGCCTTCGTCGGCGACATCATGCTCGGCATTCCCTTTCTGACCTTCCTCTCGCGCATCCAGGAAGTCGTGCCGACTTACGATGTATGGGTCGGCCTAATCAAGGCGCCGGTCTTCGGCCTGATCGTTGCCTTGGCAGGCTGTTACCACGGCATGCAGGTGAAGGGGAATTCGGAAGAGGTCGGCCTGCGCACCACCTTGTCGGTGGTTTCGGCAATTTTCGCGGTCATCGTCCTCGACGCAATCTTCGCTGTCTTCTTCACCGAGTTGGGGTGGGGCTGATGGCCGAGGAAAGAGGCACGAAATCTCCGAAGCGCCACGAGCGCTATCGCGGCGAATATCCCATCATAGTGGAGAACCTGAAGAACCAGTTCGGCGAAACGGTGGTTCACGAAGGGCTGGACCTCACGGTCAAGCGCGGCGAGATTCTGGGCGTGGTCGGCGGTTCGGGTACTGGAAAATCCGTGCTGATGCGCTCGATCATCGGGCTGCAGCGGCCAACCGAGGGCGAGATCGAGGTTTTCGGCAAATCCATCGTCGATGCGGAGCCGGACCAGCAAATCGGCGTACGGGATCGCTGGGGCGTGCTGTTCCAAGGTGGTGCACTGTTCTCGACCCTTACGGTTGGCGAGAACGTAGAGGTGCCGCTGAAGCAATTCTATCCCGAGATTTCCGATGAGCTCCGCGAAGAGATTGCGCGCTACAAGGTCCTTCTGTCCGGCCTGCCGGAAGAAGCGGTGAACAAGTATCCGAGCGAATTGTCGGGCGGCATGAAGAAGCGCGCCGGCCTCGCCCGTGCGCTGGCACTCGATCCCGAACTGCTGTTTCTCGACGAGCCGACTGCCGGTCTCGATCCCATCGGTGCCTCCGCGTTCGACAATCTGACGCGTGAGCTCAAGGAGACGCTGGGTCTCACCGTGTTCCTGATTACGCACGATCTCGATACGCTGCATGAAATCTGCGACCGGGTGGCGGTCCTGGCGGACCGGAAGGTCATCGCGGTCGATACTGTGCCCAAGCTGATGGAGCTCGATCACCCCTGGATACAGGAATATTTCAACGGCCCGCGCGGGCGGGCGGCGTTGACTGCGCAGGCGGTGGACGAACTCCGGCGGCATATGGACGAGCCGGTCGCGGCGCATGCAGTCAAAGCGTTGGACAACGCGCCTCCAAGCAGGGATAAGGCCTAACCAATGGAAACACGGGCGAATTACATCTGGGTGGGGGCGATCACACTGGCGGTGCTTGCGGCACTGGCGCTGTTCGTCGTGTGGATCGCGCGCTGGGACGAAGGCGCGCAGAAGGACTATGACATCTTCTTTGCCGAAAGCGTCTCCGGCCTCGCCAATGGCAGCCAGGTCAGCTTTGCCGGTGTGCCGGTGGGCCAGGTGAGCGAAATCGTTTTGTGGGAAAAAGACCCCGGCTTCGTGCGCGTGCGCATCAAGGTGAAAGAAGAAGTTCCGATCCTCGTCGGGACGACCGCTACCATCCAGGGCAGCTTTACCGGCGTATCGACCATCCTGCTCGACGGTGCGCGCAGCGGCGCGCCGCCGATTTCCTGCGAGACAACCGCCTGTACCGAAGGCGTGCCGATCATTCCGCCCAAGGATGGCGGGCTCAATGCCCTCCTTTCCAACGCCCCCCTGCTGCTCGAACGTCTGGCAACGCTGACCGAACGACTGACGCAATTGCTGGACGAGGAAAATCAGGGCGAGATTGCCGGTATCCTTGCCAACACCAACCAGATGACCGCCGAATTGGCAGACGCCGCACCGCAGTTCGAACGGACCATGGCCGAATTGCAGGTGACACTGCGTGAGGCATCCGAAGCGCTCGACGAGTTCGAGAATGTAACAGCCTCCACCGACCGTCTGCTCAACCAGGAAGGCGCGCAATTGGCCAACCAATTGCGGACCACGCTGAAGCAGGCGGGTGATGCTTCGGAAGAATTGCAGGGTGTCCTTTCCGAAGCGCGCCCGGCAACCCGGCAGTTGACCGAAAGCACGCTGCCCGCAGCCGAAGCAACGCTGCGCGATTTGCGCGCGACCAGCAAGGCGCTGCGCGACGTGACCGAAAAAATCGACGAGAAGGGCGCCGGCGCGCTGCTCAACAGCCAGCCATTGCCGGACTACGAGCCGTGACACGGGACAAGTATGCGATGACCAAGCACTTCAAATTCGCCATCCTCGCTCCGGCACTGCTGCTGGGCGGGTGCCTTTCCTTCGGCAGCGAACCGCCCGAGAGCCTTCTGACGCTGACACCGACGGCCTCTGCGCCTGCAGGCGCCGATGCCTCGAGCAGTGCCGGGACCGCCATCGCGCTGACCGAGTTCGAGGCACCCAGCGCGCTCGATGTCACCCGCGTACCGGTGCAGATCACCGACACCGAACTCGCCTATCTTCAGGATGCTGTCTGGGTTGAAAAACCTGCGCGCCTGTTCCGCCGCCTGATCGCGGAGA
Organism: Qipengyuania sp. B-5; assembly: GCF_056857815.1. NCBI lineage: Bacteria > Pseudomonadati > Pseudomonadota > Alphaproteobacteria > Sphingomonadales > Erythrobacteraceae > Qipengyuania > Qipengyuania sp. B-5. The sequence goes on along the minus strand of NZ_JBSXNU010000051.1, from coordinate 28,128 downwards.
CAATCCGGACGCGCAGCAACCGGGTAGTAATCGACGGTGACGATCCGGGCGCGCTTGCCGAAAACCGTCTGACCGGCACGCTCCGCCAGTTCGGCTACGACGCGCGGACGTCCAGCGTGGTGGTGGTGTTCGATGCCGTTCGTCCGGGTGAAGGAAGTGCGATGACGACGCGCCGTTTCGAAGCTGTGGTGCCGGGCGTCGCAGCGGATGTAGCCAGCGTGGGACCGGCACTAAACCAGGCGGCAAACGATGTGGCGGCGCAGGTGGCCGACTGGGTCCAGTAATCAAACTTAGCGGCTAAACCGCACGCGCAAATTCTACAGCTGCCAGAAAATCGCTCTTCCGCTTCGCACGGCGTTCTTCGGCTTCCTCGTCGCGGCCCCAGAGGTCGGCTTGCCAGTCTTCTTCGAGGTTTGCCGCATCCCATAACGCTTCGGCATCGACACCTTTGCGCAGTGATTCCAGCCCGATACATAGCGATGCGGAAAGCGAGGTGGTCTGTTCCAGCGCGGTCAGCGTGAAGGGATCGAGCGCTTCCAGTCTTGCGCGCAGTTTCTCGCGCGTTTCCGCAGTTTGCGGGCGATGTAGAATACCGCTGATGCGGTGCAGTTTCACACCCTCGCGCGTTTCCATTGCCGATACAATCGGATCCCACACTTCCTGCTGGCGGCGATAGAGCGGCTCTTCCGGATCGGCGCGGAAACAAAGCGTATCGGTTTCGGCATAACCGAGCAGTTTTTGGACCACTTCCGATCTGTCACCGCTCACTACGTCGAGCGCGTAATCGGCCATGTCACGGTGGCGGAAAGAGGCGGGCTCGATCACCTCACCCTGTCCGCGCCACTCCTCGGCAAGACGTTCAGCGAGCGCTTCGGTCGGTACGACTTGCGGCTGTCCACCTTGCGTCTTGAGCGGACGCCCGTCGAGCGCAACGATCCAGCCCTGCTCCGTCCGGGCAATCGTAACTTCTTCGTAGAAGCGCTTCACCTTTCGGCCTTCCACTTTCTGGCGAGCGCAACGGGGAGGCCAAAATAGATGCCGACACCAGCGGCCAGCAGCAGGCCGGCGGCCCACTGCGGCATGGCCAGCTTTTCGGCCACACCCGCAGCACCCGCCATCGCAGTAACGATGCCGACGAGGCGGATTCCCTGCAGGGTCCAGAATTTCGCGGCTGCGGGGTCACGGCCAGAATTTTGATCGGGATCGGGCGGCTGGTCACCGGGCTGCACAGATCATCTCCTCGAGTTGTTCCATCGTTTCGGCAACGCACTCTGCCCCTGCTTCCAGCAATTCGCGCGGTTCATGATAGCCCCAGGCTACTCCGATTGCGCGGACGCCCGCCGCGCGGGCCATTTCCATGTCGAAACTGGTATCCCCGACCATGACGGACCGGGATGCAGCGATACCGGCTTCGGCCAGCGCCACTTCGAGCATGGCGGGATGGGGCTTCGACGGATGGCGATCCGCGCCTTGCAGCGTTGTGAAATGGTGTTTGATACCATGCGTGTCGAGGCAGGCATGAAGCCCGCGGTCGCTCTTGCCGGTGGCTACGCCAAGCAGCCAGCCCGCCGCCGCGAGACGTTCGATCAGCGCTGCCATGCCATCGTAGAGCGGTTCCTCGAGCAGACCCGACGTCCGCCGTTCCCGGTAGCCGGTTTTATAGGCTTCGAGCGCCACGAGGTGCTGGTCTTCCTGCGCATCCGGGGCGAGCCGCCGCAGCGCCTGCGGCAGGCTCAAGCCCACCATGCGGCGCACTTCGTTGCGGTCGGGCGGGGGAAGTTTTGCAGCGGCGAATGCCTCGGCCATCGTATCGCAAATCGCCGCCTGCCCGTCGACGAGCGTCCCGTCGCAATCGAAGATGACGAGGCGGGTCACTTCTTCCTGCCTGCGCCTTTCGGCCTGCCGCCGGAACCGCCGCGCGCTCGCCGCGGACCACGCTGCGCTTTTTTGTAGGTCTTGGCGTGCTGGCGGGCTTGCTGCTTCTTTTCCTCGCGCGATTTGGGCGGTGGATCGTCGCGCATCGGCAAAGCGTCGCTCGCCTTCTCGTCGAAACCGATCTGTTCCATGCTGGTCGCGAAATGCTCGGGCAGTTCGGCGGTGACGTCGAGCTTGCCGTCTGGACTGTCGATGATCAGGCGACGCGCGTGAAGGTGCATCTTGCGGCTGACCGAGCCAGTGAGGAAGGCGTCCTTGCCGCCGTATTTGCCATCCCCCACGATGGGGTGGCCCATAGCCGCGCAGTGGACGCGAAGCTGGTGGGTGCGGCCGGTGAGCGGCTGCAGTTCCAGCCAGGCGGCCTTCTTGCCGGCGCTGTCGACGACGCGGTACTTGGTTTTGGCCGGCGCACCGCCTTCGTGATCGACATGCATTTTCTCGCCGCCAGAGCCCGGCTGCTTGGCGAGCGGGGCTTCGATCACGCCTTCCCGGATATCCGGCACGCCGACGACCAGCGCCCAGTAGATTTTCTTGGCCGATCGGCCCGAGAAGCGCTTCGAAAAAAACGCCGCGCTGCCGGGTGTGCGCGCCACCAGCAGGACGCCCGACGTATCCTTATCTAGACGGTGGACAAGGCGGGGACGTTGTTCGTCATCTTCGCCCATATAGGCATCCAGCAGGCCATCGACGTGGTTGAAGGTGTTGGTGCCGCCCTGCGTGGCGAGGCCGGGGGGCTTGTTGAGCACCAGGGCGCTGTCGGTCTGTTGGATCAGCATGTCCTCGGCCTGTTGGATTTCGGCCTTGGTAAGCTCGCGCTTGGGCTTCGGGCCCTTGTGCGGCGCATCGCCCCCGGGCGGCACGCGGATCTGCTGGCCCTGGCTCAGCCGGTCGTCCGGTTTGGCGCGGCTTCCGTCGACGCGGATCTGGCCCGTGCGCGCCCATTTGCTGACCGTGCCGAAGCCGACCTGCGGCAGATGGCGCTTGAACCAGCGGTCGAGGCGGATGCCGTCATCATCGGCAGTGACAGTAAAGTTGCGGACTTCGTCGGAGGTCTTCACGCGGCCATCCTCATGATAGCAAGCCCCATCAGCAATCCGCTGATCCCTAGGGCGAAGGAAAGGACCGCATAGAGCGAGGCGAAGAGATATTGGCCCCGCTGGATCATCAGCACCATTTCGAGGCTGAAGGCGGAGAAGGTGGTGAAACCGCCCAGCATGCCCACGCCCAGCAGCAGGCGCATCTGTTCGCTGCTTTCGCTGCCGTGGCGGACCAGCCAGCCGGCCAGGATGCCCATCAGCAGGCTGCCGAGGGCATTGACCGCCAGCGTGGCGAAGGGGAAGGCGGATACGATCGGCGCACCGAGCCATTGCGTCATCGCGCGGCCGGTCTGGTAGCGCAGCGCAGCGCCCACACCACCGCCGATGGCGACGTGCAGCGTGGCGACGAGTGGGGACAGGGTGGACATGTTCACGCCACTAGCCGCTTGCGGGCCATTGCGAAAGCCGCTCTAACGCACTTGCCTTTTTCCTGCCGAATCCGTATGTACGCGCCATTCGAGCCGGTCCGGAACGGATTCGGCGCGCTTTTCGTTGAAGAAGCAGAACCCAATTCAAGGAGGCATACCCCGCTTATGAGCGGGCTCTGGCCCGCAAAGTCGAGGTATTGAAGTTTATGCAGATCATGGTTCGCGATAACAATGTCGACCAGGCCCTCCGCGCGCTCAAGAAGAAGCTGCAGCGGGAAGGCGTCTATCGCGAAATGAAGCTGCGCCGCCACTACGAAAAGCCCAGCGAAAAGCGCGCCCGTGAAAAGGCAGCCGCAGTTCGCCGCGCCCGCAAGATGGAGCGCAAGCGTATGGAGCGTGACGGCATCAAATAAGGAGCCGTCGGCAAAAGTGGGAACCGGCTTCGCGCCCGGAGGGACCGCCGCAAAATTCCCGTTGATGCAAAGCACCAGACAAGCCATGAGGGCGCGGAGAAATCCGCGCCCTTTGCGTATCAGGACGAATTCCACATGACCGAGATTACCCGCGTACCGCTCCAGCCTATCAAGAAAGGCTCGCTGACCAAGCTCTGGCTCGGCGTGATCGTCGCAATCCTGCTGGGCGCGGGGCTTGCCTGGGCTGCAGCCCCGAAGTCTGCTGGTGTCGAGGTCCTTACCGAAGGCAATGGCCAGTCGCCCCAGATCGGTGATGTCGTGTTCGTGAACTATGTCGGCACGCTGGACGATGGAACCGAATTCGACCGTTCGCGCCCGCTACCCATTCCGCCGGGCTTCTTTCCCGAAGGCAGCCCGCTGCTGCTGGAAGAAGGCGCGATCATCCCAGGCTTCCTCGACGGACTTTCGCAGATGGAGAAGGGCGGCAAGTACCGCCTGACGATTCCCGGCGACCAGGCCTATGGCGCCGAGCCGCCTCCCGGTTCGGACATTCCGCCCCATGCCGATCTGACCTTCGAGGTCGAGGTTGTCGACTTCCTGCCGCGTGCGGAATTCGAAGCGAAGGCGCAGCAGTTGCAGGCGATGATGGGGGCGATGGGCGGCCCGCAGGGTCCCGAAGGCGAACCCGGGGCTCCCGAAGCGCCGGAGTAGTTTTCGCAATTCCTCAGCTTTTCCTCATGCCGGGAGGCTGACTTTCGGCTAATCCCTCCTTCCGATGGAGGGATTAGCGATGACCGATACCGACACTACGCGCGATTCCGACTGGTCGCTGCGCCCCTGGATGCTGGCGCTGCTGCTGGGCGTCGCAGGGCTGCTCATCCATTACGCCAGCGATTGGCAATACGGCAGCGTCCCGCCCTCGCGTGCCGCGCTGACGGGTTTCCTGTTCTTCGGACCGCTGGCCTTTGCCTTCACGCTGGGCCGTGAACGCTGGAGAGGACCGCTGGCTTTTGCCCTGCTGGTCGGCGCCGTGATGGCGGGTATCGCCTGGCGGGTCGCACGGGCAGAGGATCATTACGCCGACGAGGGATATTGGCTGGCAGCGGGCGTCGTCTCGATCGCGCTGGCCTTGCCGCTGTTCCAGACGCGTTTCCATCGCCTGCGCTGGCGGACCTCCTACGACGACACGCACTTCCATGTCTGGACCGATGCCATAAGCGCAGGCGGGGCGCTGGCATTCACCGGCCTGTCCTTCCTGCTCGCCAATCTTCTGGCCGAGCTGTTTGCCGCCATCGAGATCCAATTTCTGCGCGAACTTTTGCGGGAGGAATGGTTCAACTGGACCTTCGCCGGGGTAACCTTCGGCGCTGCGCTCGGGGTTCTCCGCAACCAGCTCAAGGTTATCGGTACGCTGCAATCGGTGGGGATGCTGGTTCTGTCGCTCATTGCGGTTCCCTACGCGGGGGCGCTGGCAATCTTCATTCTCGCAGTACTGGTGAGCGGCCTCGACGTGCTCTGGGGGGCGACACGCAGTCCGACGCCGCTGCTGCTCTCCTGCGCGGCCGCCAGTTTCGTGCTGGTCAATTCGGTCGTCCGCAATGGTGATGCGGAGGCCAGTGGCAGCCGTGTGCAGCGCTGGGCGGCACTGGTGCTGGCGCTGGGTATCCTGCCGCTTTCGATCATGGCGGCGATTTCCACCGGTACGCGCATCGCGGAATACGGCATCAGCCCGGAACGTATCTGGGGCCTGATCGCGATCATGGTCGCAGTGGCATATAGCGTGGCCTATTTCGTCGCACCGATCCGCGGACGGATGACGCAGTGGATGGAGCGCGTGCGTAGGGCCAATCTGCATCTTGCAGCCGGAACCTGCGTGCTCGCGTTTATCCTTGCGCTGCCGATCCTCGATTTCGGTGCCATATCCGCGCGCGACCAGCTGGCGAGATTGCAAGCGGGTGAAGTCTCGGCAGAAGATTTCGACTTTGCGGCCCTGCGCTGGGATTTCGGCGATGCCGGGCGTGAAGCGCTGGCGAAGCTTGCCGCCAGTCCCAATGCCGAGATTGCGAATCTCGCCCAGGGTGCGCAGGCTCAAACCACCCGCAGTTACCGGAATACCATTCGCGACGAGACACGGGACGAACGGCTGGCCAATTTGCGTATGCAGTTTGCCGATCCGGATTTGCAGAACGCCGTTCGCGCGCTCGTTCGCGACACGGCGTTTATGTGCAACCAGCCCTGTGTCGCTCTCGATCTGGGACCGGCCAGCCAGCGCGAGGGAAGGGAAGTCGCTATCGTGACCGGTCGCGACGTCAGGCGCGAAGTCGTGGACCCCCGGAATATCCCGCAGGAAGGAACGGTACAGCCGCGACCGATCGACTTGGGGCGGGATGACGACCAGCCCGAAGTAGGCCCGAATTCCGTGGTTGAAATCCGGGAATGGAAGGGCCGCCAGATTTATGTCGATGGCAAGCCGCTCGGCGAACCGTTCGAATGATGTTGCACCGCCGCATAGCCGCTTGAAGAGAACCCCCTGCGCGGCTAGTGCGCACACCCATGTCAGTCACACGCGAAGAAGTGGCCAAGATCGCCTCGCTCGCCCGTATCAAAATGGGCGACGAGGAACTCGATCGAATGGTCCCCGAACTCAACAATATCCTCGACTGGGTCGAACAGCTGGGCGAGGTCGATACCTCCGGTGTCGAGCCGATGACCGCGGTCATCCCGAACAAGTTGCGCCTGCGTGACGATGTGGTCGATGCGATCCCCGAAACTTCGGGTTGTCGGCGCGAGGATATACTCGCCAATGCACCGGCGGCCGAACACGGCTTTTTCGGTGTGCCGAAGGTAATCGAATAATGCCCGAGAACGCAAATGAACTGACCAATCTGGGCGTCAAGGCCATCCGCGACGGCGTGGCCGGCGGCGAGTTCACCGCGCGCGAAGTGGCCGAGGCGTTCAACGCTGCCGTGGCTTCGGCGAGCGAACTCAACGCCTTCATCGTCACCACGCCCGACCATGCCCTTGCCGCGGCCGATGCCACCGACGCGAAACGCGTCAGGGGTGAAGACCTCGGCAAGATGGGCGGCGTGCCTATCGGCATGAAGGATCTCTTCGCTACCAAGGGCGTGCAGACCACTGCTGCCAGCCATATCCTCGAAGGCTTCAAGCCGCAGTATGAAAGCACCGTCAGCCAGAAGCTGTGGGATGCGGGCGCGGGCATGCTTGGCAAACTCAACCTCGACCAGTTCGCCATGGGCTCGTCGAACGAGACGTCCTATTTCGGCAACGTCAATTCGCCGTGGAAGAAGGATGGCACCAATGCCGCGATGAGCCCGGGCGGTTCGTCGGGCGGGTCGTCATCCGCCGTTGCAGCGCGCATTGCGCCGGCTGCCACCGGCACCGACACCGGCGGTTCGATCCGCCAGCCAGCAGCCTTCACCGGCATTTGCGGGATCAAGCCGACCTATGGTCGCTGCAGCCGCTGGGGCGTGGTCGCCTTTGCCAGCTCGCTCGATCAGGCGGGGCCAATGGCGCGCAGTGTCGAAGACTGCGCGATTATGCTCGAAGCCATGGCCGGGTTCGATCCCAAGGACGCGACCAGCCTGGAAATGAATGTGCCCAACTGGGAAGCCGCACTCGATGCGGACCTGACGGGCAAGAAGATCGGTATCCCGCGCGAATACCGCATGGAGGGCACCGACCGGGCGATCCTCGACAGCTGGGAACAGGGCAAGGCCATGCTGCGCGATGCAGGCGCGGAGATCATCGACGTCTCGCTGCCGCACACCAAATATGCGCTGCCCGCCTATTACATCATCGCCCCCGCAGAAGCCTCGTCCAACCTCGCGCGCTATGACGGCGTGCGGTACGGATTGCGCGACCTTCCCGAGGGGGCCGGCCTGCAGGACATGTACGCGGCAACCCGCGCCGCCGGTTTCGGCGACGAGGTGAAGCGCCGCGTGCTGATCGGCACCTATGTGCTCAGCGCGGGCTTCTACGATGCCTATTACACGCAGGCGCAGAAGATCCGCACGCTCGTGGCGCAGGACTTCGAGAAGGCGTTTGCGGAATGCGACGCGATCCTCGCGCCGACCACGCCGACCGCCAGCTTCCCGCTCGGCTCGCTCAACGACGATCCGCTGACGATGTATCTGAACGACGTTTTCGCCGTTCCCGCATCGCTTGCGGGCCTCCCGGCAATGAGCGTGCCTGCCACGGTGAATTCTGACGGTCTGCCGCTCGGCCTCCAGATCGTCGGCAAGCCTTTCGACGAGCAGGGCGTGCTGAATGCGGGTCTTGCCATCGAGCAGCGGGCCGGGTTCGACGCGAAGCCGGAGAAATGGTGGTAGTTTTCGTCATCCCAGCGGAATCGAAGATGGCCGAAGGCCGCCGCTGGGATCGCTGTCCGCTAGGTCGGACGTGATTGAGAAGGATCCCAGCTTTCGCTGGGATGACGTGAGAAGCAATATGAGCACTTACCGCATCCATGGTGCAACGGGCGAATGGGAGGTCGTGATCGGCCTCGAAGTCCATGCGCAGGTCACTTCCAATGCCAAGCTGTTCAGCGGCGCGTCGACCGCATTCGGCGCGGAGCCGAATACGCAGGTCAGCCTCGTCGATGCAGCGATGCCGGGTATGCTTCCGGTGCCGAACCGCGAATGCATCCGCCAGGCGGTGCGCACGGGCATGGCGATCGAGGCGCAGATCAACAAGTGGAGCCGGTTCGATCGTAAGAACTACTTCTATGCCGACCTGCCGCAGGGTTACCAGATCAGCCAGCTCTACCACCCGCTCGTGGGCGAGGGGCAGTTGCTGATCGAGGCCGACGAGAAGGCCGGCATTCCCGAGGATAAAATCATCGGGATCGAGCGCATCCACGTCGAACAGGACGCGGGCAAGCTGATGCACGACCAGCATCCGACCATGTCCTATGTCGATCTCAACCGTACCGGCATTGCACTGATGGAAATCGTTTCCAAGCCCGACATGCGCAGCCCCGCAGAAGCGGGCGCCTATGTCCGCAAGCTGCGGTCGATCCTGCGCTATGTGGGCAGCTGCGACGGGAACATGGAAGAAGGCTCGATGCGCGCCGACGTGAACGTCTCTGTCCGCCGTCCGGGCGAGGAATTCGGCACTCGTACCGAAACCAAGAACGTGAACTCCGTGCGCTTCGTGATGCAGGTCATCGAATACGAAGCCAACCGCCAGGTCGATGTGCTCGAGAATGACGGTACGGTCGATCAGGAAACACGCCTGTTCGACGTGGCGACCGGCACGACGCGGACCATGCGCAGCAAGGAAGACGCGCATGACTATCGCTATTTTCCCGATCCGGACCTGCTTCCGCTGGAACTGGAAGACAGTTTCCTCGAGGATTGCCGCGCCAGCCTGCCCGAACTGCCCGATGCCAAGCGCGCGCGTTACGAGAGCCAGCTTGGGCTGACACCGTACAATGCGCGCGAACTGACCGCAGAGGTCGAGACTTTCGGCCGCTTCGAAACCCTGCTTGCGGCGACCGCAGCGAAAATCGGCAAGCCCGAGGCGAAAGTGGCAACGCAGGTCGCGAACTGGGCTCTCTCAGTCGCTCCGGGTGTGGTCAAGTCGCTGGGCGAAGAGGCGAATATGGCCAACGCCACCGCCGAAGCGCAGGCCAGCATCCTCGCAATGCAGGACAAGGGCGAAATCTCCGGCGGGCAGGCCAAGGAGATCTACGAAATCGTCCTGAGAACCGGCCGCGATCCGCAGGAAATCGCCGATACCGAAGGCCTGAAGCAGGTTAGCGACACCGGGGCGATCGAGTCGGCCATAGACGAGATCATCGCCAATAATGCCGACAAGGTTGAGGAATACCGCGGCGGCAAGGACAAGCTGTTCGGCTTCTTCGTCGGGCAGACGATGAAGGCGATGCAGGGCAAGGCCAACCCGGCGGTGGTCAACCAGCTGCTGAAGGACAAGCTGGGCTGAACTTCGCTACAACCGGCAGGGTGAACGCGGGGGATATTCGTCGACCCGACAAGTAGCCCGCCGAGCGCCTTCTTGCTCCGCGGTAGGTTGACCTTTACGCCCTCCGCCATCGTGCGCCCTTTGCGCACAAGGTAGGGGACTGTACTTCAATGAGAAAAATTACGACCGTCGCCGCCCTCCTGGCGTGCGCCGCATCCGCGCCGCTTGCTGCCAAGGAAGGCATGTTCACGCCGCAGCAGTTGCCGGAGATCGCGGAAGATCTGCGTGCAACCGGACTGGAGATCGATCCCGAGGCGCTGACCGATCTGACCGGTTTCCCGATGGGAGCCATCGTTTCGCTCGGCGGATGTTCGGCCAGCTTCGTTTCGCCGACTGGCCTGGTGGTGACGAACCACCACTGCGCACGCGGATCGGTCCAGTATAACTCGACTGCCGAGAACAACTATCTGGTCGAGGGCTTCCTCGCGAAAGCTACGGCTGACGAACTGCCAGCCGCGCCGGGTTCGCGCATCTACGTCACCACAGCGCTGACCGACGTGACGCAGCGCATGCGCGAAGGGACCGAAACCCTGTCGCCGACCGAGCGGTACGAGACGGTCGAGCAGCGCATGAAGGACATCACCGCCGAGTGCGAGGAAAAGGCGGGTTACCGCTGCCAGGTCGCCAGCTTCTACGGCGGTGCGGAATATACGCTGATCGAACGGCTCGAAGTGCGCGACGTGCGCCTCGTTTACGCACCGGCGGATTCGATCGGCAAATATGGCGGCGATATCGATAACTGGATGTGGCCGCGCCACACGGGCGATTTCGCTTTTTATCGCGCCTATGTTGCTCCCGATGGTTCGGCCGCAGACTATGCGGAAGAGAACGTGCCTTATCAGCCGGAACATCACCTGAAGGTGAGTGCAGGCGGCCTGAAGGAAGGCGATTTCGTGATGGCCGCAGGCTATCCCGGATCGACTTCGCGCTATGCCACGCTGGCAGAGGTGGAGAACACCTTCAGCTGGACCTACCCGACTTATGTCACCCTGCTCAACGAGTGGATCGATACGATCGAGGAAGCGGCGCCAGAGGGTTCGGATGCGCGGGTGAAATATGAATCGCTCCTCGCCGGTCTGAACAATTTCGAGAAGAATACGCGCGGTCAGCTCGAAGGCGCACGCCGCGTGGGCCTGGTCGACCTGCGCCGCGAGCGTGAGGAAGCGCTGGCTGCGTGGATTGCTGCCGACGGTAGCCGCGCCGCTTATGGCGAGGCCATTGCCGGACTGCAGGCGCTGTCACAGGAAAACGCCGAGGCTGCGCAGGAAGCCTTCTGGTACGGCTTCGCGACCCGTCCTGCCCTGCTTTCGGCGGCGCAGCGCCTCTATCGCCTCGCGCACGAACGTAAGAAGCCCGACGCCGAGCGTGAGCCGGGTTTCCAGGAACGCGACATGACCTTCTTCCGCCAGGGACTTCAGGCGCTCGACCGCCGTTATGAAGCCTCGGTCGACAAGGCACAGTGGATGCTGTTCTTGGGCAGCTATCTTGGCCAGCCTGCTGGAAACCGCGTTGCCGTGTTCGACAATGCGCTGGGGCTGACAGGCGAGATCGATGAGGCGACCCTGTCGACCAAGCTCGATGCATATTACGCGGGCACGTCGCTCGACGATACTGAAACGCGCCTGTCGCTGATGGATGCCACACTTGAAGATTTGGGGGCATCGGACGATCCCTTCATGCAGCTTGCGGTCGCGCTCTACGAGTACGAGCGCGGGCTGGAAGCCGAGAGCGAAGAACGCTCCGGCCGCGCGCTGGCGCTACGTCCGGGCTACATGGAGGCGATCACCCAGTGGCAGCGTTCGCAGGGTCTTGCGACCTATCCGGACGCGAATTCCACTTTGCGGGTTACCTACGGCACCGTGCTGGGGGGCTCCCCCAAGGACGGCATGGCCTATATGCCGTTCACCACGCTCGAAGGCATTACCGAAAAGGATACGGGCGAAGATCCCTTCAATGCGCCCGAACGGCAGCTGCAGGAAATCCGCGAGAAGGACTACGGCAGGTATTACTCGCCCGAAGTAGGTTCGGTCCCGGTGAACTTCCTTTCGGATCTCGACAGCACCGGCGGCAACAGCGGCTCGGCCACGCTCAATGCGCGCGCCGAACTGGTTGGCCTGCTGTTCGACGGTACTTTCGAAAGCGTCAATTCCGATTGGCATTTCGACCCGCGCACCACGCGCACGATCCATGTCGACACCCGTTATATGCTGTGGGTGATGGACAAGGTCGACGGTGCCCAGGGTCTGATCGAGGAAATGGATGTGGTCGAGTAATCCTCCACCGCTCAGACAAATGTGAAAGGCCGCCGGAGCGCTAGGCTCCGGCGGCTTTTATCACTCTTGAGACCTGATCAGTCGCCGAAGCGTACAGCCAGCTGGATGCCGAAGAGTTGCGGTTCGGCCGGGATGAAGGTCGGGATGCCGAAGGCACCGCCGGTGTTTCCGGCATCGAGCAGATATTCCTCGTCGAAGGCGTTGCGGATGAAGCCGGCGATTTCATAACGGTCATCGGCAAAGCTGATCCCCGCGCGGGCGTTGACCAGCGTCACCGGCCCCTGGCTGATAAGCGGATTGTTGGGCACTTCGAAGAAGATCTGGCTGCGATGCGTCACGCTCGGCGTGGCGAAGAAGCGCGTGCCATTGCCGGATTCGTAATCGATCGTAAAGCCGCCTGCGGCCTGCCATTCGGGTTGCAGGCGGAAGCGCGCACCCGAAAATTGCGGCGAGAAGGCATCGTCTTCGTCGATCCCGCCGTCGATATAGCCGACATTGCCGAACAGCTGGAGCCAATCGGCCACGTCGATCGCCACTTCGGCTTCGACCCCGAGGTTGGACGCCTTGCCCGCGCTTTCGGTGACGAAGGCGCCTGTCGGATTGCCATCGGCGTCGAGCTGCGCAACGCTCACCTGGAAGCCGTCATAGACCTGGTAATATACCCCCAGCGCGCCCGAAAGCGGCCCGCTGGCGAGCTTGATTCCGCCTTCATAGTTCCACACAGTTTCCTCGGGCACGTCGAGCCGGTTGGCGATGGCGGTGCCATCGGTGTCGCGGCGCGCGCCCAGCTGGACGATCGGCGAACGGCGGCCCTTGGATAGGGTGGCGAAGACGTTGACGTCATCGCTGATCCGGTAAAGCGCGTTGAAGCGCGGCAGGACAGCTTGGAAGGCATCGTCGGCAGTGAAGGTCTGGCCGCGCGTATCGATTTGTCCGGGGATCAACGGTGCGCCGCTCAGCACGCTGTTCGGGACATCGGCAAAGAAGCCTGACTGGCGATATTCGTCCAGCAGGCGGATACCCGCGGTCAGCTCAAGCGCGTCGGTGGCGAACCAGGTCAAATCGCCAAAAATCGAATAGGCTTCGTTGCGGCCCTGATTTTCGAACACCGAAGTGTAGGGGATCGCGCTGATGAGGCCGCCAGTGGCAAGGCCGGTCACTGCGGCTGCGGGCACGCTGCCGTCGTCTCCGACACAGGGAATGCCGGGGATCAATGGCGCTCCGAACAGGCTGGTGAGGCACTGCAGGTAAGTACCTTCCTCGGTCGAAAAAGGCACGTTCTGGCGACCGTCCTCGATAAACAGATTCCAGCCCGCGCTGGCGCGCAGCTTGCTGCCAGCGTAGGTGAAGCGCCCTTCATGGCTGATCTGCCAGCCCTCGGCGATTTCAGCAAATTCGAGGAACGGAGCGGCCGAGCCATCGGCATCGAATACTTCGGCACTGTCGAACTGGCGATAGCCGTTGACGGTGGTGAAGGTCCAATCGTCGGCCAAGGCGTATTCAGCGGTTACGTTAAGGTCGTAAACCTCGCGGTTGAGGCCCAGCTGATCGTCGCCCAAATGCTGCGCCGAGTAGGGCGAGCCGCCCAGATTGGCATCGACAAAGGCGTTGGCCGGACCGCCCGGCGTACCAGCGAAAGCCGGGAACCGGCCCGAGATGAACGGGGTCCCGCCATTGCGTTGCTGGTCGAAAGTGCCGATCACGTCGAGCGTGAAATCGGCAGTCGGCGTGTAGCGGACCGAGGCGCGAATGCCGAGCTGGTCCTGCGCGTAGAGATCTTCTTCCTGGTTTTCGGCGAGATTTTCGACATAGCCGTCGCGAGTGCGCCATTCAAAGGCGATACGCCCGGCAATCGTACCGTTGCCGTCGTTAATGTAGCCGCCCAATAAAGTCCGGTTGAAATTGCCGTAGCCGCCGCGCAGCTCACCCGACAAGCCTTCGCGCGGGCGCGCCGAGACAAGGCTGATCGCGCCCACCGCCGATGCGGTGCCGAACAAAGTGGCTTGCGGACCCTTGATGACCTCGACCCGTTCGAGATCGTAGATCGCCTGATAGCTGCCGCGCGAGCGTGAGATGTCGACGCCGTTGTAATAGAGCGTAACACGCGGACCCTGCTGCGCCGAGCCGCTGTCCGAGGTGATCCCGCGAATGACGACGCCCGGATTGTTGGCGCTCTGTTCCTGGATGTTGAGGCCGGGAATGTAGTTTGACAGTTCGTCGAGATCGGTGACGCCCAGTTCTTCAATCCGTTCGCCGGTGACGGCTGAGATAGTGATCGGAACATCCTGCGCGCGCTGTTCGACTTTCTGCGCGGTTACGATGATGGTGTTCCCCGAATTGGCGGCTTCCTGCTCCTCAACCGCGGCAGCGGCAGTGGCAGCCTCGGTAGAGGCCTCAACCTCGACGTTTTGCGCGAGCGCGGGGACGGCAGGAAGTGCTATAGATGCCAGCAAGGCGGCGCGAAAAGCGATTGTCATGGGGTCGGATGCCTTCTTGAGCCAGAGAGGATGAATAAGACCCTCGCGGTTAGAGGCAGGGTGTGACAACGCGATTGCTGCCTGATGGCAGTTTGGTGAAGCAGTATGTGTGCGCCTTTTTGTTGTATTGCGGCAACAAAAAGGCCGCCGGATTGCTCCGGCGGCCCTGTATTCAGCGGTGAGCGAAAGACTCAGCCCTGGCGTTCGCCGGTCAGCGGCATATCGCCGAATGCACCGGCGTTGACGGTGCCGGTCAGCTGGTCGCCATTGACGGTAGCCTTGCAATTGAGCGTCATCGGCATCGGGACCGTCATGTCCATCGCCCAGGTCAGTTCGTCGCCGTTGATCTTGCCGTCCTTGACGTCCATCGAGCCCATTCCGCCGGCCATGGAGCCGGTGAAGGTGTTGCCATCGTCACCCGGGACGACGGTGAAGGTGCCCTTCTGGTCGCCCATGGGGCTCTTGACGACGGTGTCATAAGTTCCGGCTACGGACATGTGTATTCTCCTTGATTTGAACTCGCGTGGTCTTCGTGCTTGCTGACATGAATGTCAATAAGCCTCAATTGCCTGTCTGGGCCATCTCGACGACCTCGACATCGAGCCCGAGGCTTTCAAGCTGTGGTTCGACCTGTTCCGCATCCCCCACTACGACCCAGACGAAGCGGTCCGGATCGATGGCGGCCCGGGCGGCGGCATCGAGGCTGGCTCCCGTTTGGGCACGGTAACGGTCGGCGAGCAATTCGTAGTAATTGTCCGGACGGCCATAGAGCGCATTGTTCTGCATAGCCGAAAGGACGGCGCCCGAGGTTTCGAACTGGCCCGGGAGTTCTCCGATCTGCGCCGCCACGATGCGGGTCAGCTCGGCTTCGGTAACCCCGCGCGTATCGAGGAATTCGCCGGTCTCGCGGATGAGTTCGGCCAGGGCATCGCCCGTGCGGTCTGCCTGGACCGGTGCCGAAATACGGTAGGCAACCGCATTCTCATTGGTCTGCGGTGCGCCGCGAACGCCGTAGCTCCAGCCCTTGGTCTCGCGCAGGTTCATGTTGAGGCGCGCGAGGAAATTGCCGCCCAGCGCGTTGTTGGCATTGAGGAAGTCGACATAGGTCTCGTCGCGCGCATCTACCGGCGTGATCTGGCCGCCGAGAATATAGCTCTGCGGAGAATTGGGCCGGTTGACCAGGACGACCCGAGCTTCCTCGGGACGTTCGGGCATGTTCGAGAAGCTCTTCACGCCCTTGGCGACGGCAGGTGCATCCCAGTCACCGAACACGGTGTTGAGGGCTCCCACGATTTCCGCCAGCGGACGGTCGGAGACGACGAAGACCTCGCCATTGTCCGGTCGGATCCATTGTTCCTTGAACGTCACGATATCTTCGCGCGTGATGCTCTGCAGCGACTCCACCGTGCCGCTCGCGGCGCCACCATAGGGATTTTGTTCTCCATAGATCAGCGGGGTCAGCGTGCGCGCGGCAATCGAAGCCGGAGTGCGCAATTCCTGCTGGACACCGGTAATCTGCTGCGTGCGAACGCGCTCGATCTCGGATGGATCGAAGGCGGGGTTGCGGACCACGTCGGACATGAGTTCGAGCGAGGGCACGAGGTTTGCCGAGAGCGCCGACAGCGTGAAGGTCGAGCGGTCGGCACCGCCGCCGAGCGAGATGTTCGCACCCAGACGTTCGCGCGCTTCGGCAAGTTCCTGCGAAGTTCGCGTTGTCGTCCCTTCGTCGAACAGCGACAGGGCCAGCGTTTCGAGCCCGCGCTTGCTGATGGGATCCGCAGCGCTCCCGGCATTGAAGCTCATCGTGACATAGGTTGCCGGGACGGCGTCACGCATCGCGTAATGCAGGGTCATCCCGTTGGCCAGCGTGGTATGCTGCACGTCGGGGAAATCGAGATCGGCACTTGCGGTGATGGGCGGGGCCGGACGCTCCTTGGTCACTGTGATCTCTTCCGCGGTGGCTGCATCTGCCGTCTCTGCTTCAGCTGCAACCGATGCGGCTTCTTCGTATTCACTGTCACGTTCACCCGGTTCGAGCACGAGCGTCATTGCGGGGCGGGTCATCCAGCGCTGCATCGCTGCCTGGACTTCTGCGGGTGTCAGGGTTGCCAGCGTTTCGAGCTGTCGCGAGAAGAAATCGGGATCGCCCGCCAGGACTTCGCCAGAGGCGAGGGTGACGGCCTTGCCGCCGAAACCGCCGACCTGTTCGAGCCCGCGGATGGTTTGGGCAACGGTGCTGGTCGCGGCGCGGCGGACCTCGTCCTCGGTCGGACCTTCGGCAATGAACTGGCCGATAAGGGCGTCCAGACGCGCTTCTAGAACTTCGGTTTCGACACCCGGCTTGGCCGTGGCACCGACGTTCAGAATGCCGACGCGCTGGAACGCGAAGTTTCCGCCGGAAACGCCCACCGCCAGCTGTTCGTCACGTACCAAGGCGTTGTCCAGCCGGCTTGACGAAAGGCCGCCGAGTATCTGCGCGCCTACCGTCAGCGCGGTCAGTTCGCGGTCGGTAATGCCGGGTGCGGTCCAGTATTTGCTGATGTTGGTCGCGGCGACCTGGTCGCGCATCACGGTGCGCACAGGGGCTGCGAGTTCGGTGATTTCCGCCTGCGCCGGTTCGTTCACCGGGCCGCGTTCGATCTCGCCGAAGTATTTTTCGGCGAGGCGGCGGCCCTCTGCCGGCGAGACATCGCCTGCGAGCACAAGCGTAGCGTTGTTGGGGCCGTATTTGTCCCGGAACCAATTGCGCACATCTTCCATACTCGCGGCATCGAGATCGGCCATCGAACCGATGGGTGAGTGGTCGTATGGGTGCGGCGCAGGGAAGAGAGTCTCGATGATCTCATAGAACACGAGACCGCCGGGCTGGTTGTCGCCCTGGCGCTTTTCGTTCTGAACGACACCGCGCTGGTTATCGAGCTTTTCCTGCGTTACCGCGCCGAGCAGATAGCCCATACGGTCACTTTCCAGCCACAGCGCACGTTCGAGCGCGGCGGTGGGTACGGTCTGGAAGTAGTTGGTGCGATCGAAATTGGTCGTGCCGTTGTAATCGGTCGCGCCCATTTCTTGCAGATATTGGAAGTAGTCTTCCGGCGCGTTTTCCGAGCCGTTGAACATCAGATGTTCGAACAGGTGGGCAAAGCCGGTCTGACCCTTCGGCTCGTCCTTAGACCCTACGTTGTACCAGACCGCGACACCGACGATCGGTGCCTTGCGATCCGTGTGGACGATGACATCGAGCCCGTTCTCCAGAGTGAACTTTTCATAGGGAATGGCGACCTCGTCGATGAGGGAGGTCAGCTCGGCTGGTTCTGCAGTGTCGGCGGCGGCGACTTCGGCGCTGCCGGCATCGGCGACATCATAGGCCGGCGCAGTTGCGCAGGCGGCAAGGATGAAAGGCGCGGCCGAAACCGTCAGCAAAGTCTTAAAACGCATGAATTCTCCCCTGAACGCGACTCAAAAAAACACGTATTGGCACGCTAGCCAGTGATTAACGGTGCGTCACTGTCTTTCGAGTGACGGCATTGGCCAGTACATCTTCGCGCCAGAAGTGGACCGGTTTCAACCGGTGCTGGATGAACAGCGTCGACTGGTCGGTGTAATGCGGCGATTGCGGCCTCGTGGTTGCGGCACCGAAGGGCTGGATCGAGCGAGAGGACACGCGCCGCCCCGGAAGCCATTCGACCCATTGGATAAAGCTGTCGCCATGGCGCACCGCGAGGCGCCCGTCTTCTTCGACATCCCACAGCGTAGAGGCGCGGAGCGTGTCGGATCCGCCGTCCAGCGGAAGATCGACTTCGCCTTGGCGCAGGCGTAGAAGCTCGCCCATTGGCGGATCGATGCGCCCGAAATGCGTTTCGAGATGATCGACCGCCCTTTCCAACTCCCCCACCACTGTGGGGCAGGCCTTGTTCTGATATCGGCAGGACATGAACTCGCGGATCATTAACAAAGCGAGGCTGTCGGCACGCCCGATATTGTCGGCTTTGAAATCCCACGTCAGCAGTAGATCCCGACCGCGTTTTAGCGGATTGTCGACTTCGATGTCTGGCGGAAGAAGGGATTCATCCTCCAGCGCGTCCCATAGGTCGGCGACGTACCCACTGCGTTCGTAGCCGGTGTCGTACTTGATCTCCTCCAGCGTTTCGCGGTCGAGCAGTTCGGCCTCGCTCATCAGTTTCCACGCGCGTCGTGAACGGTTGGTCTGCTTGAGCTCGATGCCCAGTTCCGGCGCAAACTCATCAGGAGAAAGGTCTCTGCCTTTGCCTGCCGCCGTATATGGAGCATTGTTCGCGTTGTAGAGCCAGCCGGAGGCCGGGTTCAGATAACGCGGCAATTCTTCGTAATCGACCGGCCCATCCCACACGAGTGCGGGGTCGGAACCGTCCAGCACGCCGCGCCAGTTCGGCCCCACAGGGCGGTCTGGCAGGGCAGCGTTGTAGACGTAGGCGATGTTCCCTTCCCGGTCGCCATAGATGAAGTTGGTCGAAGGTATGTCCATCCGCGCGAGAATGGCCTCCCACTCTTCCAGGCTTTCGGCCTTATTCATCCTGTAATAGGCGTCGAGCTGGCCCAGATTGTCGATCCCGCCATAGCGGAAGGCGAAGGCACCGCGATCATTGATGATGACTGGGCCGTGGATGCTGCGATGGATCTCGCGGCGGATGGGAAGGACAATCGGGCCAAGCTTGACCGGCAATGTGACGGTGCGTGTTTCGAGATCGCGCCACTCGCCGCCAAAGCGGTAGCGCTCGCCCGTGTCATCCAACTCGAGCTCGTAAACATCGACCATATCGGGCGTGTTGACCGTATTGGTCCAGCCAAGCACCTCGTTGTGGCCTAGGAAGGGGAAGGGCGATCCAGGGAAGTTCGCACCGGCATAGTGCCAGCCCTCCTCGCTTTCGACGACCAGTTCGTACCATGCCACGCCGCCGCGCCATGGCTGATGGCTGTTGGAAACGAGGATGGTCGGGCCGCCCGATTTGTCGGGCGTGACTGCGAAGGCATTGGAGCCGTTGTGCGCGGCGTCCCTGCCGAAGGGCGAGTAGGCGATCTGTTCGGCGTCATCCTGTCGCTCGGTCGGTTCGGGCGTGCCTTCGCGCGGGAAGCCGGGAATGTCGGGGCCGTATTCTGCGCGCAGTTCTTCCCCTGCAACCAATGGTTCGATCACATTGTTGAGACCGAAGAAGAATGGCTGACGCAGTGCGAACCCGGCGGCGACGTCCTTGCCGTTTACCGGGAAAAGATTGCCCAGCTTGACCTCGTCCGGGTTTTGTTCGGCATAATCGTTGAGCCCGGCGGCATAGGCTTCGAACAGCGCACGTGTGTCTGCAGGCAGCCCCGGGTATTGCCGGTTTGCGGTGCCGCGCGCGTCGAGCAGATGATAGACATAATCGATCGCCGCACCGTCCTGGCCCGCGATCGCGCCGTAGCGCCCGCGTGCCATGGCGACGACGTCCTGCAAGGTCGCAAAATCATCCTCCGAATGGGCGATGGCGACTCCGTATGCCACGTCGCGATCGCGCGCGCCGTAAATGTGCGGAACGCCGAATTCGTCGCGGATAATCTCTGCAGAATAGCTGGCCTGGGGCGGCGCTATGCCCTCGCGCTTTGCCCAGAACGGTTCCCATGTCGCCAGTGCCACGAAAGCGACGAGCACGATCACCAGCAGGGCGGCTGCGACACGCCCGGTCCATTTTCTCATGAAATTCAGTCCTCTCTTGCAACTTTCCTAGCGAGAGGTGCCCGGCGAAACAATCCCGCTGGGCAAAACTGTGGCGGGCGACCTAGGCGCAAACGGATTCGGCCCGCTAGCCGTGTGCATGTGACATCGCAGATCACCATCGGCCACACGACCACCGGCAAAGCGGTAGAGTTCGATATCGAGGAACTCCTCGCAACCCGCCTGCTCGTCCAGGGCAATTCCGGGAGCGGCAAATCGCATCTTTTGCGACGGCTGCTCGAAGAGAGCGCAGGCATGGTCCAACAGGTGGTGATCGATCCGGAGGGCGACTTCCCTTCGCTGGCAGAGGAATTCGGGCACGTCGTGATCGACGGATCGGCCTATTCCCCCGGGGAGATAGAGGCGCTTGCCCGCCGTATCCGGGAACACCGCGCCAGCGTGGTGCTCGATCTCGATGGGCTGGAGGTCGAACAGCAGATCCGCTGCGCTGCGCAATTCCTGACCGCGCTGTTCGACGCCCCGCGAGAGCACTGGTATCCCGCGCTGGTGGTGGTCGACGAAGCGCAGATTTTCGCTCCCGCAGCCGCAGGCGAGATGGCCGAAGACACGCGGCGCATGACGCTGTCTGCCATGACCAATCTCATGTGCCGCGGTCGCAAGCGCGGTCTCGCGGGGGTCGTGGCGACCCAGAGGCTGGCGAAACTGGCGAAGAACGTGGCAGCCGAAGCCTCGAATTTCCTGATGGGGCGCACCTTCCTCGATATCGACATGGTGCGCGCCGCCGACCTGCTCGGAATGGAGCGGCGCCAGGCGGAGCGGATCCGCGAGCTTGAGCGAGGGCATTTCCTTGCGCTCGGCCCTGCCATCACCCGGTTGCCGCTGGCGGTGAAGATCGGCGCGGTAAAGACCGGCAATGCCGTGCGGAGCGAAGGATTGATGGCTATGCCCGACACGGCGCCCGAGGACATGGCCGATCTCTTGACCCGCGATCTTGCCAGCGATGTCGCCAAGGCTCCCTCGCCGCCAGCTCCCCCGCCTGCGCCGCGTCTGGAGGACATCGAGGAAAGCATTGCCCATGCAGAGGAACGGCAAGTCGAACCGGTTGCCGAACCCATCGATACTTCCTCCGTTGCCTCGCGGATCGAGGAGATCATCGGCGAACTGGCAGGGGAGGAGGGCATCGCCTTCCAGTCGGCCAGCGCGCAATACCAGACTTTCCTCACGCGCTGCCGCCGCGAACGATTGATCGGACCCATGCCCGACATGCGTGCCTTCCGCCGTCGCTTCGCCTTTGCCGGTGCGGAGCTGTCAGAGCTGGAAGAGCATTTGCAGGCGCGGATAATGAGATTGGCGAGCGGAGTGGAGGAGGATTTGCTCGGCCCGTTCCTCGTAATTGCCAAGGCAGCCCACGCGGGAGAGACCGAAGTGGACGAGCAGGAACTTGCGCGCGCCTATGGCACCAGTTCGCCCGGACGTATCCGCCGGCTGCTCGAACATCTCGAACGGCAGGGTCTGATCGTGGTCCGCGAGGACTTTGGCGGCGGGCGAACCGTGATGGTGCCCGGGTTGGAAGGCGTAGACGCCGAATAAATTTCGGCACCGCCCTCGCCTTCGCGCATTGCACCCCTATATCCGGCTAACACACCTGTGCTCGCCACGTGCGAAAAAAGCAGGAGGAGGGCTTGTGTTGCATAATCGCAACACCATATTCGAGCGGTACTTCAAGGACAGGGGTTTCGAATGAATCTCGAAAAATTCACAGACCGGGCCAAAGGCTTCCTGCAGGCTGCTCAGACGGTCGCAATCCGCATGAACCATCAGCGCATTTCGCCCGCGCACATTCTCAAGGCACTACTTGATGACGAGCAGGGAATGGCCGCACAGCTGATCCAGCGGGCAGGCGGCAATCCCGGTGTGGCGATTACCGAAATCGATACGGCGCTGGGCAAGATTCCGGCAGTTTCCGGCGGCGGGGCGCAAGCGACACCCGGCCTCGACAATGACGCCGTGCGCACGCTCGATCAAGCCGAGCAACTGGCGGAGAAGGCAGGCGACAGCTTCGTTCCCGTGCAACGCATTCTCCAGGCACTGACCCTTGCCGACAATGATGCGGGCAAGGCGCTGAAGTCAGCCGGCGTGGATGCCAAATCGCTAGAGGCCGCGATTCAGGAGGCTACCGGAGGCCGCACTGCCGACAGCGCCAGCGCCGAAGAGAGCTACGATGCGATGAAGAAATATGCGCGCGACCTGACGCAAGCGGCGCGCGACGGCAAGCTCGATCCTGTGATTGGCCGCGATGAGGAAATCCGCCGCACGGTTCAGATCCTCGCTCGCCGCACCAAGAACAACCCTGCTCTGATCGGCGAACCCGGCACCGGCAAGACCGCGATCGCCGAGGGGCTCGCCCTGCGTATCGCCAATGGAGACGTTCCCGACAGCCTCAAAGGCCGGACGCTTATGGCGCTCGATCTGGGCGCGCTCATTGCTGGCGCGAAATATCGCGGCGAGTTCGAGGAACGTCTCAAAGCCGTGCTCGACGAGGTGAAGGGCGCCGAGGGACAGATCATTCTCTTCATTGATGAGATGCACACTCTGATCGGTGCAGGAGCAAGCGAAGGCAGCATGGATGCGGGCAACCTGTTGAAGCCCGCCCTTTCGCGCGGCGAACTGCATTGCATCGGCGCAACCACGCTCGACGAGTATCAGAAATATGTCGAGAAGGACCCAGCGCTGCAGCGCCGCTTCCAGCCCGTCTATATCGACGAGCCGAGCGTCGAGGACACGATCAGCATCCTGCGCGGGATCAAGGACAAATACGAACTGCACCATGGCGTGCGCATCACGGATGGTGCGATCGTTGCGGCCGCACAATTATCTAACCGCTATATCCAGAATCGCTTCCTGCCCGACAAGGCCATCGACCTGATGGACGAGGCCGCGTCGCGTATCCGCATGGAGGTTGAGAGCAAGCCCGAGGAGATCGAGGGTCTCGACCGGCGCATCATTCAGCTGCGGATCGAGGAACAGGCTCTGCAGAAGGAAACCGATACCGCGTCCAAGGACAGGCTGGAGGCCCTGCGCAAGGAACTGTCCGAACTGGAACAGCAGTCGTCCGAGCTCACCACACGGTGGCAGAACGAGCGCGACAAGATCCATGCCGAGGCGCGGATCAAGGAAGAGCTCGACCAGGCACGGATCGAACTCGAGCAGGCGCAGCGCGGGGGCGATCTGCAGAAGGCGGGCGAACTGCAATACGGCAGGATTCCAGAGCTGGAACGCAAGCTTCAGGAAGCGAGCGGCCACACCGACAATGCCTTGCTGAAGGAAGAAGTTACCGAGGACGATATTGCCGGTGTAGTCAGCCGCTGGACCGGCATTCCGGTCGACCGGATGATGGAGGGCGAGCGCGAGAAGCTGCTCGACATGGAAAACATCCTGTCGAAGCGGGTGATCGGCCAGTCGCAGGCCATCGATGCGGTCTCCAAGGCCGTTCGGCGGGCGCGTGCCGGCCTGCAGGATCCGAACCGCCCGCTGGGCAGCTTCCTCTTTCTCGGCCCGACGGGCGTAGGCAAGACCGAACTCACAAAGGCGTTGGCTGGCTTCCTGTTCGACGACGATAGCGCGATGGTGCGCATCGACATGAGCGAGTTCATGGAAAAGCATGCGGTCGCCCGCCTGATCGGCGCGCCTCCGGGTTATGTCGGCTATGAGGAAGGCGGCGTTCTGACCGAAGCCGTGCGGCGGCGCCCCTATCAGGTGGTGCTGTTCGACGAAGTGGAGAAGGCACACAGCGACGTGTTCAACGTGCTGCTGCAAGTGCTCGACGACGGGCGTCTGACCGACGGGCAGGGCCGCGTGGTCGATTTCAGCAATACGCTGATCATCCTCACTTCCAATCTTGGCAGCCAATACCTTGCCAACATGGATGACGACCAGAAGGTCGAAGATGTCGAGCCGCAGGTGATGGACGTGGTGCGCGGACACTTCCGCCCCGAATTCCTCAACCGTCTGGACGAGATCATCCTGTTCCACCGTCTGGCACAGGAGCACATGGCCCCGATTGTCGATATCCAGGTCGCGCGCGTGCAGAAGCTGCTCAAGGACCGCAAGATCGAACTAGATCTGACCGAGGCCGCGAAGAAGTGGCTCGGCCGTGTGGGCTACGATCCGGTCTATGGCGCGCGCCCGCTGAAGCGTGCGGTGCAGCGATACGTACAAG
Source organism: Qipengyuania sp. B-5 (assembly GCF_056857815.1). NCBI lineage: Bacteria > Pseudomonadati > Pseudomonadota > Alphaproteobacteria > Sphingomonadales > Erythrobacteraceae > Qipengyuania > Qipengyuania sp. B-5. Next base: position 3,660 of record NZ_JBSXNU010000051.1, on the reverse strand, counting down.
ATCCGCTGGCCGACATGATCCTGCGGGGCGATGTTCCGGATGGTTCGCGGGTCAAGATCGATGAGGGTGACGGGGCGTTGGAGATGAAGGTAGTGTAAACCTCTATCGATTTCTGCAGCCAGCCAAACAAAAAGGGCCCCGTTTTCCCGGGGCCCTTTCTTCTTTGCAATGCGCCCGCTCTTAGAAGCGTGTGCGCGCGGTCACAGAGAAGCGACGTCCAAGCTGATCAGCGACACCATTGGGAGCGCCGTAGTAATCGTTTTGGTAGATCCGATCAAAGACGTTCGTCACCGCGAAGGTGAAGCGGAAATCTTCTTCGACATCGAAGAAGACCGAAGCATTGAACAGAGCATAAGGATCACGTTCGTTGATCTCACGGATCTCTATGCTGCGTTCGTCACGGGTGGCCAGCTGTTTGCCGACGAAATTGGATGACACCAGCACACCCCAGGTATCGCTGAAATAACGAGCGTTAAGCTGCGCCGAGAAAGTCGGATCGCCGAACGTACCGTCCGAACGATTCACCACGACACCCAGATTGTTGAAATCACGCTTGAGGGTATACAGAGCGCTGCCGTTGAAGCCCAGCGTGCCCTCGCCTCCGAGGAAGTTGCGAAGGTTCCAACTGAAGACACCTTGAAGGGCCTCATAGTTAAACTGGACGCCATTCGCGAAACCTGTGGTAACTCCCGGATTGGCCGGATCGTTGACTACAAAGCCGCCGATGTCTCCAATTTCACCTGTACTAGGTACGACACCTTGAGTGCCGGCTGGATAACGCTGGATGAGTGAGCAGAATTGGTTGCCATTCGCTGGGTCCGAGGTGTCAAAGTCAGGATTGTCGAAACAACCTGCTACAATGTCATCCGTATTGAGGAAGATGATCGGGTTGTTGATCTCGACATTTACGTAATCGACGGCAAGAACGAAATTATTGAGGAAGCGGGGTTGGAACACAGCACCGATGGTCCATGCGTCTGCCTCTTCGTTCTGCAGGTTTGGGTTACCACCGACGAGGATCGGGATGGAGGCATCGCCGGACGGATCCTCATTTGCGTTCGGGAACTCGTCGAGAAAGGCCGCGCAGTTGATGGCACGAACCTCGGGGTTAGGCCCAGCATCGGTATTCCGACAGGGACGTGCGACAAAGCCAAAGGCGCCTGCTTGCGGCGAGAAAAGCTCGGATATTGCAGGCGCGCGGAACGACCTGGTGAAGTTTCCACGAATTGTGATGTCTTCGATGGGAGAGATACGACCGCCAGCTGCCCAGGCGGTGAATCCCCCATTGACAGTGTTGTCCACATACCGTGCTCGACCAAATACCTCGGCACTTTGGATGAACGGAATGCCGTTGTCTTCAGATACCAGCGGAACCAATACTTCGCCGAACACTTCGTCGAGATTGTACGAGCCGGTAACGGGCTCGATTGCTACCGCGCGGCCAAGTCCCTGCTCGGTAAAGTCATCCGGGATGAATTCACCCTTTTCCTCGCGATGTTCATAACCGACGTTGAAGCCGATCGGACCAGCGCCCCATAGGTCGAAAAGCGTCGAACCGATGTTTGCGTTGATCACTTCCTGATCGAGCGTCGCGGCGATGAACTGCTCCTGGATGATGTAATCAAGAGCCGCCTGGGATGCTCGGCCTTCGCCAAGTATGTTCAATCCGACACAGCTGGAATCGGCAACCGGGGCGCCGCCCGGTGCAAACCCGGTGGCCAAGTTCGGATCAGTTGTGCAATTGCCGTTGGCGTCGACGCTGATCGCATTGATGAAGTTCTGGCGGTTGATGTCTTGGCTGAACGTGTCCACCTCGCTCCGACCGCGATTGTAGCTGACGTCGAAGTTCCAGACACGACCAAGACCTTCGAAGTCACCACGAACGCCCAAAACGCCGCGCTTCACTTCGTTTTCGCCGTATCCGGTAAGATCGGCGAGATCGAGATTTACGCGTGAAAGCGTGAAGCCGGTAACACCGGCATCCTGCAGGACACCGCGCGCCTGATCGGTGAGGAACGGGTTATCTATTGTGAAAAAGGGAGCACCGCTGGAACCACCGAAAAGAACGGTATTGAAGGTCGGCTGTTGCACGAGTTCGTCTGCACGTGATTTGAAATACCAACCTTCGGCATAGGCTTCGATGTCCGGCGTAAATTCCCAAGTAACGAAAAGGTTACCGGTGGTTCGGCGAACGTCCGAAGTGACTTGGGCGAAATCGCCAAACTGGAAACCGTCACCACCGATGCCGCGAATGCCATCGATGAGCGTACCGATATCAAAGGGAACGAGATTGCCGTTCGAATCGAATTGGCGCTGCAGGCTTAACGGACCGCCGAAAATCACACCACCGCGCGAAAGAAACGGAATTCCAGTGTCGCGGAACTGCACGCGAGGCGGATTGCCGTCTGGGTCATCCACTCCGCCGCCGTTGTCAGCAGTGAAGTTCGGATTGACACGGAATGCGTTCGCGGGACTGTCCGGTCCGAAAGCGTTGCTCAGAGTCTGGATGTTCTGAGCCAGTTCCGGACGATCATTCAGAAGCAGACCATTTTCGTCGTCGTGCGAGAAAGCCGCCGTGATATTCAGAGTATCTTCGAAAAAGTTAAAACCTGCAACAGCGGACACATTGTAACGGAAGTTGTCGCCACGCTCGGTTATCCCTGTGGTACCGGTGAGAACGATATCGTCAAAACGGGTATTGAGGATTACGTTGGTGGTACCGCCAATAGCGTCCGACCCATAGACAGGCGCACCGCCGACAGCGACGATATCGACGCGATCGATCAGGACAGTCGGGACGACGTTAAGATCGACCTGTGTACCCGCACTGGCGTTGTTGAATACGGTCGGGGGATTCGAGTTAACGAAGCGGCGACCATTGATCAGCGTTAGTGTACGGTTTGAGCCGAGGCCAAAAGTGTTAACGAAGTTCACACCCTGACCGAAACTGCCCTGCGCACCTGCCGGAGTAACCGAGCCCTGAAAAATCGGAAGTTCGTTGAGAGCGTCGGCGACATTCGTCAGATTGCGATCCTCGATATATTCTTCATCGAGGACGACGATCGGCTCTTTGGATGCAGCCGCTGCGGACAGGCGGATGCGTGAGCCGGTGACGGTTATCACACCGTCTCCCTCGGTTTCCGCGGTGAGTGCGGGTACATCGCATTCGCCGTCTTCGTCCGCGTCGATACATTCGGGATCGCTATCCTGTGCGTAAGCAGGGCCAGCCAAAGCGGCCAGCGACAGCGCTGCTATCCCAGCGCTCGCGAAGAAGCGACCCTTGATACGGCCCGCAGTTGCCAAAGATTTTCTCATGTTATTCCAGTCCCCATTGAAAGCCGGTACGCCCCGGCCAAAAATAACGAGTAAAGCCCCGTAGGTGTCACGCCGCCCATCTCCTTTGGCCAGCATGCCCAAGGCGAAGGGATGCTTTACCGTAACGGGACTAGCAATTGCTTTACGAGTGATTTTTCGAGTTTCGTGTGGTTATGTGACGCATCTGCAACATTTCCAACCGCCCAGCTGGACACCCGCAATAACCGAGGTTTCGTGGACGCGCTGATGCGGATTGACGATTGAGCGACCGGATTGGTGGTTTGATGGTGTGTTTTGCGGTGTCATCTGTCCATTTCCGGCCTTTCCCGGGGGGCTCCTGACGCG